>NZ_JAEHBK010000003.1:0-392021 GCF_016483685.1 Bacillus cereus group sp. N8 | reverse complement strand
GGTAGCACCAGTAGCGCCAGTGTTGCCTCTAGGTCCGGTAGCACCAGTAGCGCCAGTGTTGCCTCTAGGTCCGGTAGGTCCAGTAGGTCCTCTGCCGAACGAAGCTGAATTAACTAGGGTGGTTTGTAATTCGGCTATTAGTTTAAGGAGTTCTTGGAGTGTACACGGGTCAATTCGGAATAGTTTGGTAATGTATAGTAAATAATTAATTAGGTTTTGAAGTTCAATAAATACGGCGCTTGCTACGAAGTTTGGATTTTTTAATATAGTTATTAAATTTTTAATAATGGCCAATCCTTGTGCTTTCAGAGCGGAAGTGGCGTCTAGTGAACAGATGAATTTGCTTAGTAGTTGCAATGTATCTATTAGATCCTCTATGTTTTTTTGGGATGGATTAGCGAAAAGTTTTGGAATTATTTTTATTAAATCGTTAATGATTGCTCGAAATGTTCTAATTTGTGCTTTAGAAATTGGGATTGATGGGGTATTTGGGATTCGTCCGGCGCTACTTGGAAAGCATGGCTTGGAGTATTTATTTTCATTGTCGTTATAACGAGACATTAAATCTCTCCTTTCTAATGAGAATGTGAACGAAACTCATCATAGTAGATGCAAAAAATAGTTAAATGGTCATAATAAAATTGTTTGTTTAAAGAAAAAATAGAAAAAACGCCTTAATTTAAGGCGTTTTTTCTATTTTCTGCGTATTGATAATATCGTTTTAGTGAAATTTTTGATTTGAATCCAGCTAGTTTTATAATTTCTGACTCCGGAGTTTCTTTTTTTATTAAGTTTAAAATATAGGTGTTACGAAAGTGTTGTCCTGAGATTCCTTTTCGTAAATTAGCTCTAGCTACTTCGAGGCGAATCATTTTTTGGATAGCGATTTCTGTTAATCCTTTCGGCGCATCATTTTCGTATACCCATCTGTATGTTCCGCGATTAAAATCGAATGCGACAAACAGTGGGTCATTACTATGGTATTTTGGACGAACGGGTTCAGGAATGCTTTTGTAGTAAGTGTACAGTTGTTTTTTGTCTTCTTTCGTTAATGAAATTGTTCTTTCTACCCCTGCGGTTGCTGGGATAGATAATGTGTTAGTTTCAAAGTGAACGTGATGCATAGTTAATGCTGTAAGTTCCTGTAAGGATAAACCATAGTCGATTAATAAGTTTAAAATAGTGATATTACGATCCATTAATAAAGGGCGCACAGGACGTTGTTTTTCTGAAAGGCCTTCCAATGAAGTGACTATGTGTTTTAATCTTTTTTCTTCATCAGATGAAATGAAATCTTCGTTACGTAGTGTGCGATCTGGTTGAATGGAAATTTCCATATTTTTCAATGGATTGGGAATGTTAAGAAAATGATGCATTCTATTTAGTACAATAAATACACGGTGCATTGTTTTCTCTGAGTAGTGTCGATTCTTTTTTAAGTCGGAAAAGTAATCTTCATAGTCTTTTGTACAAAGTGTCGCCCATATATTACTGGAAGGGAGCTTTTGTTTTTTTTCTAACCAATGTCCGAAATCTTCGATGTCATAAACATAACGTTTAATGGTTGAAGGCTTTCGACCTTTATTCAATAAAAAAATAGAAAAGGCTTGTATTGTATCATGGAATTCCGTTGTTTCCATAGTCCCACCACCTTAATTATTTCTTATATTATAGCAAACTTTTCTGAAAATAGGCATTTGAAAGAGAGACTGGAATAATAATATTTGGTGAGTGGATAAAATGAGGTGATTGTATGGAACAATCGATGCGTAAGAAAAATAACAATCAAATTAATATTGTATTAAACCATCGAAAAAAAATTTCGTTACCGGCATCAGAAAATAAAGCAGTAATTTCAAGTGAAACCACTACTAAACATGAGATGTTGCAGAGAATTGAAGAAGAGATGGGAAAACTTGTTGGGATGGATGATATAAAAAAGATAATAAAAGAAATTTATGCTTGGATTTTTGTGAATAAAAAAAGGCAAGAGGTGGGGTTGAAGTCTGAGAAGCAAGTGCTTCACATGTTATTTAGGGGTAATCCCGGTACTGGGAAGACAACCGTTGCTAGAATGATAGGGAAATTGTTGTTTGAGATGAATATTTTATCGAAAGGGCATTTAGTTGAAGCTGAACGTGCTGATCTTGTAGGTGAGTACATCGGTCATACAGCACAAAAGACAAGGGATTTAATAAAGAAGGCTATGGGAGGGATTTTATTTATTGATGAGGCGTATTCATTAGCGAGGGGTGGAGAGAAGGATTTTGGGAAGGAAGCTATTGATACACTTGTGAAGCATATGGAAGATAAGCAACACGGCTTTGTATTAATTTTAGCTGGATATTCAAGAGAGATGAATCATTTTCTTTCATTAAATCCAGGGTTACAATCTCGTTTTCCGTTTATTATTGAATTTGCGGATTACTCGGTAAATCAGTTGTTGGAAATTGGGAAGAGAATGTATGAAGAGCGTGAATATCAGTTGTCGAAAGAAGCAGAGTGGAAATTTAGAGATCATTTACACGCGGTAAAGTATTCGTCACAAATTACATCGTTTAGTAATGGGCGATACGTACGGAATATTGTTGAAAAATCAATTCGCACACAAGCTATGCGATTGTTACAAGAGGATACGTATGATAAATATGATTTGATTGGGATATCAAGTATGGATTTGATGCTTGAAGAGGAGACGCACAGTACGTAAACTGTGCGTCTGTTTTTTGTGTATAAGTGTATTTACTCTTTTTTCGCTTTTTCTTGGTAAGATTTATGGAAGCGCTCCATTTTAGCGCTTTTTTCGTGTGTTGAATTAGGATCGTGTTCAATTTGACCTACTGAGCTTTTTTGAGCACCTTTATTAACGTGGTTTGTCATTTGTATTCACCTCACTTTAAAAATTAGTATAAACATTATGTGAAGAAAAACTCGTTAGAAAAGAAAAACCTCTTTACGATATGTAAAGAGGTTAGAGTGCTATTTATGCATTGAACGTTCATTTGTATCGATGCGTCGATGCGGTAAATGCCATTTGTAATGAATAGAAATCATGCGGAAGCAAACAATTAAAATGAATAAGGTGTATAGAGCCCAATCGCTAACGATAATTTTAGCGCCAATTAAGAAACCTGCTAAAATTGTCCAAAACGCATATACTTCAGCTCGAAGGACAAGAGGTTTTCTGCGAGCTAAAAGATCACGAATAATACCACCGCCGATGCCGGTTAAAACTGCAGCTACAATTGTAGCGCTAATTGGTAAATCTAGTTTTTGAGCATATAGTGCTCCTTGTACAGCGAATGCTGATAAGCCGATGGCGTCCGTGATGTTTTCCCACTTTTTCCAATGTCTAATTAATTTATTTGGAAAAAGAAAAATAATCGTCATTGATAAAAGTGCGATTTGGAATAACATGTCTTGTTGCCAAAATGCGACGATTGGATAACCGATTAATAAATTACGAAGGGCACCTCCCCCAAATGCGGTTGCCATTCCTAAAATATATACCCCGAAAATATCATAATCTTCTTCCATTGCAACAATGGCTCCGCTTAGTGCGAAGGCGATTGTGCCTATGATGCTAAAAATCTCCCATGCCATGAATTTTCTCCCCCGCTAACTAGATGAAATATGCTTCCTCTGCTATTATATTAGAAGGTTTAAAATTCGAAAAGGATGAGTGAACATATTTGATGGAAGAAAAAGAAAAAGTCATATTAGTTGGCTGTCAATTGTCGCAAGATGATGATGAAAAATTTATGCATTCCATGAAAGAACTTGCATCGCTAGCTAAGACTGCTCGAGCGGAAGTGTTAGTATCAACGACGCAAAAACGTCCGAAGTTCCATCCGGCGACTTATATAGGGAAAGGTAAATTAGAAGAGCTTGCGGCTTTAACTGAAGAATTAGAACCAGCAGTTATTATATTTAATAACGAGTTAACACCGAGTCAAATTCGAAATCTATCTTCGGTGTTAGATGCAAGAGTAATTGATCGAACGCAATTAATATTAGATATTTTTGCGCAACGTGCGAAATCGAGAGAAGGTAAGCTTCAAGTAGAATTAGCTCAGTTGCAATATACGATGCCGCGCCTTATGGGGCAAGGTTTGTCTTTATCTCGTCTGGGTGGCGGGATTGGTACAAGAGGACCGGGAGAGACAAAACTTGAAACAGATCGTCGTCATATTCGATCGCGTATTGATGAAATAAAGAAACAACTTGCGGTTGTTGTGGAACATCGGAAAAGATATCGTGAGAGAAGAAAAGATAATAAAGTATTTCAAATTTCGTTAATAGGATATACGAATGCAGGGAAATCCACGTTGTTTAATAGGTTAACGGAAGCGGATACGTTTGAAGAAAACTTATTGTTTGCAACGTTAGATCCGACAACAAGGAAGATGCCATTACCTTCTGGTTATACAGTGCTACTGACTGATACAGTTGGTTTTATACAAGATTTACCTACGTCACTAATTGCTGCTTTTCGTTCTACGTTAGAAGAAGCTGGTGAAGCGGATGTGATTTTGCATGTTGTTGATTCGGCAGACCCTAATTACGTAGGGCATGAGCAAACGGTAAAAGAATTATTGTCAGACCTTGAAATTAATCATATTCCTATTATTACGCTTTATAATAAAAAGGATAAGTTGCATCAAAATTTCATTCCATTTCCGAAAAGTGACTTCTTAATGACTAGTGCTTTTGAAGAAAGTGACTTATTACATATAAAAGAAGCAATAGAAAAACAGATGAAGGAAGAAATGGATCGTTATCAAGTGGAAATTCCTCCGAGTGAAGGCAAGTTGTTAACGCTATTAAAGACAGAGACGCTATTAACAAAGATGGAGTTTTTGGAAGGAAAATTTGTATATGATTGTACAGGGTATATATTTGCTCATTCATCGCTTAATGGGCAATTAAAGAGATATTTAGTGGAAGAAGGAGAAAATAAACATGTTTGATCGTTTGAAAAATGGAGAAAAAATTGCTCCGATCGTAAAAGAAGTAGAGAGCCAGATTACAGAAGTACATAAACGTGCGGATGAAGTAATTGAAAGTAATCAGTTTCGTGTATTAGAAAGTTTTCGTAAACATAAAATTAGCGATTCGCATTTTATTCCGACGACAGGTTATGGTTATGATGATATTGGCCGTGACACGTTAGAGAAAGTGTATGCTGATGTATTTGGAGCGGAAGCTGGTCTTGTTCGTCCGCAAATCATTTCAGGAACTCACGCTATTTCAACAGCTTTATTTGGTATTTTACGTCCGGGAGATGAGTTGCTATACATAACGGGGAAACCGTATGATACGTTAGAAGAAATCGTTGGTGTACGCGGAAAAGGTGTAGGTTCATTTAAAGAATATAATATTGGCTATAATGCAGTTCCGCTTACTGAAGAGGGGCTTGTTGATTTTGAAGCTGTTGCAGCCGCAATTCATAGTAATACGAAGATGGTTGGTATTCAACGCTCGAAAGGTTATGCTACTCGTCCGTCATTTACTATTTCTCAAATTAAAGAGATGGTAGCGTTTGTTAAAGAAATTAAGCCTGATGTTGTTGTATTTGTAGATAACTGTTATGGCGAGTTTATTGAAGAGCAAGAGCCATGTCATGTTGGTGCAGATTTAATGGCAGGTTCGCTTATTAAGAACCCTGGCGGTGGAATTGTTAAAACTGGTGGTTACATTGTTGGTAAAGAGCAGTATGTTGAAGCGTGTGCATATCGTTTAACATCTCCAGGAATCGGTGCGGAAGCAGGAGCGTCTTTATACAGTCTGCAAGAAATGTATCAAGGTTTCTTCTTAGCACCGCATGTAGCGGGACAAGCGCTAAAAGGTGCGATTTTTACAGCTGCATTTTTAGAAAAGTTAGGAATGAATACATCACCAGCATGGAATGCGCCAAGGACGGATTTAATTCAGTCTGTTCAATTTGACGATAAAGATCGTATGATAGCGTTCTGTCAAGCGATTCAATACGCATCGCCGATTAATTCTCACTTCACGCCGTATGCGAACTATATGCCAGGTTATGAAGATGATGTAATTATGGCTGCGGGAACGTTTATTCAAGGTGCGAGTATTGAATTGTCTGCTGATGGCCCGATTCGACCACCGTATGTTGCATATGTGCAAGGTGGATTAACGTATTCGCATGTTAAAATTGCGATTTGTTCTGCAATCGATGCATTAATTGAAAAGGATTTATTAACAATTTCTTAAAGGGAAGCTGTCGATTTCGACGGCTTTTTTTCGTGTGAAAGTAATGATTTGTGCAATTAGAAAAAAGAATGAAAAAATTTATAAAAAAATCATGTAAGAAAAGCTAACATCTATTGACACTAAACATAACATGGTATAAAATGAGAAGCAGTTAAGGCGAAGGAGGAACTGAAACGATGAAAGAAGATAGACGTTCTGCTCCGCTGTTTCCTATTGGTATTGTTATGGATTTAACACAATTATCTGCACGTCAAATTCGCTACTATGAAGAGCATAATCTTGTTTCTCCAACCCGTACAAAGGGGAATCGTAGATTATTTTCATTTAACGATGTAGATAAGTTGTTAGAGATTAAAGATTTATTAGATCAAGGCTTGAATATGGCTGGTATTAAACAAGTGTTACTAATGAAAGAAAATCAAACAGAAGCAGTGAAAGTAAAAGAAGAAACGAAAGAAATTTCAAAAACTGAGCTTCGCAAAATACTTCGAGACGAACTACAACATACAGGTAGATTTAATCGAACTTCATTGCGACAAGGTGACATTTCAAGGTTTTTTCACTAAAGATAACTGATTCTGAAGGTGTTTAGAGGGACTAAGGAGGAATTTATAATGGCTAGGTACACAAGAGAAGATATTTTCCGTTTGGCGAAAGAAGAGAATGTAAAGTATATCCGCTTACAATTTACAGACCTTTTAGGAGTAATTAAAAACGTAGAAATTCCAGTGAGCCAATTAACAAAGGCTCTTGATAACAAAATGATGTTTGATGGATCTTCTATTGAAGGTTTTGTACGTATTGAAGAATCTGATATGTATTTATATCCTGACTTAGATACTTGGGTAATTTTCCCATGGACTGCTGAAAAAGGTAAAGTTGCTCGTCTAATTTGTGACATTTACAATGCGGATGGCACTCCGTTTGATGGAGACCCACGTAACAACTTAAAACGTGTGTTAAAAGAAATGGAAGCTTTAGGATTCTCAGATTTCAATCTTGGACCAGAGCCAGAATTCTTCCTATTTAAAGTAGATGAAAAAGGAAATCCAACATTAGAATTAAACGATAACGGTGGATACTTCGACCTTGCACCGATGGATTTAGGGGAAAACTGTCGTCGTGATATCGTTCTTGAACTTGAAGAAATGGGCTTTGAAATTGAAGCATCTCACCATGAGGTTGCACCAGGTCAACACGAAATTGACTTTAAATATGCAAATGCAATTCGCTCATGTGATGACATTCAAACATTCAAACTTGTTGTAAAAACAATTGCTCGTAAACATGGTTTACACGCAACATTTATGCCGAAACCATTATACGGTGTGAACGGTTCAGGTATGCACTGTAACTTATCATTATTTAAAAATGGAGAGAACGTATTCTTCGATCAAAACGGTGATTTACAATTAAGTGATGATGCTCGTCACTTTATCGCAGGTATTTTAAAACACGCACCAGCATTTACAGCGGTAGCAAACCCAACTGTAAACTCTTACAAGCGTTTAGTACCTGGATACGAAGCTCCTTGTTACGTAGCATGGTCTGCACAAAACCGTAGCCCATTAGTACGTATCCCTGCATCTCGTGGTATTAGTACACGCGTAGAAGTACGTAGTGTTGACCCAGCTGCAAACCCATATTTAGTAATGGCTACATTATTAGCGGCAGGTCTTGACGGAATTAAAAACAAATTAACTCCGCCGGCTGCAGTAGACCGTAACATCTACGTAATGACAAAAGAAGAGCGCGAAGAAGCGGGTATCGTTGACTTACCAGCAACATTAGCGCAAGCGTTAGTTACATTACAATCTAATGAAGTAGTATGCGGTGCACTAGGAGAGCATTTACTTGAGCACTTCATCGAAGCGAAAGAGATTGAGTGGGATATTTTTAGAACTCAAGTTCACCAATGGGAACGCGATCAATATATGTCTCTATACTAAGAGAGAAAAAAGCCCTAATACTACGGTATTAGGGCTTTTTTTATTTGTGGGCAACATAGGTGCTGGTGAAATAAATTGAATAGGTGTCCGCAAAATGCCCGGAAAAATCAAGGAGATTCTTTAAAATGCTATTGTATTTCTTCGATATTGTATGTTTTGCTCAGTGTTTGATAAATAAAATTGCAAAAATATAGTACCTTGCAATAAACAGTACCTGATGGTATATTATGGATATAATAGGTACTGTTTATTGAACGGTACTGAAATAAGAAAGGGGGGATTGTCCTTGAACGTTCAATTTAAAAAAGGTGTGTTAGAACTGTGTGTATTGGCGCTTGTAAAACGTAAGGATTGTTATGGTTATGAACTTGTTCAGCAAATTTCAAATAAATTTTTAATATCGGAAGGTTCTGTATATCCGCTATTACGTCGTTTAACGAAAGAGGAATATTTTCAAACATATTTAAAAGAATCCACGGAAGGACCGCCCCGTAAATATTATCAGTTAACAGAGCAAGGAGAGATGCAACTTACGTTATTAGTAACAGAGTGGCGTGATTTTGCTAAAGGTGTTCAAGAAATTATTGAAGGGGTGGAATGGGATGAGTAAAGAACGGTTTCTTAAAGAATTATCAAGTCATCTTAGAAAGTTACCAGAAGAAGAGCGACAAGATATTTTATTTGATTATGAAGAGCATTTTCAATTTGGGATAGAAGAGGGGAAAACTGAATCAGAAATAATAAAAGGGCTTGGCTCTCCGAAGGTAATTGCGAAAGACTTGCTTGTTTTGTATCGCTTTGATGAGATGAAAAAAGACCCATCGACTTCAAATATAACAAGAGCTGTCATGGCAGCGGTTGGACTTAGTTTGTTTAACTTTATTATTGTGTTAGGCCCATTAATTGCAATTATAGCTTTTATATTTTCCTTTTGGGTGGGTGGTATTGCTAGTGTAGTGACACCATTTTTCGTTATTTTAAAAGTGTTCATGGGTACTTTTATATGGTTGGATCTTTTCGTTAGTATAACGTTTGTTGGAGTAGGTTTGTTGTTATGTATTGTAGCTTATTATAGTACGAAGTGGTTTAAAAGATTATGTGTGCGCTATGTAATATGGAACTTCAAAATGATAAAAGGGGAGTAGATGATGAAAAAAATATTATTAGTAGCTATCGCTTGTATCATTATTGGAGTAATAGGGATTTCACAAACATATAAAAAAGCAGTAGAAACTGTGGAGAAAGGAAATAAGGAAGAAGTTATTAAAAACGAAACGCTAAAAAATGTAGAAGTTAAGTTAGATGCTGGAGATATTGTTGTACAAAAATCTCCTGATTCCTCTTTTTATGTAAAGCAAACAGGAGACATAAGTAAACAGGAGATTCGTATTGCTGAAGATGGTGACACATTAAAAGTTATAGGGGAAATAGAAAAAGGTGTTTCATTTGATTTTTCATTTTACAATTTCGGATTTCAAGCGCCTGCATTGACTATATTAGTACCTGAACGTTCTTATCAAGAGATAAAAGTAAATTCATCCGCTGGACAAATAGAAATAAGTAATGTGAAAAGTGACCGCGTAAGTGTTGAAACACTAGCTGGAGAAGTGGATTTGAAACATGTAACAGCAAAGAGTGTGGAGGGATCTACAAAAGCTGGTGAGGTGAATTTTAAAAAAGTAATAGGGAAAGCAACAGCCAAAACGGCTAGTGGGGATATAGATATTATTGATCATGATTCTAAATATGATTTAGAGGCAAGTTCAACCGCTGGAGATGTAGATATTACTTTATTGGAAAAACCACAAGATGCAGTTGTAACTGGGCAAAGCGCTGCCGGAGATGTGACAATTTTTAATGAAGAAAATAAAAATATAACGATCGGTAATGGAAGTAAAAAGATTAGCGGTAAAACCGCTGCTGGAGACGTTACTATTGAAACGCGTTAATAATTAATGTAATGTATTCTTTTGAGTGAACGGAAATCTATCAAAATATAAAAGAAGATAACGCCCTATATAAATAAGGGGATTATCTTCTTTTTATTATTTTTAATGTAAATCACGATATACGCCAATTACTTTTCCGATAACTGACACTTGTTTTAAAATGATAGGTTCTAGAGAAGCGTTTTCCGGTTGTAGACGGAAATGGTCTTTTTCTTTGTAGAAACGTTTAACAGTTGCTTCGTTATCTTCTGTTAAAGCAACTACAATTTCACCGTTGTATGCAGACTGTTGTTGGCGAACAACAACTAAATCACCATCAAAGATACCAGCTTCAATCATGCTATCTCCAGAAATGCGTAACATAAACACTTGATCTGCTCCAGCAACGATACTAGCTGGAAGTGGGAAGTGATCTTCTACACTTTCGACTGCTGTAATCGGTAAACCAGCAGTAACTTTTCCGACGATTGGAACTTGAATAACAGATTGTGTTTCTGTCTCCATTCGGTTGTCACCTAAAATTTCAATTGCGCGTGGTTTTGTTGGATCGCGTCGAATATATCCTTTTTCTTCTAGTCGTGATAAATGTCCGTGCACTGTAGAACTAGAAGCGAGGCCGACTGCTTGACCGATTTCACGTACGGAAGGTGGATATCCTTTTTCTTGTACTTTTAGCTTAATAAAGTCGAGAATGTCTTGCTGGCGTTTCGTTAACTTTTCCATGTTTTCTAACACCTCGTTTTCTTTCGTTTTTCTTATTAATAAGTATAACATGCGAAAAAACATTCTACAAACATAAGTTCGAACAATAGGGAGATTTATGATACACTAGAGGGAAAATAAAGCGAGAAAGAAGGGTTCAAAATGAATGCAATTGTTTATGCGCGTGTCAGTACAACAAAAGAAGCGCAAGAAACATCATTATTGCGTCAAAAGGATGAATTATTGCATTTAGCTGAGCGCTATCAAATGAATGTGATAAAAGTGATTGAAGAGCAGGCTAGTGGCTATACAATTGAACGTGATGGTATATTAGAAGTATTAGATACAATTCGAGATGAACAAGTTGATGTACTTTTAATACAAGATGAAACGCGTCTTGGTAGAGGGAATGCGAAGATTGCATTAATGCATTGTTTACATAAAGAAGGAATAAAAGTGTATACACATACGCATAATGGTGAATTACAACTTTCGGATTCTGACTCGATGGTGTTGGATATAATTGGAATTGTGGAAGAGTATCAAAGAAAGATTCACAATTTAAAAATTAAGCGTGGCATGCAAAGGGCGGTAGAGAAAGGATTTCGTCCGGAGAATAATTTGAAAAATCGTCATTTAAGTATAGGACGTGAGAAAAAAGAAGTGCCAATTGAGGAAATTGTACGTTTACGCCGGAATGAATTAACTTTTGAAGAAATTGCAGCAACACTTCGTGGTTTTGGTCATGATGTTTCAAAAGCAACTGTACATCGAAGATATGTAGAATATACAAAGCAATTGCTTGATAAAGAGGACTAACTATTGTATGATAATAATCAGTTTTGAGTAGAAGGGGGATTCGAGATGCCAAGTCACGAACTCATTGAACGCATTAACTTCTTAGCGAAAAAAGCAAAAGCTGAAGGCTTAACTGAAGAAGAACAACGTGAGCGCCAATCGCTACGTGAACAATATTTAAAAGGATTTCGTCAAAATATGTTAAACGAATTAAAAGGAATTAAAGTCGTTAACGAAGAAGGCACGGATGTTACACCGACGAAATTAAAAGCTCTAAAAAAGCAAGATAATGCAAAATTAAATTAAAAGATGGGCATAGCCCATCTTTTTTGATATTAATAGAAAGATACATGAGTAATAGCTTTCCAGTTGTAATACTACTTCAATCGTTTCAGTACATAGTGAATGATGAATTTAGACATATCTATTGATATGTCTTTTATTATGCGCTTGTTTAGAAGTTAATAAGTGAATAAACCGAATCTGTTGATCCGGTTCCAGTAGAAGTAATGATTACGAGAAGGGTGTGTATGTAGTATAAGCATATTGAGGAGAATATACGCGTGATGGTTATTTTAGAATTAGTAGGAGCAGGTGGAATTGATATGCTTTTCATTTTTATCCTGCTATTTGTGGGCAGTAAAACTCCCACCTCAAAATTCAGGTGGAGCAAAGAAGTTAGGTGGAAGCCCTGCTGCCCGTAAAAGCTCGATTGGTGAGGGCTAATAATCAGTGGGGGATGAACAAAACCCCCACTGATTAAAGTTTCACTTTATATTAAGCAAATGATCTCGTGGAGGTATTATTTTGATGACAATTATTATTGATCGTATTTCGGTTCAAAATGAGATTGTCTTAATGAGGATGTTCTTTATGTTCAGTTAGAGCGTTGTATTCATTTGTTTCGCAGAGTAATGGAAGATGGATGATATATTTTTTATTTGAGAATTTAATGTTTTTGCATAAAAATACAGATAATTCCCTTTCTTCCTAAAATAAAAACAGTAAAAAAGTATGTCATATTGAATACCCATACATTCCCGGAAACATTGATTTTTTTATAAAAAATCAAAAAAACATCAACATATTTGTCGATACATGTTGTATAATCTTGCGTGGGAAGCTATCATATAAATGTATAAAACGTTTACTAACATACGCGAAGGGAAGAATAGCATGTCACATTCAATCGAACAACTTTCTATCAACACGATTCGCACATTATCCATTGATGCGATTGAAAAAGCAAACTCTGGTCACCCAGGAATGCCAATGGGTGCAGCACCAATGGCTTATACATTATGGACTCAATTTATGAAACACAATCCAAATAACCCAACGTGGTTTAACCGCGATCGTTTCGTATTATCTGCAGGTCATGGTTCAATGTTACTATACAGCCTACTTCATCTATCTGGTTATGACTTAACAATGGATGATTTAAAGAACTTCCGTCAATGGGGAAGTAAAACTCCAGGACATCCTGAGTATGGTCACACAGCAGGTGTAGACGCAACAACTGGTCCACTTGGACAAGGTATTGCAACAGCTGTTGGTATGGCGATGGCTGAAAGACATTTAGCAGCAAAGTATAACCGTGATGCGTACAATGTAGTGGATCATTTTACATACGCTATTTGCGGTGATGGCGATTTAATGGAAGGCGTTTCTGCTGAAGCATCTTCATTAGCTGCACACTTAGGCTTAGGTCGTCTTGTAGTGCTATACGATTCAAATGATATTTCTTTAGATGGCGATTTAAATCGTTCATTCTCTGAAAGTGTAGAAGATCGTTATACAGCATACGGCTGGCAAGTTATCCGTGTTGAGGATGGAAATGATATTGAAGCAATTGCAAAAGCAATTGAAGAAGCGAAAGCTGACGAAAAACGCCCAACGCTAATTGAAGTAAGAACGACAATTGGTTTCGGTTCTCCAAACAAATCAGGAAAATCAGCTTCACACGGTTCTCCGCTTGGTGTAGACGAAACAAAATTAACGAAAGAAGCATATGCTTGGACTGCTGAACAAGATTTCCATGTAGCAGAAGAAGTATATGACAACTTCCGTAAAACGGTACAAGATGCTGGTGAGACTGCACAAGCTGCATGGAACACGATGCTAGGTGAATATGCACAAGCATATCCAGAATTAGCAAACGAGTTGCAAGCAGCAATGAATGGTCTTCTTCCAGAAGGTTGGGAACAGAGCTTACCAACTTATGAATTAGGATCAAAAGCAGCAACACGTAATTCTTCAGGTGCTGTAATTAATGCTATTTCAGAGTCTGTACCATCATTCTTTGGTGGATCAGCTGACCTTGCTGGTTCTAACAAAACATACATGAATAACGAAAAAGACTTCACAAGAGCTGATTACAGCGGTAAAAACATTTGGTACGGTGTTCGTGAGTTTGCGATGGGTGCAGCAATGAACGGTATTGCACTACATGGTGGTTTAAAAACTTACGGTGGTACGTTCTTTGTATTCTCTGACTACTTACGTCCAGCAATTCGCCTTGCAGCATTAATGCAATTGCCTGTAACGTATGTATTCACACATGATAGTATCGCTGTTGGTGAAGATGGTCCAACACATGAGCCGGTTGAACAATTAGCAGCACTTCGTGCAATGCCAAACGTTTCTGTTATTCGTCCAGCAGACGGTAACGAATCAGTTGCAGCTTGGAGACTAGCTCTAGAATCAACAAAAACACCAACTGCATTAGTGTTAACTCGTCAAGATCTTCCAACATTAGAAGGTGCAAAAGACGACACTTATGAAAAAGTAGCAAAAGGTGCATATGTAGTTTCTGCAAGCAAAAAAGAAACTGCTGATGTAATCTTAATTGCAACTGGATCTGAAGTAAGCTTAGCAATTGAAGCGCAAAAAGCTCTAGCAGCAGACGGCGTTGATGCAGCTGTTGTTAGCATGCCATCTATGGATCGCTTTGAAGCTCAAACTGCTGAGTACAAAGAATCTGTGCTACCAAAAGCAGTAACGAAACGTTTCGCAATTGAAATGGGTGCTACAATCGGATGGCACCGTTACGTAGGTCTTGATGGAGATGTACTAGGTATCGATACATTCGGCGCTTCTGCTCCTGGTGAGAAGATTATGGAAGAGTATGGATTTACTGTAGAGAACGTTGTTCGTAAAGTAAAAGAAATGCTTTAATGATTTTAGAAAAATCTCTCCAGCATGGGGAGATTTTTCTATGTAGTTGAGTTTTTTCGACAGAAAAAGTTTTTTCTCTCTCCGTAGTCAGACAATCATTGCAAATTTTCTCTTATATAATGTAGGGAAAAGGTTGTCCAGATTGGGAGGGGAAAAATGAAAACGTATGAATTGTATTTAATTCAAGAGGATATTGCGAAAGCTTACTTTGGTCGTGAATATTTGTTTTTTGATTTATTTGCTCGATTTTCAGAATCTGGGTCCCTTTCGGAGAAAAAAGTATTATATAAACAAATGACGTATATTACGATGCCGTTACAAGTAATGAAAATTCATCATAAATTAGAACAAGCTTTGCGTGTTCTTGGCAAATATGAAAGAACAAATTATACTCATACGCTTTATACAGGAGCTGAATACGGCGAAATAGTCGTGAAATCACAATATATTCGAATGAATACTTCTGGAAATGTATCCATGGAAACAACTTTCTTTGAGGTGCTTAGAAAGTGTGAGTTAACATTTTTAGCGATGGATTATGAAAATAAAAAGTACGGCTGGTTAAATCCTCTCAAACAAGTACGAACATATGTGTAAAAAATGTCGAATAGTATCTTGTCTTATTGAAAAGGTTTTAGTACACTGTAAGGTAGACAACATGAAGGAGGAAAAGATATGCCAATGTGGTTAGGTATTCTAGTGGGCGTAGTAGCACTAGTAGCAGGCGTGGCGTTAGGATTTTTCATTGCCCGCAAATATATGATGAATTACTTACAAAAAAATCCACCAATTAACGAACAAATGCTAAAAATGATGATGATGCAAATGGGGCAAAAACCTTCCCAAAAGAAAATCAATCAAATGATGAGCGCGATGAACAAGCAACAAACGAAATAAGCGCTAAAGGGCACTCTTACCGAGTGTCCTTTTCTTTTGGATATAATAAGTGTTTAAAACTTTTAAAAATTCTGTGTTTTTGGTAAACTGAAAACATCGCTCATTTTAAGGGAGGAGGATAAATATGAAAGTGTTTTTTAATTTAGCTTGGTTTTTTAAGCAAGAAAAACGAGCGTACATAATCGGAATTATTATGTTATTTGGTGTCGCGCTTCTTGAACTTGTAGCGCCAAGAGTACTAGGGATTGTAGTAGATGAAATTAATAATGGAACATTAACGGCTGAAAAATTGTTGAACTGGGTTATTCTATTAGTAGTTGTAGGAATTACGATGTATATATTACGTTACTTATGGCGTATTATGATTTTTGGATCTTCTTTAAAACTAGCTCGTCAACTGCGAAAGAATCTATATGAACATTTTACTAAGATGAGCCCATCCTTTTATCAATCACGTCGCACAGGCGATTTGATGGCACATGCAACAAATGATATTCAGGCGATTCAGCAAACTGCGGGGTCAGGTGTTTTAACACTTGTTGATTCATTAGCTGTTGGAGGATGTGTACTCGTAGCGATGGGATTTACAATTAGTTGGAAGTTAACGTTATTAAGTTTAATTCCGATGCCAATTGTAGCTATTTCTACAAATTATTATGGAACTTTATTGCATAGAAGATTTCATAAGGCACAGCAATCGTTTTCTGAAATCAATGATAAAGTACAAGAAAGTATGAGTGGGATGAAGGTAATTCGCTCACTTGGACAAGAGAAAGAGGATTTACAAGCATTTCGGAAAAAATCTGAAGATGTCGTACATAAAAATATGCTAGTTGCACGTATTGATTCGTTATTTGATCCAACGATTTCCTTAATTGTCGGATTTTCATTTTTGATCGCAATTTGTTACGGATCATTATTAGTCGTACGGGGAGAATTAACTGTAGGGGAATTGGTAACATTTACAACATACTTAGGGACACTTGTATGGCCAATGTTAGCGTTTGGATGGCTATTTAATATTATGGAGCGTGGACGTGCTTCGTATGATCGTGTAGAGAAGATACTTTCACAAACTTCAGATGTAGTGAATAGGGACAATGCTATAAATACTATAGCAAGTGGTGATGTTTCATTCGCTGTTGATTCGTTTTCTTATAAAAAGAATGAACTATTAAACTTAAAAGATATTTACTTTAATTTAAGAAAAGGTGAAACGTTAGGAATTGTAGGACGTACCGGTGCAGGGAAGACGACGTTGTTAAAATGTTTAATTCGAGAGTATGATCATTTTAATGGTGAATTAAAAGTTGGGGAGCGGGATATTCGAGATTTAACACTTCACGGTGTGCGTTCTGCAATTTCATACGTACCGCAAGATCACTTTTTATTTTCAGCGAGTATTGGGGAGAACATTGCTTTTGGAAAGGCCGATGCTACATATAAAGAAATTACCCGGGCTGCTGATATTGCTTGTATTCATAATGATATATTTCAATTTCCAGAAGGGTATGACACTGTAGTAGGTGAAAGGGGCGTTTCACTATCAGGAGGTCAAAAACAGCGAATCTCTATTGCGCGTGCATTATTAACAAATGCTGAAATTTTAATATTAGATGATTGTTTATCAGCCGTAGATGCAAAAACAGAAGAAACTATTTTAACTGCATTGAAACGAGAAAGGGCAGAGAAAACGACGATTATTACTGCCCATCGTTTAAGTGCTATTCAGCATGCAAATCTTATTCTTGTTATTGATGAAGGTAGGGTTATGCAGCGAGGGACACATGAGCAATTAATGAAAGAAAATGGTTGGTATAAAGAAATGTACGAAAGCCAGCAGTTAGAGGCATTAGTAGAGAAAGGAGGCGTATGATGGCTGAGAAAAAACGGAGTGATTTAAGAAGGTTGCTTTCTTATATGAGGCCTTATAAAGGGTTATTAGCGTTAGCATTTTTATTTCTAGTTGGTGCAACTGTAACTGAAATGATGGGTCCTTTTTTAATTAAACAATTTCTTGATGAACACTTAGTGCCAGGTAACTTTGAACAATCAGCACTTGTAACTCTATTTGTAGTGTATATTATTGCTCATTTATTAAAAGTATTATTTACTTATTTAGACTTATTGTACTTTCAAAATATCGCTTTTAAGATTGTCCAAGATATGCGAGTTGAGGTGTATGAACATGTTCAAAAATTGTCATTAAGCTTCTTTGATCGTACGCCGATTGGTACGCTCGTATCCCGCATAACGAATGATACAGAAGCGATTAAGGATTTTTATGTTAGTGTACTATCAACATTCGTGAAAAATGTAGTCTTTTTAGTAGGGATTTTAGTAGCGATGTTTTTATTAGATGTAAAATTAGCGCTATTTTCGCTCATATTAATTCCGATAATGTTTGCAATTATGGTGTTGTATCGACGGAAAAGTGCAGCTTTTTATTTAGAGGTACGTAATCAGCTGAGTGTATTAAATGCAAAGTTAAATGAGTCCATTCAAGGTATGAATATTGTTCAGGTGTTCCGGCAAGAAAAGCGGATGAGAAAAGAATTTGAAGAAGTGAACAATAAACATTTTAGTGCTGGACGTCGTACATTGAAACTAGATGCATTACTTTTACGTCCAGCAACAGATCTTGTTCATATTGTAGCAATTGCGTTAGTACTTGGTTTATTCGGAATCGATGCTTTAAAGAGTCCTGTTGAAGTAGGGGTTTTATATGCTTTCGTTAACTATATTCATCGTTTCTTCCAGCCGGTCAATGAGATGATGATGAAACTATCCTTCTTCCAGCAAGC
The DNA here is from genome assembly GCF_016483685.1 of Bacillus cereus group sp. N8. Classification (NCBI taxonomy): domain Bacteria; kingdom Bacillati; phylum Bacillota; class Bacilli; order Caryophanales; family Bacillaceae; genus Bacillus; species Bacillus cereus group sp. N8. The sequence goes on along the minus strand of NZ_JAEHBK010000003.1, from coordinate 373,511 downwards.
GCTTGTTTCATCATCGCGTGTATTTCATTTAATGGATGATAAAGATTTAGCTCCTGTTCAAATGGGGAGTGAACAGCCACGAGTAGCTAACGGGGAAATTCAGTTTAAAGATGTTACTTTTTCATATGATGGAAAGCGTGACGTTTTAAAAAATGTATCTTTTCACGTAAAGCCAGGGCAAACGGTTGCTTTCGTAGGGCATACTGGTAGCGGAAAGAGTACGATTATGAATTTATTAATGAGATTTTACAATATTAAATCAGGAAATATTGTAATAGACGGAGTAGATTTAGAAAAGTTTGAAGAACAAGAAATTCGAAAGAAAATTGGTCTTGTGCTGCAAGATGCATTTTTATTTGCTGGAAATGTAAAGCAAAACATTCGTATGTATAATGAAGAGATTACAGATGAAGAGATAGAGGAAGCGGCAAAATTTGTGCAAGCGAATACGTTTATTGAAAAATTACCAGAGCAGTATGATACAGAAGTTGTCGAAAGAGGAGCTGCATTTTCTAGTGGTCAAAGGCAATTAATTGCTTTTGCTAGAACGATAGCAACCAATCCGAAAGTATTAGTGTTAGATGAAGCGACGGCAAATATTGATACAGAAACAGAGGAGGCTATCCAAACGGCATTGCAGCAAATGCGAAAAGGCAGAACAACGATAGCGATTGCGCACAGATTGTCTACAATACAAGATGCGGATCAAATATTTGTTATGCATGAAGGGGAAATCATAGAAAGAGGAACACATCAGGAGTTACTTAGTAAACAAGGGCTATACTATAATATGTATTTATTGCAAAATAAAGGGAGTTTACAAAAGGCCTTGTAATTACAAGGCCTCTTTTGGGATGTTAAAAGTGTATTAATGGAGTTTATGATGGACGGTGTAGTTTCAATTCCACTTTCTTCTTAAACATCTCGACAAAATAAATATATTAGAACTTTATTACTATAGCATAAACGTCGTGTCCACTAACTTAAGTTGTACATATTGTATACGGAATAAAAAATTTGATAGGAGCTTTTATATGCAAAATAGATCCAGTTCAAATGTTACGTTTATCGATGTGTCTCATTGGGAAGGGGACATTAATTGGAATGCTGTGAAGTCATCAGGTATTCCAGCGGCGTATGCAAAAGCGACGGAAGGCGTGAACTATATTGATCCTACTTTCGTTCAAAATGTACAAGCTGCAAGAAATGCGAATGTATTAATCGGTGCATATCATTTTGCGCACCCAGAACAAAATGATGCCATTTCAGAAGCGAAATATTTTGTGAATATATTACAGAGTAATCAGACGGACTTAATTCCTGTTTTAGATTTAGAATCGCCAACGGATACTAGCAATAGTAGTTTAACGGGTGCGACTATATCGAATTGGGCAAGAAGTTTCGTGAATTATGTGAAACAAGCTACTGGGAAAAATGTAATGTTATATACAGGAGTTTGGTATATTAGTGAATTTGGAATTAACGGGTTAAGTGACATTCCACTTTGGATTTCCAGATATTCTAGTACACCGCCTGCTGATGCTGGCGGATGGACAGAGTGGACAGCATGGCAGTACACAGATTCTGGTCAAATTTCAGGTGTGGGAAATTGTGATGTATCAGCAGCTGTTTCATTAGAAGCTTTACAAGAAAATGGAGCAAGTGGTGGAGGTAATGTTTCCGCGCCTAATAATGCAACACCAGTATATGGAGTTGCTGTAATTAATGGAGATAATGTGAATTTACGAAGTGGACCATCTTTACAGTCTAGTGTAATTCGCCAATTGAATCGTGGCGAATCATATGAAGTTTGGGGAGAACAAAATGGATGGCTCTGCTTAGGGACAAATCAGTGGGTATATAATGATTCAAGTTATATTCAGTATAAACATTATGTGGCAACTATTACTGGCGATAATGTGAATCTGCGAGACGCTCCATCATTAAACGGGAATGTTATAAGACAGTTACATCATGGTGAATCATATCGAGTATGGAGTAAGTAAGATGGATGGCTTTGCTTAGGGACAAATCAATGGGTATACTATGATTCAAGTTATATTCAATATGGTGTGTAATAAAGTAAACTTTAATTGATGAGGATTGTCCACACTGATTATTGGACAATTGACCAATACCAATGGGTTTTTACCAGCGGTTTTACTATAAAAAGGTATCTTACTTGAGATGCCTTTTTATAAAAAATATATAATTTTTACTAAGTGTATATTAAAAGCATAGTATAATATAATCGATATATTTATAAAAATAATCGGACGTGAAATAAAGGAGAAAAAATATGGAGTATGTGCTAATAGGTGGAATTTTAATATTATTAGCTGCAGTGTTTGTACTGTTTTATAAAAATAAACAGTTAGAATCAGAGAGCCAGCAAGTAGAATTTGAAAAGAAACAAGCGATTGAAACGTATGAAAGTGAAATTGCAGCTACGATTACAGAGCATAAAGAACAACAAAGTACTTTAAAGAATATGGAACAGAAAAAATATAATGATTTACAAGTTAGTACAGCTAGAGAACTTGAAAATATGCATATGATGAAAAATCAACTAGCTGTTCAACATAGTAAAGAACGTAGTGAAATGCAAGATAGGCATAGTAATGACCTACATATGTTTCAAAATTTAATTGCGGATTTACGAGAGTATACCAAAAATGGTGCTGAAGTGAATACACATGAAACATTACATTATATGAAACGAGGTTTTGTTGAGCAAGGAATCATACTAGAAGATGAGTTTCATATTGTGCCGAATATCTTTATGAGAAGTAATAAAGATAGACATAAACGTGACGTAAACGATAATCGAATCCATCATCTCATCTTATGTAAAACTGGTATTTATCTACTGGAGACGAAAGAATGGACAGGGAAATTAATCCATGGCTTAACGAGAGAAAATGCAGGTATATATTCATTTATGATTGAGGAAATTGGCAAGTATCAACATGAAATTGAAAAAGAAGAGACATTTGAATTTATTACGGATGGAACTTCATTAACTTTGCAAGTACGAAATGAAGGGAATCCAGCGTATAAAGCGAAAATACTATCTCAAACTTTATATAATTGTTTGGAAGAAATGCAAGTAGATATTGTAAAGGAAAAAATAAAACCGATTGTATATTTTGAAAATGAAGGTGGAAAAGAAGTTATTGATCTTTCTAATGAAGAATTGCCGAGATTTAAAGATAGAGAGCAAATTGTAACGTTTTTCAGAAATGAAGTTTTAACAAGTAAAGTAATATATACTGCTCAAGAACTACGAAAGATTAGAGATATGATTGGCCAGATGAATTATGTTGCGAAGTGAAACTTTAATTAGCAGAGCTGTTATATGTAGCACGACTTCCACCTAACATAGTAAGGCTTGAAGTGGGAGTTTCACTGCCTGTAAATAGCGGGATAAAGTAGGTGAGTTAGGTGGAGAAAGGTAAAAGCTCTATATTGTGGGGAATATTGTACATTTATTTTTGTTTGTATATATTAATGTATCTTGTGTTTATCTTTGTTATTGATATGGTTCATGTGTCATTGAGTGTAACGAGTATTTTTGTAGTAGCAATGCCTTTTATTCTACTAGTTATTATTCAAAAGGCTGTTTTACATGTATCAGCAGGACGTGATAAAGATAAGAAACAGCTGTTCATTGTAATGATGGTTGCTCTCATTCCATTGATAGTATGCACTTTACAATTAAGTTTAAATAAATACACTTCAAACTTTAATCAGGATCGGTGGTTAAATGATGAGGAAAAACGGGTATATATGATAGATGACTTATTAAAGCGGCATAAATTGATAGGGAAATCAAACGAGGAAATCATAAAATTGTTAGGGGTCCCTACGAAAACAAGCAGTTTGGAAACGGGAATTACTACACTATACTATCTTGGGAATGAACGTAGTTTCATTCCTATAGATAGTGAATGTCTTGTTTTGCAATTTGATAAAGATGGTAGAGTTATAGAGTATAAGGTACAACGAGATTGAAATAGTGAGAGGAGAAGCTATATCTTTTATAGCTTCTTTTCTATATTCCAATATAGAAAAAACAGGCAAATAGTAGTCATTCCTATCTATACGAATGAGATAGAGTTTGTTATATTGTAAATGGTTATTTAGTTTAGAAGTTTACTAGATAGTATTAAATTTTTTAGATTAGGGAGGGAAGTTAACACGAATTTCGATATAAGCGTGTTAAATAATTATTATGAAAAAAGGATTTTATAATGTTTTAGCTGCATCAATTGTATTTAGTATGGTGACGATTCCAACTTTTTCCTATGCTGACACAGTAGAAAAGACCGTAACAATTTCAACTGACGAACAAGCTTTAAAAAGTATTGAAAACCATATGAAAGATGAAGATGGGCGTGGAGAGGACAAAGGAGTAACAACTGAAGCGCAAGGAGATTTTCTTGTACATATAATAAGTTCAGCATCTTTATTTGATTCTGCTGATTTACAAAAAGCGACAGGTGTGCAGCTTTCTAATCAAGTAGTGAAAGCCGAAAAACGAAAAGGGAACGCTTACTATGTTGAAACATCATCTGGAGCTGGATGGATACAAAGTAGTGAAGGAAATGTAGAGGTTAAGGAAGTTTATCGCTTGGTAAACGAAAAGTTAGTAATTAATGAAGAGACAGCTACATATTCCGCACCATTTAATTCATATAAAGATGAGAAAGTGTTACAACCGCAAACAATTATTGCAATTGGACAAGTTGGAGAGTGGTTCCAAGTCCAAATAGATAATGAGGTGAAATGGATTTATGCACCTTCAGCAAAATTTGAAGGGACAAAGGCCTCGCTTATTCAAGACACAACACCAACACGTACAAAACGTGCAGCTGTTATGTATGCAGCGCCATCAGCAGAGAAAACAACGGATATTTACGGTGTACCATTAAAGGAAATGATTGTACCAACAGGAAATGAAAATATTCGTCCAGGCAATGCGATGAAACCAAAATACATTACAATTCATGAGACAGATAATTATAGTGTTGGAGCAAATGCTAGAAACCATGCACAATATTTATACAGCCAAGCAACAGGAACGACTGATCGTTCAGCATCTTGGCATTTTACAGTAGATGATAAAGAAATTTATCAACATCTACCATTAAATGAAAATGGTTGGCATGCTGGAGATGGAGCAGAAGGAACTGGTAATAGAGAATCAATTGCAATTGAAATTGCTGTCAACCAAGATGGTGATTATAATAAAGCTGTGGAAAATGCTCGCAAACTAGCAGCATATTTAATGGGGGAATTAAATATTCCTTTAGAAAATGTGAAAAAACATCAATTTTGGAGCGGAAAGAATTGTCCGGCCATTATGATAAAGGATAATGCGTGGGAGCCATTTTTACAGGGAACGAAAGCTTATTATGATGCGAATCATAAAGATGATATAACTGGTGGTTGGTATGAAGCGGATATTCGTGAATTAGATAAAAGAGGTATTATGGTTGGAGATGGAAAGGGTTCTTACTGGCCAGAACGCCTTGTAACACGTGGTGAATTTGCGAATTTAGTTTCAAGATCATTGCAATTACCAGAGGGGAAATCGAATTTCAAAGATTTAAGCACAGCTCATCCATCGCTAGTAGATGGTATTAATCGTGCAGCTAGTGCTGGGATTATAAGTGGAAGAGGAAATGATATATTTGCTCCGAATGATACGATTAAACGTGATGAAGCTGTCATTATGATTGATCGTGCATTGCAATACAAAAATATAAAAGGTAATTTAGTTTCATTACCATTTACGGATCAAAATTTAGCGTATGATAAACAGGCAGTTCAGCGTGTTTATGGATTAGGTATCGTAAAAGGGAATGAGAATAATGAGTTTATGCCAAAAGGTTCTGCAACACGTGGGGAATCCGCAGCATTTATTAATAGAATGTTAAAAGTAATAGAGAGTAAATAATGGAAAGGCATTCGCTTTGGCGAGTGCTTTTTTATTTTTCAATATGTTATAGAAAGGGGATGTGAATTTTGACTGGAATAAGGAATGAAAGTGGAGGTGATGCATATATTTAGAGGCATTGGGTAGTTTTTTGTATAAAATGAAAAGGAGGTAGGACGGTGAAATCAATACCGACTGAAGTCCTGAGTAAGGAATTGATGGAAAGAGAAGGGGTTATATCTATTACAGTGATGGAATTTGAAAAGATAGAAGTGGCCGGAGTAGTTGTTTCTGGTCCCGCTGTTATTTTGATTAATCAAGAGTAAGTACATATTATTAATATAGAAAAAGTAGAAAGAGCATCCATTTAGGATGCTTTTTGTTTGTATAGAAGTGCGCATGTGATAGATAATTGGAATATTGGAGGGGGAATATGTGGCAATTATTATAACAATGTTATTAATGGGAGTTTTATTAGGGTTTGTCGGAGCAGGAGGAGCAGGATTTATCATCGCGATACTCACTTTAGTATTCCATATCCCTATTCACGTTGCTCTTGCAACATCTCTAACTGCTATGGCATTTACGACATTATCTGGGGTAGTAAGTCATTATAGAGAAGGGAATGTTGTGTTTGTAATAGGCGGAATTGTTGGGGGATTTGGAGCGATTGGTTCCTTTATTGGTTCGAAGTTTGGTTCGCTAATACCAGCGAATCTTCTACACTGGTTTACAGCGGGAATGTTATTTTTATCTGCAATTTTTATGTTTATTCGATTAATTATATTTCAAAAAAAGGAACGGTCGTCTTTAAAAGGGCATAACGAACTTTCGAAAGATAACTTGATTAAATGTATATGTCTCGGACTGGTTACTGGAATGTTAGCTGGTTCATTTGGGATTGGTTCAGCACCCTTTATCCAACTTGGATTAATAGTTCTATTAGGATTAACGATTCAGCAATCTGTAGGGACGACAATGCTTGTTATATTACCAATCACAATTGGAGGTGGGCTTGGATATAGTTCGGAAGGGTATTTAGATTATGTATTATTAGTACAAGTTTTAATCGGGACAATGTTAGGGGCATATATAGGAGCTAAGTTTACAAATTATGCACCTCGGATGCTTTTAAGGTTTTCAATGATTATGACACCGATACTAGCTGGATGTATGTTGTTAGTAGAGTAAAGAAAACTATTAATATATTTTACGAATGAATTATGTAAGTAATTCATATTTCCCATATAAAAGAATTTGTTTTAATATAATGAGTGTAAAGTTCGAGTATTCGAAGTATTACTTGAATTATATCCCTATCCCTTTTCTAAAAAATGCGAACAAGTTTTGCCCTATTCTATTCAATAGTTTATTGTATAGAAATATATTGTTCGATGACCATTATGGAACGTACATAATGGGTAAATCCCGATCCTTAAAGAGGATGCCCCTAATCTTCATGTGAAAATATGATCGGATAAGAAAGCTGGCCAATTTATGGTCAGCTTTCTTTTTGTTCAATGAGTAATTCTTCTTTAATTTCTGTTTGCAATAATAAAGTTTTTCCGAAGCGCCGTGTGCATTCAGCCCGTACCTTTTGGATTGCTAGTAGCTGCGAAGTGGCGGGTACTGTGACGATAGCCTGCCGAGGTTTTCGATTTTCTTCACAAAAAACACATTCCACAACATATTTAGAAATCATAATTTCATCCTTCCATTTTTAATTTCTAAGAAGGGATTGTCTATGAAGTTAATGTGATTTTTCGTCATTAGTTTACTTTTTTCCTCTTTTTTCAAGGAGAAAATGATAAAGAAGGTGAATTTTTATAGGGGAGGGATGTATATGGAAAGATGGGTAGGTTGTGCAGCAGTATGTGTAAATGAAAGAAATGAAATTTTAATGGTGTTGCAAGGGCAAAAGGGTGAAGAAAAAAGGTGGTCTGTTCCAAGTGGTGGGCTTGAAAATGGAGAAACACTAGAAGAATGTTGTATTCGAGAAGTTTGGGAAGAAACGGGTTACAATGTGGAGGTTGTAAATAAAATATACGAAAAAGAAGGTATTACATATGGGGTTCCTGTATACGTTCATTATTATGTCGTTAAAAAAATAGGCGGTAGTATGAAAATCCAAGATCCTGATGAGTTAATACATGAAATTGCTTGGAAGAGGATAGATGAAATGAAGGAATTAACGCTATCTTTCCCGGAGGATTATAAGATTTTAAATAAATATATAAATAAAAAAGCAAGTGTTTAAACACTTGCTTTTTTTAGTGTAACCAAGATAAAAAAAGCGGAACGATAACTAAACTAGCTCCAGCTGTTAAAAGCATTGATAAACTTGCAATTGTACCTTCTATAGGACCGATTTCAAATGCTTTTGATGTTCCGGTTCCATTCGCGCTAGTACCTAGCATTATACCTTTTGCGAGCGCTGTTTTAATACGGCATATGCGTATGAGCGTAGGACCGAGTAACGCTCCAGTTAAGGCAGTTAATACGACGAAAACCGCTGTTAATTGTGACATGCCGCCAATCATTTCTGAAATAGCCATTGCAATAGGTGTTGTTACAATGTGCGGTGCTAAACTTTGTTCTATTGTAGAGTCAATTTGAAAAAAATTAGCTAGTAGTGCTGAAGTAATAACTGAAAGAAAAGAACCGACAATGACATTAATTAAAATAGCAGTGCCATGTTTTTTTAATAGATCAAAATACTTATAGATTGGCCACGCGAAAGCAACCGTTGCAGGCTTTAATAATTCTGTTAGCCAATGACTACCAGATTCGTAGGTTTCGTATGGTGTATCTAATCCGAGCAATAAAGTAATTAAAATGATTGGGCATACAAGCAGGGGAGAAAGTAAGCTCCAATTCCAGCGTTGATACATTTTTTTAGATACCCAATATGTGAATAGTGTTAATAGCAAACAAAGAAAGCCGATCATTGTGTTGATCCTTTCCGCTTCAATAGCAATTCTGTTAATAGTCCTGTTACGAGAGTGACACAAAGTGTACTAATCACGATAATTAAAATGAGATCGATTCCATACTGTGATAATGTATCTTTGTAACGAATGACAGCGACTGCAGAAGGGATGAAAAATAAAATAAGTTCTTTTAATAAAAAGTCTGCACCGTCTTGTATCCATTCTTTTTTCACTATGTTAAATTTTAATGAGATTAATAATAGAAAAATACCAATTATACTTCCTGGAACTGGGAGGTGTGCCTGTTTTGCAATCCATTCACCTGTCCAAGCGAAACAAAATAATAATAATATTTGTCCGCTTAACTTCCACCATTTCATACAGTAACCACCTCTTTCTTTTTTTACATAAAAATTGTAAAAAAGAATTAACAATTTCTACTATACGTTCATTCGAAATATTTGTCTAATATATAAATTATATGTTATTAATATATTAGATGTATTAATCGAAAGTGAAAAGGGTGTCCAAAATGGAATTACGGCATTTGCAATATTTTGTTGTAGTGGCAGAGGAATTACACTTTGGACGAGCAGCTGCTCGTTTACAAATGACACAACCACCGCTTAGTCAACAAATTCAGCAATTAGAAAAAGAAATGGGAGTTATGTTATTTTCAAGAACGAAGAGAAAGGTTGAATTAACAGAAGCAGGAGAAATGTTTTTAAAAGAAGTAAAAAAAGCGTTTGAACAAATTGAAAAAGCAGTAGAAGTTGCACAAAGTGCGCAAAGGGGAGAAGTTGGATCACTTTCAATTGGTTTTGTAGGTGCGGCAATATATGATATTTTACCGTCAATCGTCAGAGAGTATAGAAAGAAATTTCCGAGAGTGTCTGTAGCATTACATGAATTGTCAACACCGGATCAGGTGCATGCACTTCATGATAATCGAATTGATATTGGATTTTTACGTCCGCCAATTCCAACGCAATTACTTGAGTTAGAACCAATTCAAAAACTTTCGTGTACGTTATGTTTACCAAAGGCACATCCGCTTGCTGAAAAGGACGAAATACATATCGAAGATTTAAGGGATGAACCGTTCGTATTTATTACGAGACCAGTATGGCCAGCGTTATATGATACAATTCTATCACTTTGCCGTGATGTAGGTTTTAGTCCGCACATTGTACAAGAAGCAACGGAGTATCAAACTGTCATGGGTCTTGTAGCAGCAGGTATTGGAATTACGGTAATACCTGTATCAGCAAATAAATTGTATAAAACAGAAGTTGTATATAAGGAACTATGCGATTCTAATTTTGTAGCAGAAATGTCGGTGGCTTACAAAAAAATGAATAGTAATCCAGAGCTGTTAGAGTTCTTAAAAATTGCAAGAGAGAAAAAAAGGATTGAAGTGGAAGATGGGAAGGGTGAGCAGTAATCATGACGGAGAAGGGATTTAATTAAGATACACAAAACTACACCTTGTTAAACAATAAAGCGGAAATGCACCTAAATTGCATTTCCGCTTTATTGTTTTTTTAGCTCGATACTAAATAGATAAACATGTTCGTTTTCTTTTAAGAGTAGATCAATACCCGTTTCTTCATCAATTGTAGGGACGCTTATAGTTTCTTTATTTGTTGGGATTACAGCGGCTAAAATCGTTTTTTGATTGTATTTTACGTTTTTAGTAGATTGAATTGTAGTAGTTGCAGAACTATTTACGATTGGAGGGGACTCTTCAGGAACAAGCGTTGAACCACCGTCGATATTAATATACCATTGGCCTTTTTCTTGTACATCTTTATCAAATTGGAGATGTGGTGCTATGCATGAAAGCCTTATGTTCTTTTCTGAAAAATGTGATGAAGCTATGTTAGCAATTTCTTTTACTTTTTTACCATTTTGATAATAGTCAATTGTAGCATGGAGTTCATCTTTATTATTTTTGATTGTAACGTTATAAAACATTCTATTTCCTTCTCCTATAGGAGTCATTTGTAAAATATCAGATTGCTCTTTTGTTAACTTATATGGTTTAACAGTGGCACCTTCATTGTTTTTTAGTGAGCTACAACTAGTGAAAAGTAACAAAGAAAGAATATACAGTAATTTTATACGCATATAACCCCTCCTTTTTACAATTATAGTATATAAATGTTTTTATTCCCATTTTATTTTCTAGGACTAAAGGCTTAGTAAAGATTCCGATTGAAGTGCGATGTTTAAAATGTCATATTTTTATACACTAGTATTATAGAAGGAGTATGTTATGAAGTGAGGTAGGGGAAGAAATTTATGTCTTTATTTCGGTTGGCGAGAAAAAATATACAAAAATTTGCTATCAGAAGGTTAAAACAATTTATGTGGATTGCTATGAATACAATGGTTTGTTTTTTTATGATATCATTCCGGTTCAATGAAGATGTAATAAGTAAAGCGGAATATACACCTATATTTGTAAAGTGGTTTTATGCAATGTTTCTATTTGTAATTTTTGTGTGTATGTTCATTACTTATAAAATGACAGCCTCTCTTTTACAGAGTAGGAGAGAGGAGTTTAGATCGTATGAAGTAGTGAATATGAAGAGAAAAGAAATGTTATGTTTATTATGCCAGGAGCAATTATTAACTTACGGAGGAGCTTTCATTTTCGGATTAATTCATGGTATGTTATTTCTGAAATTATTTATTATTATTTTTATGAAAGTAGTAGGAATCCAAGGAGTAACAAATGCACCAATTACGTTGTATGCGATAATGGTAACAGCAGTTGTTATGATAACCGTCATTATAATATCGATGTGGCAATGTTGTAGATTTATACAAAGGTTAAAAAATGAAAAGTCATATGAAACGAGGAGAAAGGCATGAGAAATCATGGCTTTTTCTTCATTTTACACATGTTATTAATCATGATACAGTGGGAAGAACTGAAAAAAAGAGTTAAGAAGAAAGGTTGTATGGAATGATAAATGAGCAAGCGATCGTAAAAGTTGATCGATTAACAAAGCGAATTGGTTCAAAGACGTTAGTAGAAAATATTAGTTTTGAAGTGAAAAAAGGTGAAGTAGTTGGCTTATTAGGACCAAATGGTGCTGGGAAAACGACATTAATGCGAATGATGGTTGGAATGATTCGTATGACAGAAGGAGAAGTATGGATTGATGGTCAATCTGTAAAACAGCAATTTGAAAAAACTGCTGCGAAAATTGGTGCTGTAATTGAGACACCGGAATTTTATCCTTTCTTAAGCGGCTATGAAAATTTAACATATTTCGGAAGAATGAATGGAAATGTGACCGAAGAACGTATCGATGAAGTAGTGCAATTGCTAGGGATGGGACAAGTAATTGATCGTAAAGTAAAAGCATATTCACTCGGTATGAGACAGCGTTTAGGAATTGCTCAGGCGCTTATTCATGATCCAGACGTATTAATACTAGATGAACCAACGAACGGATTAGATCCTAGTGGTATACATGAAATGCGGATGTACATAAAGAAAATTGCACATGAACAAGGAAAGGCGGTTCTTGTATCTAGTCACTTACTTTCAGAAGTAGAATTAATGTGTGACAGAGTTATTATTATTCAGCACGGAGAATATGTCGCAACACAAAATATTCAAAGTGACAAAAAGGAAGAAAAGGAAAAAATACATATACGTGTAGATGATGTGAATAAAGCGAAAGAAGTTTTAGAATACGATGTTTTAGTAGAAGAAAACGAATTAGTTATAAACGTGAAAGATGAAGAAATTCCAAATATTATTCGTACATTGATGGAGAAAAACATTCAAGTTTATCGTGTATATGAAGAAAGAAAAACGCTAGAAGAGCAGTTTTTAGAATTAACAGGGGGAAAAGATATTGTTTAATTTAGTTTATAACGAGTTGTATAAAATATTTAAGCGAAAGCGAACGATTATTCCTTTTGCAGTTATTGCAGTATTAATTGTTGGATTAGGATGGGTTACGGTCAAGTATTTAGAGCCAGAAACAAAAGGGTGGAAAGTGGATTATACAGAACGTACTGTAGAAATCGAGAAAAAGCTCGGCATGAAAAAAGCGGATATTTTAGCAGAAAAGTCAGGGGACGAGCTTGTAAAGGAATATCAGCTTAAAATGAAGCATTTAGATACGGACATAGCACCGTCAAGTAGTTCACCGCTTTCATTTATGAGAGATACAGGTTTCATTGTATTTCCAATTTTGCTTCCGTTTATTCTCGTGTATGCAAGTACAATTTTTGCGAATGAATATAGCTGGGGAACATATAAGTTTTTAACGATCCGTCCGGCAAATCGATTTAAAATTTTAACAGCAAAATTTTTAGCGATCGTGTTATTTGCAGCGTTATTGTTTATATTTAATATGATTTTCTCAGCTTTATGTGGACTTGTTATTTATAAATTCCAACAGCCTGCATGGAGTGAATTTATTTTCCGAGATGGAAATATAATAAAACAAAACATTTTTATGGAAGTAAGTAAGTATTATGTTTTATCGTGGTTGCCAACTATTGTGTACGCAGCGTTTGCGTTTATGATTTCTGTTTTAACGAGATCTAGTGGCGGCGCAATTGGTATTTCGCTATTTCTTGCTTTATCAGGAAATATTGCGTTAATAGCAGCAACTAGATATGAATGGGCGAAATATTTATTGCCAGCAAACACAGATTTATATAGTATTTCAAAGAATGGAAGCTTTATTGATGGAGTAACATTCCCATTCGCTTCTTGTATACTTCTTCTGTATTTAATTGTATTTCTAGGGATTTCTTATACAGTATTTATAAAACGAGATTTAACCGCATAGGCAAAAGCCGTTAAGGATTAACTTAACGGCTTTTTGTATGTGCTAATTGATGAATAGCCTCTTCGGCTAATAAGGAGAAATACTCCGCGCTAATAGGTAATGCTTTTTCATCTACTGTAAAAGATGGATGATGCCATTCATGTGTACCACTTGTTCCCATAAAGACGAATGAACCTGGTGTTTTTTGTTGGTAAAAAGAAAAATCTTCTCCGGCCATTGATGGTGTAGGAGAGATAACGTTTAGATTCATTTGCTCTGCAATTTGAATAGAAAGATTAGTGAGTGTTTTATCGTTATGAACAGCAGGAGGACCTGGGTAAAATCGGAATTTTGTTTTTACACCTAGTGCATCAGAAACCCCTTTAATAATACGCTCCATTAATGCTGGAATCTTTTCACGTGTTTCAGCTTGGAATGTACGTACAGTTCCTTCTAACGTAGCTTTTTCAGGAATAACGTTCCACGTATTTCCTGAATGGATGTTTGTAACACTAACAACTGCATTATGAGATGAACTTATATTTCGACTTACAATTGTCTGCAGTGCCATAACAATTTGAGAGGATGCGACAATAGGGTCTACGCCAGCATCTGGTACAGCTGCATGTGTACCAACTCCGTGAATTTCAATTTCAAATCGATCAACTCCGGCCATTAGTGGTCCATCTTTAATACCGATTGTACCTACTGGTAAATCAGGTTTATTATGCATACCAAAGATAGCTTGTACATCCTGTAAATGTCCAGCTTCAATAACTTTGCAAGCACCATTACTGCTTTCTTCAGCTGGCTGAAATATAAAGCGTATAGTTCCGTTAAGAGAAGATTCTTTTTCCTTTAATAAATAAGCTGCACCAATAATAGCAGCCGTATGAAAATCATGCCCGCAAGCATGCATTTTACCCTGTATTTTTGAAGCGTATGGAAGGCTTGTTTCTTCCTGGATAGGAAGAGCATCGATATCAGCACGAATCGCTACAACTGGTCCATTTTTATTACCAGAAATTTCAGCGATAATCCCTGTTTCTAAGTTGGAATCCATAATAGTGATATTGGCCTCTTCTAACCAATTTTTTATCGCTTTTGTTGTTTCAAATTCTTCGTATGATAGTTCTGGATTTTCATGTAAATGCCGACGAATAGAAATAAGTTTTTCTGTTAATTGATCTGGAATAGATGCCACTTATTATGCCCTCTTTCTTAAGTGAAGTATTTATATTAATTATACAATAATAAAAGAGAGGATTCTCAAATGAAAATCCTCTCTCGTTTATCCCCGATTGGTTTAACTAATAATCAGTGGGGATGAACAAAACCCCCACTGATTAAAGTTTCACTTTATGCTGCAACTTTTTTATGAGTATGCTGTTTTCTATGACGTCCACGCATTGCATATGCAATTTGCGGGATTGCGATACCGATTAAAATAAGTGATACACCGAACCATTGTGAAGATAGTACAGCTTCTTTTAAAACGAATACAGACATAATAGTTGTAACTGGTAGTTCTGCTGCACCAAGAATAGTCGCTAATCCAGAACCGATTTTTGGAATGCCAATTGTAAAGGCAATAGACGGAATAACGATACTAAATATTCCTAATCCTAAGCCATATTTCCAAAGCCCTTGAGAAATGGCACCGTTCATAATAAATGTTGGCGGGAATACGAGCATTACTAAAGTTAAAGCACCAGCCATTAAAAGAACACCGCGCGGTAATGAAGGCACTTCAACAGCAACTTTTCCGCTCACGAAAATGTATGTTGCGAATGTAACGGCAGATAATAAACCTAAAATGATTCCAGTCGTATCGAAATCACCTGCTGATTTTTCTAGTAAACCACTTGATAAAAATGTACCTACAAGTAAGAAAATAACCGAAATAACTTTTTCTCTTGAAGGTAATGTTTTCGTTGCGACTGCTTCAATGATAATCCCAACCCAAACGAATTGGAATAAAAGTATAATTGCAATAGAAGCTGGTACAGTTTTTAATGAAGCGTAATAAAAAATTCCAGTGAAGCTTGCCGATGTTCCTGCAACGAATAAAATTAACGCTTGTTTTAATGGAACACGGTGTCTAGAAAATAGAAGTGTAATAGTAAGCAAAATAATCCAACCGAACAAATATTGGCTACCAATTACCTCTCCGAGTGAAAATCCTTCTGCATATGCAAGCTTAACAAAAATAGCTAAAATCCCATAACTACACGCTCCTAATAAAACTAAAAGAGAATAACGAAGCATGAAAAATTCCTCCCATCTATATGAAATTGTTCCGTAACGGACATATATAACTAGAGGGAAGTATACAAAATTAAAAATAAAGGGTCAACTGAAAGAAAAGTGCGACATTTTATAGAATAATAATAAAAGTATGATATTTATGCATAATCTTGAAATTAATAATAATTAAAGTATTGTAAAATCAGTGTTACATTGTATAAAGACAGCATTTGAAAAAAATATTTTTTCAGGTCAATATGTGTGAAGTTGATTGTAATGTGCTAAGTATTTGAGAAACTGTGATACCTTTGTTATGTTAGTAACAACTAGAAAGAGCTTCATAATTCAATTGAGATTGTTCTATATAATAGAAGGAAATGAAAACGTTTTATTAGAAACTGTTTGAAAGAGTAGTTTTTCTTATTATCACGTTGTTAAAGTGAGTTCACGAATTGTTCATAGTATTTTTATGTGTTTTTGCTACAATATGTAAGGAGAGGAGTGGAATCATGCAAGATATTAGTATTTTTTTAGCGTTTGGCGCTGGGTTTTTATCATTTATTTCCCCATGTTGCTTACCGCTTTACCCGGCATTTTTATCATACATAACAGGTATGTCGGTTTCTGAATTGAAAGAAGAAAATGCAATGCTTCGCAAAAGAAGTATGATACATACAGCGTTTTTCTTACTTGGTTTTTCAATTATTTTTATTGCGATTGGATTTGGTACAAGCTTTATCGGAGGCATCTTTACGGATTATAAAGATTTAATTAGACAGTTAGGTGGTATATTTATCATCGTGTTCGGTCTTATAATTGTCGGTGTGTTTAAGCCGAAGTTTTTAATGCAAGATCGTAAATTTACTTTTAAGAATCGTCCGAGTGGTTATTTTGGTTCAGTTCTAATTGGATTGGCATTTGCTGCAGGGTGGACACCATGTACTGGCCCTATTTTAGTGTCTGTAATTGGATTAGCTGCAACAAATCCAGAATCGGCAATGATTTATATGATTGCTTACATACTTGGATTTGCTATCCCGTTTTTCGTACTTTCATTCTTTATTACGAAAATGTCTTGGATTAAAAGAAATAGTATGGCTTTCATGAAAATCGGAGGATACATTATGATTGTCATGGGGATATTCTTATATTTTAATTGGATGACGAAAATTATCGTATATTTCTCAAGTTTATTTGGTGGTTTTACCGGTTTTTAGTATTATTCTGTGAAAATGTTGGAAATACTAACGGAAAAGCATATAATGAAAGTATATTTTGCATATAGCCACAAAAAAGGATGAGAAAATATGAACATAGTTCTTTTATCAAGTATCGTTGCTGTTTGTATGGCTGTCGGTGCGATGTTTATTCGTTTAAAAGCAGCTAAGAAACCCGCAACATTGAAAAAAATTATACTTCCACCATTTTTTATGAGCACGGGAGCATTGATGTATGTTTTTCCTGAATTTCGATTAACTCCAGCGGAAATGTTAGAAGCTATTGGCGTTGGTTTGTTTTTCTCTATTTTTCTTATTAAAACATCTAAATTTGAAATTAGAGGGCAAGAGATTTATTTGAAGCGTTCAAAAGCATTTGTTTTTATATTAATTGGATTACTTGTAGTGCGAATTGTATTTAAAACATACTTAAGCCAATCTCTTGATTTAGGACAACTTAGTGGCATGTTCTTCTTACTTGCGTTTGCGATGATTGTGTCATGGAGAATTGCGATGTACCGTTCCTTTACGAAATTACAGAAGGAAATGGAAAAAGAAGACGGTTTTTATAATGAAAAAGATATGAAGCTAACTTAAAACTGTATATGTATTAAATAAAAAGACAGCGCCAAAAACGCTGTCTTTTTATTTATATTGTTAACATCCTCTGTTCCAACCGCGACGTATAAAACGTTCACCATTAAAAAAATAATTTAAGTTTGGTGAGACGAATGGACCGATAAACGGAACGATGTTAGGTTCTGAAGTCTCATCAACAGGAATTGGTGGTTTAGTAGGGTCTGGTCTGAGTGTATATCTAACTCACGCAGTATTTCGGACAAGGCCATTTTGTGGCTCGCTTGTTACTTGTACGATGAAGCGAACGATAACGGATTCCCCTGGATTGACAGTTTCAATAAGAATACCAATAGCTGGATTACTTCCAGGACGTAATACGCCGTTTACTGTTACTGAATCCTGATAGAAAGTAACTTCAGGAGGTAGTGAGTCGGTAATGAGTAAATTATTTGCTGGTATAGTGCCATTGTTAGTGAAGGTAAGTGTATATGTTATGAAGTCACCAAGCTGGGCGCTATTTACATTTGCAGTCTTAATAAATGTGTTTGGCTCATTCGGGTTTACTTCTATCGTAATTGGTGGTGTTGTTGTCGTTGTTGTGACGGGTGGTCTAGTAGGATCAGGCTGAGAAGTATACGTAACTGATGCGATATTTGTAATCATTCTATTAGTTGGGAGTGTAATAACCTGTACTTGGAATGAAATAGTTACTGATTCTGATGGATTCAAGGTTCCAACTGGAATTCCTAATGGTGATACGGATGCGACTGCAGATATATTTGTTTTAAATGGTAGTGCACTTTCAGGACCTAACAATGCTAATCCAAACTTTTTCGCCTCACAAGTTAATAATTATTTAGGGAATTTAGATACAGTAGGTAGCTTTGCAGACCGAAATATGCCTATTGGAACTGCTGCAACGAATCGGCGTGCTGAATTTGATGTGACGAATGTTCCTGCGAACGGTGTATTAACAGCGGGATCAACTTCTACGTCAGTTAATATTCCAAATACATTTGATTATATTTATGCTGGTGCTGTAGGCTTGCAAATAGAGTTAGGAGAGGCTCGTCTAGTTGCTACAAAATCAGTAACTGTAAGTTAAAAAAGATTGCCATAAGCTAGCAATCTTTTTTTACGAAGGGTATTTTGTTAGTAAAGATTGATAATTAGAATAATCAATCTCTTTTTCTTGTAGTTTTTTAACTAAAAATTTATGATCACGCTTTGGTGTGGCGATAATATATCCTTTAATAATTAAATCTTGTGTAATTTTAGAGGCATTTTCTTGTAATGCTAGTTCCCCAATTTTACCAGCAATTTTTGATTTAGCAACATCACGAAATAGTTCAGGAACAGGGCTTACGAGTTCTTCTAATAATTGTTTCTGCTCGTTATCCCATAAGTGTCGTGTTTGATCAATGTAGTGTGCTTCCCAATCTAAAATAGACATGCCGTCTTCTTTCGGTAATCGTTTTAAAAATTTTCTGAACATAAAGTATCCACCGATAGACATAAGTCCTAATAAAATTACAGTCCATAATACAATGAACCAACTGAACCATCCTTCGAGCAAGTATATCCCCCCTTAATGATTGCGGTCTTCTTTTATTCATATTATAAACAGTGAGATTCATAGAAAGCAAGAACGCTTGGTCAATTTGACCAAGCGTTATAGTTTAAACGAAGTATAGTTGTTCAACACATAAATTATTATTATCGTCTTCAACGTACTCAATAATAAGTGTGCCAACTTTACGATCTTTATCTTCAGTTGTGAAAATAGAGTAAGAAGTAAAACGCGCTGTTGATAGGCCGCTTATATGTGTAGGTAAAGAAATGTAGTCGTTATCGCGGAAGAATTCCATTAGTTCAATATCTTCAAATTCTTTTCGGTCAACTTGTTTGTTTGTATAGCGGCGTTGAAGTTGTTTTAAAGATGCATTCCAAGAAATTGCTTTTGTGTCGTATACCATTGTTCTATCTCCTTACTGTATGTAATTATTAAGAACATACGTTCTAATTTAGTATACTCTTTTTATAAGAAAAGGGAAAGCAAAAAATAATGTAAGCTTGGATTTCCAAGCTTACATTATTTTGCGTCCGTCATAATCTCTATTTTTTATTATAAGTTACATAAGAATAAGAAACAAGGTGATATATATTATGTTGATAGTTTTCAAAATTCTGTATATTATCAATGTATTATAAGAAAAGGGAATGAGAGGGATGGTATACGTAATTTCACTTCAAGGACCGATGGCAAGTGGAAAAACAACATTGGCCAAAAGCTTAGAGCGATGTGGGCTTTCAGTTATATATGAAAATCCTTATCAAATTGTAGAAAAGCGAAAAAAATTAAATTTGGATATGTGTACAAAAGAGGGATTTATTACAAATCAAAAAATGTTTATTGAAGCAAAAATAAAAGAGGTTCAAAATGTGAAAAGTTCAGTCGTGATTTTTGATCGTGGGCCAGAAGATATTGAATTTTATACACTCTTTTATCCGAAAGTGATAGGGAAAGAGTGGGATATAGAAACAGAATTAAAAGATGAATTGTATAAATTAAGAGAATGCCGTTCGGATGCAATTTTTTATTTAGACGTTTCGAAAGAGAATGTATATGATAGAAAAAATAATGATATGACAAGAAATCGAAGTACTTTTGAGGAACAATTTAAATTAGTAGAAACTGAAAAAGAATGGTATAAACAATTTCCTGTAACTTGTGTGGACACGAATACATTAACAGTGGATGAATTAGAAGCATATTTTATGGGCTGGTTAAAGGAGAAAGGACTATGAAAAAAATATTATTATTCGTATATCCAACATTTGCGGAGTTTGAAATTACAGTAGCAACAGCATTGCTGAAAAAGAAATATGAAATCATTACTGCGGGTTTAACAAAAGAATTGATTATAAGTGAAACAGGCTTGCAAGTACAACCGCATATAGAATTAAGTGAAGTGCGTGTAGAAGAATATGAGGGGATTATTATTCCAGGCGGAGATGCAATACATATGAAGGGTGCGGAAGTACTCTTTTCACTCATCCGTCAATTTCACGAACAAGAAAAATTAGTAGCTGCTATTTGTGCTGGACCGTATGTGCTAGCAAAAGCAGGCTTATTCAAAGAAATCTCGTATACAGTGACTATCGATTATAAAAAAATAGATTGTTTTCCAGTAGAAAATTTTGTGTATGAAGAAGTTGTGCGACACTCAAATATTATTACAGCACAAGGACATGCTTTTGTACCATTCGGAATAGCAGTTGCTTCTTATTTTGGAGTAGCGAACGAACATAATACAAATTTTTATGGTGGCAAGGGCAATATGATGATGGAGAATCTTTTACCGGAAAACGTGTAAAAGCTAGCATTTGCTAGCTTTTTTCTTTTTTACATTGATAAATCGCTATCGTTTTCGGATCGCGCCATATACCGTTGTGAAATGATAATTCATTTTCTATTTCTTCTTTTAGCCATTCCTTCATTTCAGTGTGAAGATATATATTATCAGGTATATTCAGGGACGGAAACATGCTAGAAATATAGTTTATAATTGGAGAGGCATGATGGAAAACGAGTGCATTATGAATAATTGTTTCTTCAACAGTTGAAAAAACAGATTGTAGTATCTCTTTACCATTTTCTGAACAAAATGGAGCTACCGCTACTGATGTTTTTGGTAAGTCAAATGCGTCTAGCATGCTGTTACACATTTCAACTATACGAGGCATTGAAACTTTGGAATTTGTTGTAGCTAAAAGTGCGCCGCCGGGACGAATTACTTTATGGAATCCTTGAATTGTTTTTTCGACATCTTTCATGTGGTATAGCATATGCCTTGCGATTACCCAGTCATAACAATTAGCGTCGAAAGGAAGTTTACTAGCATCGCCCAGTTTCCATTCAATTATTTTATTCTTTATTGCAGCTTCAGAAAGCATAGTTTCCGATTGATCAAAGCCGGTTAGATGTCCTTTATGACCGTTTGTTTGTAAAAGGGAAAGGAATTTTCCATTAGCGCATCCGACCTCTAATATTTTTTCTTCTCCTTGGAGTTGTAAATGTTCCATGACGACTTCATCTACATTCACTCGTTTCTCTTCAAAATGTTTATGCGTATTGATACGTGTTTGTAAATGGTTGCTTACGCTGTATTGGCGTTTTACATCATTCATTTTTTCACATTCCACCTTTATGCAAAATTGCTGGATTGCATGTGTTAATACGTCTGTTTTATTTAAACTTTCGTAATGGAGTGCTGCTTCAAATCTTTCAAGTAATTTTTCTTCAATTCGAAAATGAATATCTTTTCGCTTCGCCACTGAAATTTCGCTCCTTTGCATCTGTTAGTGAGACTATAGCACGCTTGAAAAATTTATGTAAATAATTTGTGTACACAAATTGAGAAGATGAAAAAATTGTTTGAATATTATTTTAAACTATTGACGATTTAACCGTTTTCATATATTCTTAAATTAAGTAATATTCAAATAATTCAAAAGAAATGAGAGAGTCACATGCTTCTTCAAGGAACACATCGAATTGGTCGTATGGCCATGCTGTTGGCACTTGCGGATGAGAATGAAAGCCCTGTATTATCTATTCCAAAAGGTTGGAAGTATTGTACGGGGAAAGTGGGTTCTATGAATTCGCAAAAGGTTGTAGCAGCAATGGAAACAGCGGCGAAAAGCACCCAAGTTATTGAAACAGACGTTTACAGAGAAACACATGCACTTTATCATGCAATAATGGAAGCTTTGTACGGAGTGACGAGAGGTCAAATTCAGTTAGCAGACGTTCTTCGTACAGTAGGACTTCGCTTTGCGATTGTGCGCGGTAGACCATACGACGGAAAAAAAGAAGGCGAATGGGTTGCTGTTGCATTATATGGAACGATTGGTGCACCTGTAAAAGGATCTGAGCATGAGGCGATTGGTTTAGGAATTAATCACATATGATTTGCCCATAGTCTATTAGTTAGAAGGGGGCCTTACTTTTTTAGGACAGAAGTCTGTCTTAAAAAGATAAGGTCCCCTTTTGCCTTTATAAGGAGGAAAAAGAATGATTACGCTAACAGGACACACATTGACAGTTGAAGAAATGAAGAGGTTGTTACTTGAAGGTGAAGGTGTAACAGCTTGCCCAACTAGTATGCAAAAGGTGGCAGAGTGCCGCGAAGTTGTCGAGAAAATTGTAGAGGACGGAAAAGTTGTTTACGGTATTACAACTGGTTTTGGAAAGTTTAGTGATGTGCTTATTCAAAGAGATGATGTAAAGGCACTTCAGCACAACTTAATTCAATCACATGCATGCGGGATAGGCGACCCATTTCCTGAAGAAGTATCACGCGGTATGTTAATTTTACGAGCGAACACGATGCTTAAAGGAGTATCTGGTGTTAGACCGCTTGTTGTAAATATGCTTCTTGAGTTTGTAAATCATAAAATTCACCCAGTCGTTCCGCAACAAGGTTCACTTGGTGCGAGTGGCGATTTAGCACCTCTATCTCATCTTGCTCTCGTTTTATTAGGGGAAGGTGAAGTGTTCTACAAAGGAAAACGAGTTCATGCGATGGTCGCTCTTACAGAAGAAGGACTTGAACCTATTGAACTTGAAGCAAAAGAAGGTCTTGCGTTAATCAATGGTACACAGGCGATGACAGCGCAAGGAGTTCTTTCTTATATAGAAGCTGAAGCAACGGCTTATCAATCTGAATTAATCGCTTCTATGACAATTGAGGGATTGCGCGGCATTATTGATGCATTTGATGAAAATGTTCATAAAGCGCGTGGTTATAAAGAGCAAGTAGAAGTAGCCAGCAGAATTCGTGACATTCTTCATGATAGTAAATTAACAACAAAGCAAGGAGAACTTCGGGTACAAGATGCATATTCACTTCGTTGTATCCCACAAGTACACGGTGCTTCTTGGCAAGTTTTAAATTACGTGAAAGAAAAATTAGAAATTGAAATGAATGCAGCGACAGATAACCCACTTATTTTTGATGGCGGGGAAAAAGTAATTTCAGGTGGTAACTTCCACGGACAACCAATTGCATTTGCCATGGACTTCTTAAAAGTTGGAATGGCAGAACTTGCAAATATTTCAGAGCGTCGTATTGAACGCTTAGTAAATCCGCAATTAAATGATCTACCACCATTTTTAAGTCCAGAGCCAGGACTTCAGTCTGGTGCAATGATTATGCAATATGCAGCGGCTTCACTCGTTTCAGAAAATAAAACGTTAGCACATCCGGCGAGTGTAGATTCAATTCCATCGTCAGCTAACCAAGAAGATCACGTGAGTATGGGGACAATCGCTTCACGTCACGCACATCAAATTATTCAAAATGCAAGACGCGTTCTTTCTATTGAGATGATTTGTGCGATGCAAGCAGCAGAATATCGCGGTATTGAAAACATGAGTACAGTAACGAAAACGTTCTATCATCAAGGCCGTCAGCAAGTACCTTCTATTACAAATGATCGCATATTCTCAACGGATATTGAAAATATCACGCATTGGTTAAAAACGAATTATTCGATAAAAGAAAGATTGGATGTAAACGCAGCACTATAAAACAAGAAAAGGGAGAGATTGAAATGGAAAAAGTACAACAAACAATTCGTGCGGCAAGAGGTACTGAGTTACAAACGAAAGGGTGGGTTCAAGAAGCTGCACTTCGTATGTTAATGAACAATTTAGATCCTGAAGTTGCTGAAAAACCAGAAGAATTAGTTGTATATGGCGGAATTGGCCGTGCAGCTCGTAACTGGGAAAGCTACAATGCAATTGTTGATTCATTAAAAACGTTAGAGAGCGATGAAACGTTACTTGTTCAATCAGGAAAACCAGTTGCAATTTTTAAATCACATGAAGATGCACCTCGCGTTCTGTTAGCGAACTCAAACTTAGTACCAAAATGGGCGAACTGGGATCACTTCCGTGAACTGGAGAAAAAAGGTCTTATGATGTACGGCCAAATGACAGCTGGTAGCTGGATTTACATTGGAACACAAGGGATTTTACAAGGAACATATGAAACATTTGGTGAAGCGGCACGTCAACATTTCGATGGATCATTAAAAGGTACAGTAACACTTACTGCTGGTTTAGGTGGTATGGGTGGTGCGCAACCTCTTGCTGTAACGATGAATGGCGGTGTTGTGATCGCTATTGATGTAGATAAGCGTAGTATCGATCGTCGTATTGAAAAGAGATATTGTGATCTGTATACAGAATCATTAGAAGAAGCATTAACTATTGCGAACGAGTATAAAGAGAAGAAAGAGCCAATTTCAATTGGGTTGTTAGGAAATGCAGCAGAAATCTTACCTGAGTTAGTGAAGCGTAATATTACGCCAGATTTAGTTACGGATCAAACATCTGCTCATGATCCATTAAACGGTTATATTCCAGTAGGTTACACGTTAGAAGAAGCAGCGAAACTTCGTGAAGAAGATCCAGAACGTTACGTACAATTATCAAAAGAAAGTATGAAAAAACATGTAGAAGCAATGCTTGCTATGCAAGAAAAAGGCGCGATTACATTTGATTACGGAAATAATATTCGCCAAGTTGCTTTTGATGAGGGTTTGAAAAATGCATTCGATTTCCCAGGATTCGTTCCAGCATTTATCCGTCCGTTATTCTGTGAAGGAAAAGGACCGTTCCGCTGGGTAGCGCTTTCTGGTGATCCAGAAGATATTTATAAAACTGATGAAGTAATTTTACGTGAGTTTGCTGATAACGAGCATTTATGTAACTGGATTCGTATGGCTCGTCAACAAGTTGAGTTCCAAGGTCTTCCATCACGTATTTGTTGGCTTGGTTACGGTGAGCGCGCAAAATTTGGCCGCATCATTAATGAAATGGTGGCAAATGGCGAATTGTCAGCACCGATCGTTATCGGTCGTGACCATTTAGATTGCGGATCAGTAGCATCTCCAAACCGTGAGACAGAGTCGATGAAAGACGGCAGTGATGCAGTAGCAGACTGGCCAATTTTAAATGCATTAATTAACAGTGTAAACGGTGCGAGCTGGGTATCTGTTCACCACGGTGGTGGCGTTGGTATGGGTTATTCACTTCACGCTGGAATGGTTATTGTTGCAGATGGAACAGAAGCAGCAGCAAAACGTATTGAGCGCGTATTAACTTCTGATCCTGGAATGGGTGTTGTTCGTCACGTAGATGCTGGATATGACTTAGCTGTTGAAACAGCGAAAGAAAAAGGCGTTAACATTCCAATGATGAAATAAGGAGGAGAAAACATGCTGGACACTTTACTAATAAATATCGGTCAATTACTAACAATGGATCAAGAAGATGGCTTGTTAAGACGGGAAGCGATGAACACGCTTCCTGTTATTGAAAACGGTGTAGTTGGAATTGAAAACGGCGTAATTACTTTCGTTGGAACAGCGGAAGAAGCAAAAGGGCTTCAGGCGAAAGAAGTTATTGATTGCGGCGGGAAAATGGTTTCTCCTGGTCTTGTTGATCCGCATACTCATCTTGTATTTGGTGGATCACGTGAAAATGAAATCGCGCTGAAATTACAAGGAGTTCCGTACCTAGAAATTTTAGAACAAGGCGGAGGTATTCTTTCAACTGTAAATGCAACGAAGCAGGCGTCGAAAGAAGAACTTGTTCAAAAAGCGAAATTTCATTTAGACCGTATGCTATCTTTCGGTGTGACAACTGTAGAAGCGAAGAGTGGTTACGGATTAGATGATGAGACAGAATGGAAACAATTAGAGGCAACTGCGCAATTACAAAAAGAACATCCAATCGATTTAGTTTCCACATTTTTAGGTGCCCATGCAGTTCCGAAAGAGTATAAAGGTAGATCAAAAGAATTTTTACAATGGATGTTAGACTTACTGCCAGAAATGAAAGAGAAGCAATTAGCTGAATTCGTCGATATTTTCTGCGAAACAGGTGTGTTCTCTGTAGAGGAATCAAAAGAATTTTTATTAAAAGCGAAAGAGCTTGGCTTTGATGTGAAAATCCATGCAGATGAAATCGACCCTCTTGGTGGTGCGGAAGCAGCAGCTGAAATTGGTGCAGCATCAGCGGACCATTTAGTTGGCGCTTCTGATAAAGGAATTGAAATGCTTGCAAACTCTAATACAGTAGCGACTTTATTACCAGGGACAACTTTCTATTTAAATAAAGAAAGTTTTGCACGTGGACGCAAAATGATTGATGAAGGTGTAGCGGTTGCTTTAGCTACAGACTTTAACCCAGGTAGCTGTCCAACTGAAAACATCCAGCTTATTATGAGCATTGCGATGTTGAAACTGAAAATGACACCAGAAGAAGTTTGGAATGCCGTAACAGTTAACTCTTCTTACGCAATTAATCGTGGTGATGTAGCTGGGAAAATTAGAGTTGGTCGTAAGGCAGATTTAGTTTTATGGGATGCTTACAATTATGCTTACGTACCGTACCATTACGGCGTAAGTCATGTAAATACAGTGTGGAAGAACGGTAATATCGCATATACAAGAGGTGAACAATCGTGGAGCACGGCCACTATTTAAAGAAAAATGCAAAATTTATTGATCGTGAAGTAACGAAATGGAGTGAGATGATTAAAGATTGGGAGGAAGGCGTAGAAATATTCGGTGCAGCCTTAATTGGTGCACCCCTTTCTAAACCATCTATTAGTCATTCAGGGGCATGTTTTGCACCGAAAACAATTCGTGCGATGTTAGATGCATATAGCACGTACGCAATTACAGAAGAACACGATATGAAAGAAAGTGTTCTTCATGATTGCGGTGATATTACGATGCATGTGACAGATTTAAAAGAAAGTCATAACCGAATTGCGAAAACAGTTGGTCACTTGACGAAAGTAAACCCGAAAATGATACCGATCGTTCTTGGTGGTGACCACTCGATTAGTTTCCCGAGTATAACAGGTTTTGCAAATAGTAAAGGAAAGGTCGGTATTATTCAATTTGATGCCCATCATGATTTACGCAATTTAGATGATGGTGGTCCATCAAATGGTACACCGTTCCGTAGTTTACTAGAGAATGATGTGATTACAGGAAAACAACTCGTTCAAATCGGAATTCGTAATTTTTCAAATGCACGTACGTACCATGAATATGCAAAAGAGCATGGCGTGAAAGTGTATACAATGAAAGATGTAAGAGAGCGAGAAATAAAAGATCTTATTTCAGAAAGTATTGAAGTATTAAGAAAACAAGGTGTGACTTCTATTTATATTTCTCTTGATATGGACGTATTAGACCAAGCGTTTGCGCCAGGCTGTCCAGCAATTGGTCCTGGTGGAATGGATAGTACAACTTTACTTGATGCAATTGAATTCCTTGGTAAAGAGCCACTCGTTCAAGGGATGGATATAGTCGAAATTGATCCAACTCTTGATTTTAGGGATATGACGAGTAGAGTAGCTGCGCAAGTGATTATGAGTTTTCTTTTAGCGCGAGAAACGATTAGTAAACAGGTTAGTATATAAGCGAAGAATTGTGCGTGTGAAGTTTTGAAGTAACCGTTTTTGTCTTTCATGTTGCACATTATATAAAAATACATCGCTACTTATATGTAGTGATGTATTTTTTGTTTTACAAGGTATATAAAATTGGAGGAAAAGGTAACAAAAATGCGGGTTTTTTAGTGTTTCTGTACAGATTGAATTTTTATGTGTAAATAAATTGACATGGAAAATATTTTTGTGATATTATAAAAATTTTGCTAAAAAAATAAATGTGTGTTATGCTTGAGAAGGTTACCATATATGGAGGTGGATTATTTGTTTCAAATTGGCGATAACATTGTTTATCCAATGCACGGAGCAGGTATAATTAAAGCCATAGAAGAAAAGGAAATTTCAGGAGAAAAACAACAGTATTATGTTATAAAAATGTCGGCTAGTAATATGGAAGTAATGATTCCTATGGGGAAAATATTGAATTCAAATATACGACCAGTTACAACTCTAAAGGCATTAACACACATAATAGATGTTTTTCAACATGGAGAATCAGATAGATTACTTACGTGGAAACAAAGGTATAAATTGAACACTGATAAAATAAAAACGGGTAAAATACAAGAAGGTGCTGAAGTTGTACGTGATTTATTACGTATGCAGAAGGAAAAAGCACTTAATGCAAGCGAAAAGAAAATGTTAGATAACGCACATGAATTTTTGATTAGTGAACTGGGATTAATTGAAGGTATCACAGAAAATCAAATAAAAAGCTTTTGTTAAGATTCATTGTAGATAATGTATTACATCCCAAAAAAGATCTTGAATTTTTTGGGAATATAATTATAGAGAATCAATCATTTCAAAGACATTCAACTCTTTCAAACCACTTTTAGAGCATTAACCTCTTTTGTTATTACTACAATCTAATCCATTTTTATTTTTTAATTTCTTTTACGAATGTTCGAGGTTTAATTAAATAACTCGATAAAATAGTTACTTGATTTTTGCAATCCTGATTCACACTGGCACGGACGAGGAGCCGTAAGGATGAAAGAGAGGTAGGGCTTTCATTGTTTTAGGTATATAAGTTATTATTTTTAGAAGAATACTGAACCACTCCCACTTCTATTGTTAAGAGATTTTCCATATGTGAGGAGATAATAATTGTTTATTTTCTTTATGTAAAAGAGATAAACGAATTGTTAGCCTTATATGGTCAACTAAAAAAAGGTTTCATAATTAGGAAACCTTTTTAATTTTTGTTTTTATCATTCTGTTTGTTTAATATTCGAATTTATAATGGCAAAGACGTATAAATTGACGTTACTATCTAAAAGTAAGTATGATGCGATTGTAGTAAGAATTTTTTTAGGGGGAAGAAAAATGACAAGTTCAAATAATAAAGCAGCGAGTATTTATGAAGGAACAAATATAAACGCTTGGGGCTCTTTTGAAAATATTGAAAAGACGAAGTTGTTTGATCCGATTCAAATAGGTTCTTGGTCTCTTCGTAATCGTATAGCAATGGCACCGATGACGAGATGTTTCGCGGATAATGAAACAGGAGTAATTGGTGCTGATGTAGTCGAATACTATAGAAAACGTGCTGCTGATGGATTGGGATTAATTATTACAGAAGGAATTGTTATTAGTCCGAGAGCAAAAGGGAATCCAGGAGTACCAGGTATTTACACACAAGCGCAAGTCGATTCTTGGAAACCTGTTACAGAGGCAGTACATAAAGAAGGCGGAACGATTATTGCTCAAATATGGCATGTTGGCCGTATGAGTCATCACGAAATAATTGGTGGTCAAATGCCACAAGCACCGTCTGCAATTGCTGCGGAAGGGAATGTTCCGCGTTTTCGTAAACCGTTTGATACACCAGAAGCAATGACGTTAGCAGAAGCAAAAGAAGTTATCGGTCAATACGCACAAGCTGCGAAGAATGCGATAGAAGCTGGGTTTGATGGAGTAGAAATCCACGGTGCACACGGATATTTAATTGATCAGTTTACTTATGAGTTTGCGAATAAGCGTACTGATCAATACGGGGGAGACTTAAAGCAAAGGTTAACGTTTATGAAAGAAGTAACGGAGGCTGTAATAGAAGTGGTTGGAGCTGATAAAACACTTCTTCGCTTCTCTGCTTTCAAAGGTGATAATCCTACTTATATGTGGGAGAACCCTGAACTTGCAATTGAAACTTTTGTAAATATGTTCAAAGAAGTTGGATTAACGATGATTCACCCTTCAACGATGAATTATACGCAAGTTATTGCTGACGAAATGAATTTTCATCAATTAGTAAGAAAGTATTGGGATCGTACTATCGTAGGAGTAGGTAATTTAAATCCGAAAGAGGCAGAAGAAGCACTGCAAGAAGGAACAATTGATGTAGCGGCATTTGGAAGACCATTAATCGCTAATCCGGATTTTGTTCATCGAATTAAAAATGCTGAAAGTTTAGTTGAATATGATGCGAAAGAGCATCTTGCTACGTTAATTTGAATAAGGATAAAAGGAGAACACATGAAGTGTTCTCCTTTTATTATGGAATTTCATAGGGGGAAGCGGGATGAGTGAAACTCTACTCGTTATTATTAGTATATTGCTCTTTTTGATGTTACTTTTAATTGTCTTTTTTATTATTACATTTTTTATAAAAAAACGGACGCACCATTCTATATTAAAACTGCATCCATACTTAGGAAGAATGCGCTATTTACTTGAAAAGATAGGACCGGAATTCCGGCAATACTGGTTTGATCATGACACGGATGGAAAACCTTTTTCACGTTACGATTTTCAAAGTGTTATGTTCTTAGCGAAATATCGTTCTGAAATACTTGGTTTTGGATCGAAACGAGATTTTGATGCATCTGGCTATTATATTGCTAATACATTGTTTCCGATTTTAACAGATGAATTAAGTGTAAATCTCACGAAAGAAAGTGAGGGGAAAAAGTATGTAATTCATAAAGAAGGATTATTTTCAAGAAGAGAGAAATTGACAGCGGATACAACAAATCTTTGGTTATATGAAGATGACGATGCAATTATAGTTGGTGAAAATCGTAAATACCCATGGAAGCTACATGGAATGTTTGGAGCATCAGCGACATCTTACGGTGCGATTGGAGAGAATTATATTTTAGCGAGCGGTTTTGGTGCGAAAATGGCAGGTGGATCGTGGATTAATACTGGAGAAGGGGGTGTAATTCCAGAGCATTTACATACAGGTGCGAATATCGTTGCACAAATTGGTCCAGGGTTATTCGGATACCGTGATGAAGACGGGAATTTTTCAATGGAGAAATTTATAGATAAAGCGAAAGAAAGTAATATTAAGGCGTTCGAGTTAAAATTTGGGCAAGGTGCTAAAATACGTGGTGGCCATCTAGAGGGACAAAAAGTAAATGAGAAAATTGCTTCTGTTCGGAACGTACGAGAAGGGGAGACGATTAATTCACCGAATCGATTTTCATTTTTAAAAAATGCAGCGGATACACTTTACTTTATTCAAAAGTTGCAAGAAAACGGTGGTAAGCCAGTCGGGATGAAAATCGTAATTGGACAGCAGAAGCCTCTGGAAGATTTATTAAAAACAATGAGTGAATTAAATATTTATCCAGATTTTATTACAATTGATGGTTCAGAAGGTGGATCGGGTGCTACGTATAAATCGATGGCAGATAGTATGGGACTTCCGCTTATACCCGCATTACTTACATTTATTGATACAGCAAATCATTTTGGTGTTCGGGATAAATTAAAGGTGTTTGCCTCTGGGAAATTAGTCACACCAGATAAAGTGGCGATTGCTTTAGCTATCGGTGCAGATGCCGTAAATTCAGCACGTGGATTTATGATGGCGAGTGGCTGTATTATGGCACTTCAATGTAATTCAGGACAATGCCCATCGGGGGTTGCAACTACAAATCCACACTACCAAAAAGCATTAGATCCGTATGAGAAAAAATGGCGAGTAATGAACTATGTTATTAGTATGAGATATAGTTTGTTTTCATTAGCGGCAGCAGCAGGGGTAAAGAGCCCACGCCATTTAACAAGAGAACATATTGTATTTAAAGATGAGATGGGGAGGGTAGTTGTTCTGTCGGAATTGTTTCCTGCTGTAAGTGAGAAGTAAACATATATTAGAACAAAAAATATTGGTAAAAGTCATACATTTGTATGGCTTTTTTGATTATAGTAGTATGGGTATTAGTTATCAGAATATTGCTTTTGATGAAAAAGTGAAACGATATACTCATTGACAATAAAAACTAATTAGATTATAATAAATCTCGAATTCAAGATAAATTTTAAGGGTAGTTAAAACAATAAAAAATTATTTTAAATAATGTTAAACTAAGCATATTGTAAGAACTGTAATTTTTTTGTAAATTATCTCGAATTCGAGATAATTTCTGAGCTGAATGAAATGTGTTAGTTCTTTAGAGAAATACCTCAATTTTGAAAAAGATAGTATTGCGGATTGAACTTTATCATATGGACAAAATGAATAATGAAATTTAGCGAATAAACGTTTTTTGTAATGAAATAAAAAAGGAGTGGAAGAAATGGAAAAGAAAACAATGGGAATCCATCATATTACAGCAATTGTAGGACATCCACAAGAAAACGTAGACTTTTATGCTGGTGTATTAGGGTTACGTTTAGTGAAACAAACAGTGAATTTTGATGATCCAGGTACGTACCATCTTTATTTTGGTAATGAAGGAGGAAAACCTGGAACAATTATTACATTTTTCCCATGGGCAGGTGCTCGCCAAGGAATTATTGGAGACGGTCAAGTAGGAATTACTTCTTATGTTGTGCCAAAAGGTGCAATGGAGTTTTGGGAAAATAGATTAGAAAAATTTGATGTTTCGTATACAAAGATGATTCGATTTGGAGAACAGTATATAGAATTTGATGATCCACACGGTTTGCATATAGAATTAGTTGAAAGAGAAGAGGGCGAATTAAATAATTGGAATTTTGGAGAAGTCACACCAGAAGTAGCAATTAAAGGATTTGGCGGAGCTGTTCTTTTATCTGCACAACCTCAAAAAACAGCTGAATTATTAGAGCATGTTATGGGTCTTGAGAAAATTGGAGAAGAGGGTGAATTTGTTCGATTCCGTTCTTCTGCTGATATTGGAAATATTATTGATTTAAAATTATCAACAATCGGACGCGGTCAGATGGGCGTTGGTACAGTTCATCATATTGCTTGGAGAGCGAGCGACGATGCTGATCAACTAGATTGGAGAGAACATGTATCTCGCTTTGGGTACGGTGTAACTCCTGTGCAAGATCGAAATTATTTTAATGCGATTTATTTTAGAGAACACGGGGAAATTTTATTTGAAATTGCAACAGACCCTCCTGGTTTTGCCCATGACGAATCTTTAGAGACGATGGGTGAGGATTTAAAGTTACCGGAGCGATATGAAACACATAGAAAACAGATTGAACAAACACTTTTACCATTTGAAGTGAGAAATTTAGACTAAAGTGATTGGAAGGGGAAAAGAATTATGATGAAACATGTTTTTCAAAAAGGAAAAGATACGTCAAAGCCAGTATTGTTATTACTTCATGGTACAGGTGGTAATGAGTTAGATCTATTACCGCTTGCAGAAAGAATTGATCCAAAAGCTTCTGTATTAAGTGTTCGTGGAAATGTATTAGAAAATGGTATGCCTCGTTTCTTCCGCCGATTAGCAGAAGGTATTTTTGATGAAGAGGATCTTGTTTTCCGTACTAAGGAATTAAATGAATTTTTAAATGAAGCAGCAAAAACATATGAATTTGATAGAGATAATATCGTAGCTGTTGGGTATTCAAATGGAGCAAATATTGCAGCGAGTTTATTATTCCATTATGAAAATGCATTAAAAGGTGCTATTCTTCATCATCCAATGGTCCCAAGAAGAGGGATAGAACTTCCTAATTTAGTAGAGAAAGCGGTGTTTATTGCTGCTGGAACAAATGATCCAATTTGTTCACCTTCTGAGTCAGAGGAATTGAAGATGCTATTAGAAAACGCAAATGCTAATGTAACAATGCATTGGGAAAATAGAGGGCATCAATTAACGATTGGTGAAGTAGAGAAGGCAACAGAATGGTATGAAAAAATGGTTTCACAGGCATAAATGATAGACTAAAACGGGTATAAAATCTTTATGATTTTATACCCGTTTTTTGTTGTAATTTAAGGGATTAAAAGAGAATAGGAAAACTATGTTAAAATATAAAGAAAAGTAAAGGGGTTCCTGTTTGTTAATGAGCAGGAGTGTGGATTTTTCTAATAATGAGGGGGAAACTATTAGATGGCAAACTACGAAAATGAAGAAATGCTAACGGGAGGGAATGTTTCAAACGTATATCGTTCGGAAGATACTGTTCGACGAGAATTAAAGAAAGGCAGTACGAAAATTCATAAGCTATTAAAACATTTGGAAAACAAAGGTTTTAGTTATGCACCAAAGTTTTTAGGTATTGATGATAAAGATAGAGAGATATTATCATTTATTGAAGGGAAAGCCGGTAATTATCCTTTAAAAGAGTACATGTGGTCTAATGATGTTTTAAAAGAAATAGCGAAGATGCTCCGTCTTTATCATGATGCTGTGAGTGATTTCCCGTTATCAGATGATTGGAAACCGATGGATAATACTCCAAATAAAATAGAGGTTGTATGCCATAATGATTTTGCAATATACAACATTATTTTTAATAACGAAAAACCAGTAGGTATTATTGATTTTGATGTTGCTGGTCCTGGACCAAGACTTTGGGACATAGCCTATACTCTTTACACTTGTGTCCCATTAAGTAGAGTTTATTATAAAGAAACAGGTGAGGCAGTTTATTATAGTTCATTACAGCATGCGGATCGTATAAAGCAAAGGGTTAAATTATTTTTTGAATCTTACGGTGGGGGTATGGAAGAAGATTATCTGGAGATGGTATTGCTACGATTAGAGGGATTATGTAAATACATGAAAAGAAAAGCACTAGAAGGCGATATGAACTTCCAAAAGATGATAGATGAAGGGCATCTTGAACATTATGAAAATGATATTCAGTTTATTCGTAAACATGGAAAAGAGTGGATTTAATAAAATAAATCGTATACAAAAATAAAGCTCAGAGTCATATAGGGACTTTGAGCTTTTTAACGTATTAGTGTAGATGTTTTCCACAATAACCCAACTACTTATAACAGATGTCTTTTACTATATTAATGTAGCATAGTTAAGAGTTTGTTACAGGCTGGGCTGTAGCAATCGGTAATTGGATATCGACAGTTGTTCCTATGTTTAATTCACTGGAAATGAATAATTTACCGTGATGCTCTTGAATGATTTTATAGCACATCATTAAGCCGAGGCCAGTTCCTTTTTCTTTCAAGCTATAAAAAGGTTCGCCAAGACGAGCCATGCGCTCTTCAGGAATCCCACAACCTTCATCAATAATGCGTATTGAAACAAAATCATTTTCTAACGAAGCTGTTTGAATGAATATGTTACCACCATCGGGCATCGCCTCGATTGCGTTTTTTAATATGTTAATAAAAACTTGTTTTAATTGATTACTGTCACATTGAATGTCAGAAATATAATCGAAATGATCCATGATGATATGAACGCTATGCATAATTGCTGTTGGTAAAATAAAAGTTACAACTTCTTCAATTAATGCCTGTACGTTGCATGTATGAATAGATAACACTTGTGGTTTAGACATCGCCATAAATTGGCTTGTTATAGATTCCATTTGTGAAATTTCACTCAACATAACGTCCACATACCATTTATTTTCCTCATTTATTTCTGGATGCAATAATGTTAAAAATCCTTTTAATGAAGTGAGTGGGTTTCTAATTTCATGGGCAATTCCAGCTGTCAGTTGTCCTACTACTGCAAGCTTTTCGGATTTTCGTAATAACTTTTCAGTTTCTTTTAGTTCGGTAACGTCCCTTCCCATCACTATAAGACCTTTGCGTGAGCCATCAGGGTGGAAGAGTGGGACCTTTGAAATACTTAAAATTAGGTCGAAATCATCTCTATGTATAATAAATTCCTCTCCGTGAAGAATTTGTCCTTTTTGCCATGTTAGTTCATCAACTTCTTCACAATGCAAAAAAGCTTCCCGATACGCTTCGTTATATTGAATGAGTTCATTATCTCTTTTTCCATGATAAGGAACGTTATGGAAATTGAAACAAGAAAGTGCATAGTCATTCGCTTCAAGCCAGCGCCCTTCATGATCCTTAAAAATAACAAACGCAGGCATTGAATTCATTAATGTGCGTAATCGTTTCTCACTCTCTTGTAATGTTTTCTCAATTCTTTCTGATTTTTCAAGGGGTTTCATAATGGCGTATACACCTGTTAAACGGTTTTCAACAAAAATAGGAACTAATTTTGTTACGACATCTAGTGAATATCCGTCTTTATGATAAATAGAGACGATATACTCTTTTTGATTGTCAGCTGCAGTATTTTTTATGTATTGTAGTACTTGATCAAAAATATGTGCTTCTAAAATAGAAGTGATTATTTTTCGCTCTAATTCGCTAGAAGTATAACCCAATATTCTTTCAGCAGCGGGGTTAATATGTAAAATAACTCCTTCTAAATTCAATGAAATAATACTATCAGGATTATGTTCAAAAAGAGATGCATACATTTCTGCTAAAGAACGATTTTGTATATGGTTTCGCAAGCGTCCAGATACGTTCGGATGACGCTTTTTTTGAGTAGATGAATATTTTTTACGACTCATAATATTTCCTCCGTACAACTAGCATCTAAAAAGATTAATCTAGTACTAACTATAATATAGGTGCAATGTGTATTTCTATAAAAAATGGAAATTATATAATAAATTTTCTTTTTTATTTTTAGTGTAAGGTAAAAAAAGGTGATAATAAGAGAATCTTATATTGCTTTATTAATTTTTTCTAAGTTACATGAATGTATTTTCGTTATAACATTAGAATAGAAGAGGGGGAAGGAATATGAAAAATTATATTCAAGGAATTGATCATGTACAAGTAGCCGCGCCCGTAGGATGTGAAGAAGAAGCACGAGAATTTTATGGTAATAAAATTGGTATGGAGGAAATCCCCAAACCAGAGGAATTAAAGAAGCGTGGTGGGTGTTGGTTTAAGTGTGGAAATCAAGAGATTCATATCGGAGTTGAGCAAAACTTTAATCCAGCTAAAAAAGCGCATCCAGCTTTTTATGTTTTGAAAATTAATGAATTTAAACAAGAGTTAATAAAGCAAGGTGTTGAAATAATAGATGATAATGCACGACCAGATGTGATTAGATTTTACGTGTCAGATCCGTTTGGAAATCGAATTGAATTTATGGAAAATAAAAACTAGGTGGAGGTCCACCTAGTTTTTTACGCTTTTCTAAACAATCCTAATACTTCAACAGTCTCCGTAATATTAACGAATGCATGAGGATCAATTTCGGAAATCGTTAGTTTCATACTTGCTAACTCTTCACGAGAAACGACTGTCATAAGTACACGTTTTTTCTCGTTTGAATAAGCACCTTCACCATCCAGTAATGTAATTCCGCGTACTACAGTTGAAAGAAGCTTTTTTTTCATTTCTTCTGCTTGATTTGTTACAATCATAAGTGTAACTTTACGATGCTTCGTATGAACGGCATCAATTACTTTACCAGTTACATAAATTGAAAGTAAGCTTGTAAGGGCAACATCCCAAGTGAAGAAAAATCCTGCAATGACAACAACAACAGTATTTAATGCAATAAGGAATCCACCAAGTTTAATATCTCGCTTACGAGATAACAACATACCGATAATATCAAATCCACCAGTTGAACCATGGCAGTTAAAGACAAGACCAATAC
Source organism: Bacillus cereus group sp. N8 (assembly GCF_016483685.1). Lineage (NCBI taxonomy): Bacteria > Bacillati > Bacillota > Bacilli > Caryophanales > Bacillaceae > Bacillus > Bacillus cereus group sp. N8. The sequence continues at coordinate 335,394 of NZ_JAEHBK010000003.1, read as the reverse complement.
CAGCTCCGGCGATGACACCGCCAAATACAGATGATAAAAGTGGGTCTGTTGCCACGACTTTTACAGGAATATAATATAGTGCAACAGATAATACAATTACAGAGACAACTGTGTTAAAAATTACTTTTTTTCCAAGACCTATGTATCCTAAAATGAGGATAGGTAAGTTCAATACAAAGTTAATAATACCTGTGTTCACAGGGGTTGCAATTCCTAAAACAATAGCAATTCCGCCAATTCCACTACTTAAAATTTTATGGGGGATAAGGAAAAGATTAAAGGCAATTGCAATAATAATAGAACCAAAAATAACACCAAGAAATCTGACCATCTCTTTCCCGTCCTTCACTAAATAATCATATTATTTCAAGATTATATATGAAATTGAAAGTTTTGGGTAAAAACAGTTTATTTCGGGAAATCGGAGTAGTCTAAAAAGTTTGATTTTTTAAAAGTGGAAGGGGATACAAAAATGGAGATAATGACGTATCAACAGAAAAGCCCTTTAAAACAAGAATGTGAGGATTCATTTTTTTGTAATGAGCATAACATGATGTACGGTGTATGTGATGGCGCAACACCGCTTGTCCCGTTTCGTGATGAAAAGGGACATAATGGAGCATACATCGCTTCGCATTTATTTGTAAGTCATTTTACTTCATTACGGGAGATTAATAGTTTAAAAGTTGAAGTGGCAAAAGCGAATGCGTTATTACAGAACAAGATGCTAGACTATAAGGTTGATACGAGAAAAAAAGATCATTTGTGGTGTACATGTGTTGCGGCAGTTCGAATAGTTGACGAAAAACTGGAATATGCACAGCTAGGTGATTGTATGATTGTCGCAATCCTTCAAAATGGAACGATGCAAGTATTAACGAAAGATACAGTTCAAGGAATTAGTAAACGTGCAAAAAAGAAGAGAGAAGAGGATCGAAAAAAAGGTTTACCAGTCCCGGAAGAACAAATTTTTCAGGAGGTTCGGGAACAGTTGAAATACAATCGTTATCTTGCAAATATGCCAAATGGCTATTCAGTCGCAAATGGTATGAAGGAAGCGATGACCTATTTACAACATGGAGAATTACATGTAGCTGACGTAAGTGGGATCTTTATTTGTTCAGATGGATTGTTCCACCCAGAGTGGTCGTTAGAACAAACTGTAGCATATATAAGAAAGAATAGTATAAAAGAATATGTAGCAATCATTGAAGAGTTAGAAGGGGAAAATAGAATAAGACCAGATGATAAAACAGTTATTATGATTGATTTTTAAGAGGAGGACGTTCATATGGAAATTAAATGTGCAAATTTAACATTTCAAGATGAGTTAGTTCCTTTAGAAAAAGTAAATAAGCTTATTATCCACCATACGTCAGAAGATGGATGGGATGTGTATAAAACCCATGAATTTCATCAAAAAGTACGAGGATGGAGCGGTATTGGTTACAATTATTTTATTGAAGAAGATGGAACTGTAGTCGAAGGGCGAGGTTTACATATTGGAGCACATGCGAAAGATAATAATAGTGACACAATTGGAATATGTATGACGGGAAATTTTGATAAATATGATCCTACTACCCCGCAAATGAATTCATTATATTCTTTATGTAAAATGTTTATGAAGCAGTTTGCCATAGAGAAAGGAAATATACTCGGCCATAGGGAGTTAGAAGGGGTTACAAAAACTTGTCCAGGAAATCGCTTTTCTATGGTAGAGTTAAGAAAAGTATTATCTTAAATATAGAGGAGTAACGAATGATGATGAACATAAAAATACCAAATGATAAAAAAGAAGAGCTTGTAGCACAAATTCAGCAATTTTTCGTTGAAGAAGATTTAGATGAGATTGGACGTTTCCAAGCAGAACGTTTAATAGAAGAAATGATAAAGTTAGTAGGACCATTTGCATACAATCAAGCAATTGGAGATGCAAGAAAACTTGTAAGTGAGAAATTAACGAATATTGAAGAAGATTTATATGTGTTAGAGAAGAATGAGGGTAAATAAAAAAGAGCCAGATGGCTCTTTTTTATTTGTTTTCTTTATATTCATGTATTTTCTCTTTTATATTACCGACAGTATCTTTTGCATTACCTTTTACTTTATCCCATTTTCCTTCGGCTTGTAATTTTTTATTGTCAGTTACTTTCCCAACAACTTCTTTTACTTCGCCTTTTACCTTATCAATGGCACCTTCTACTTTTTCTTTTAAACCATAATCATGTTTAGTCATACATTTCTCCTCCTTGTAGTTTGAGTAGAATTCTCTTTTCATATTGCAAGTTGAATGATGTATCTAGTAATAGCGTAACAAATCTTGTTTGAATATTCAAATGATTGATGGGATAGAAAAGGAATTGTCATAAAGTGAAAATTTAATCAGTGGGGGTTTTGTTCATCCTCCACTGATTATCAGCCCTCACCAATCGGGCTTTTACGGGCAGCCCGACGAATAGTGGGATAAAATGTATAAGGTTGTAATAGAAAGAATGTTAATTACATGTCTTTTGCAGTCCATATCGATTTCGTATAAGCGATTTTCATATGGGCACGTTCCATATTATTTTGACTGCCGCTACCAAAGCGAGCTTGTCCAACTATTAAATTGCAATTGGATTCAACAGCGGTCTCAATCCGTTTTTGAATTAATGCAGTATGACAACCTTTACGTTGAAATTCTGGTAAAGTAGCAGAAGCAGCTAGTGAGGCGACACCTTTATTTATGTAGAGTACCCCTATACTAGCTGGAGTGTTTTGAACTTCGGCTATGAAAAAATGCCACCCAGGCTGATTGTAAAGAATTTCATTATTTCGACGAACGCCATCTTTTGTAAATGAAGGCATGTTAAAGCCCTGAACATAAATGTCTGCAAAAGTATGAAACTCATTTTCTTTCAGTTTGCGTACTGAAATGTTAGAAGGGGGGAGCGAAAAATCTTGTCCCGGTATACTATATAAAGCGGTATGGAAGCTAGATTGGTAAAAGTCTTTTTGAGATAAGTATTGAAATAGTTCAGTTGTGCCTTGAGCCGGTGTAATTTCAAAACGGCAAGGGATTTGTAGTGATTGATAATAAGAGATGATTTCATCTATCTCGTCTGTATTTGTAAATGCAATGCCCTTTACTGTGTTAAAAGTAGGACCAGCGATTATTTTTGATGAAAAGGCAGTAGCACTCCCAAACTTTTTCAATTGTACTTGCATTGGATTTTCTGACATCGCTTGTAATGCCTTTAATCTAGAAGAAAGCATATCTATTTCTGCGTTTTCAATTTCTTGTGCTGCATTGAATGTCATAATAGTACTCATAAGATTCCTCCGTCAATTAATATAGTTCATAGTACATATACGATTTTCGTTCTGAGATTCCTGTTGAAATGTAAGAGAATAAGAGGTTTTTTGGAAGGGAAATGGAAGTTAACTGTCGAAGGGAGTGGAAACAGATTAAAGGTGGTGCTCTCATGAAACAGAAAGACGTGCAGACATGCTCTCATTGCGGTTCTCAAAACATAGGAGAAGGTGAGTTTATCGGTTATGCACAAATACGGAAAAAGGAGACGATGTTCACATCTTCACCAGTAGATGCTTATATTTGTACAGATTGCGGGAATATCCTTTCATTAAAGGTGCGGAATTATGAAAAGTTTAAGCAGAAGCCGTTATGATTGTTGAGAAGTGGTAATATAAAATGTCGTATACGAAACATATTACATTAAGTTAATTTAATAAAAGTGAAATTTTACATATATATGAGTACGCCTTAAAAAAAGAGATAAAAACATATACTGTATGAGATGCTCATCATTCATTACATGACACAGAAAAATATATAGAAGAAAAAGTAGTCATCTTAGAATGGTTCATAACGAAAACTCCTTTAAATGAATAAAGGAGTTTTTTGGGTTTTTTTATACAATAATTACCTTTAATTGTTATAATTGGTTATTGAGAGGGGTTGTTTTATTAACGCCATAATCATAGAAGAAAAACAGCTAAAACGTATACAAAACCGCCATATAACATAATCGCAACCGTAAGTTGACAAAGTGCAACCGCAGGAAGATAGAGATAGGGGCAATGTTTACATACAATTTAGTTAAGAAAACAAGGGGGGACACACATATGGGATTTGGTGAGAAACTTTTTAAATTAAGAAAGGAAAAAGACCTTTCTCAAGAAGCATTAGCTGAGAAATTAAACACGACAAGGCAAGCGGTTAGTAAATGGGAAAACGGTCAAGGTTTTCCAGAAACTGAAAAGCTAATAATGATTGGAAATGTATTTGAAGTATCGCTTGATTACTTATTAAAAGAAACTGCTGAGCAAAGTAATGAAAAGGAACATGGTTATTATGTAAGTAAGGAAATGGCAGAAGGGTATATAGTATATGGGCAAAAAATTTCTAAATATATCGCATTAGGGTTTAGTTTGCTTATTTTATCTACAATACCGTATTTATTATTTAAAGAAGATCCAACAATGTCTACATTCCTTATCATTATTATTGCTGTCCTTGGAATTGGAGCGATTATGGTACCTGTAACGATAGAAGAGAGTCGATACAATGTATTGAAAAAGGAAGAACTACTATTTGATCCAAACTTTTTAAAAGAATTGACAAAAAGATATGCGACTATTAAAAAGAAATATGCTGTAGTAGTAATTGTTGGACTTTGTTTCATAGCAGCGGGTGCAATACCATTTTTGTTTGAGAAAAAGCATATCACTTCAGGAGAGTTAGTACAATATTATCCCTACTGTGTTGTTCTTATTGCTATAGGTTTCTATCTTTTCGTTCGCGTTTTAGGAGTGTTAGAAACGTATAAAATTTTAGTTGAAAATGAAGAGTACAGTAATCGTTTCATTTTCAAATTAAAAAAGAAAGTAAGGAAAAAGGTAGATAGTTTTTAAATAGGAGAGAACCATGTTTTGTATCGTATGTATTCAAAACATGGTTCTTATTTATTAGAATTATTTCCAAAGAAATAATTCAGAAAATACAGAAAAATGTCGTAATTATTTGTAGAAGTCTGTTATAATGAACGAAATGAAAAGGCTTTAAAGGGAGGATGTAAACAATATGATGATGAATGTACCTCTAACAATTAGTTCTATGATGGAAAGGGCAGAAAAACTATTCCCAAAGAAAGAAATCATTTCACGGACACATGATACAGTTACGACATTAACGTATAAGCAGCTAGGGGAAAGGACAAGAAGACTTTCAAGTGCGTTAAAAAAGCTCGGAATTAAAGAAGGCGAGCGCATAGGAACGTTAGCGTGGAATCATCATCGACATGTGGAGGCATATTTTGCTATTCCAGGTATTGCTTCTGTTTTACACACAATTAATATTCGTTTATCTCCTCAACATATTTCATACATTATTCAACATGCAGAAGATCGTATTTTACTTATTGATGAAGATCTTGTACCACTCATTGAGAATATTCAGTCTGAATTATCGACTGTACAAGCATATATTATTATGACTGATAAAGAGGAACTCCCAAAAACTACACTTCAACCTGTATATCATTATGAGAAACTTTTAGAAGAAGGCGACCCGGATTTCCAGTTTGCTAAAGATATTGATGAAAACACACCTGCTGGTATGTGTTATACGTCAGCGACTACAGGGAATCCAAAAGGTGTTGTTTATACACATCGCAGTACAGTGTTGCACTGTATGGCACTCGGATTAGCGGATACGACGGCTTTATCGGAAAGTGATGCAGCAATGGCTATTGTGCCAATGTTTCATGTGAACGCTTGGGGACTTCCTTTTGCGGCTACTTGGTTTGGGGCAAAACAAGTTCTTCCGGGACCGATGTTTACGCCGAAAATTTTATTAGAAATGATTCAAACTGAAAAAGTAACGATAGCTGCAGGTGTGCCGACAATTTGGCTTGGTGTTTTACAAGAGTTAGAAAATAATAGTTTCGATTTATCTAGTATAACGAGATTACTATGCGGAGGCGCAGCTGCACCGAAAAGTGTTATTAAAGCGTTTGAGCAAAAATATAATGTTCCTTTCGTACATGCATATGGAATGACTGAAACAAGTCCACTCGTAACGCTTGCACGTCTAAAAAGCTATGAAACAGATTTGGCGTATGAAGAACAACTTGAGATAAGATCGAAACAAGGATATCTTGTCCCTGGTGTAGAGATGAAAGTAGTCGGTACAAATGGGGAAGTGAAGTGGGACGGTACGGAGATGGGAGAACTATGTTTACGAGCGCCATGGATCGCTGCAAGCTATTATAACGATGATCGTACTGTCGAAGGTTTTCGAGATGGGTGGTTATATACAGGAGATGTCGTTACGGTTGACGAGGAAGGGTGCGTAAAGATTGTTGATCGTACGAAGGATGTTATTAAAAGCGGGGGAGAATGGATTTCCTCAGTTGACCTTGAAAATGCTCTAATGGCACATGACGCTATATTTGAAGCGGCTGTCGTTGCAATCCCACACCCGCAGTGGCAAGAGCGTCCAGTTGCCTGTGTTGTACAAAAGAAAAATAGTACTGTTACAAAAGAAGAACTATATGAATTTTTAAAACCACAGTTTGCGAAGTGGTGGTTACCAGACGATATTGTATTTATGGAGGAAATTCCGAAAACATCTGTTGGGAAGTTTTTAAAACAGGCGCTTCGGAAAGAACTTGAGCATTTGCATAAAGAGAAATAATTGAACTTATATTTGTTAACTTAAAATAAAATAAAGTTGACAAAAGGTGAATAGAAAGATAATATAACCCCTATAATATGTTATCTGAAATGGATTTTAAGTTTACAAATAGGAGAAGCAAATATGAATACAAAAAACTTAGTTTTCGTCGCTTTATTTAGTTCTATTATGGGAGTGTTAGGGTTAATACCTCCGATTGCTCTTTCTATTACACCTGTTCCTATTACATTGCAATCGCTTGGAGTCATGCTTGCAGGTGGATTGCTAGGATCACGTCTAGGTGCACTAAGTCAGCTTATTTTCTTACTTATTGTAGGAGTTGGAGCACCACTACTTGCAGGTGGACGCGGGGGGCCTGGCGTATTTGTTGGGCCAAGTGCAGGATATTTACTTGGTTATATTGCAGGAGCATTTGTAATTGGTTATTTAATTGAACGTTTACGTGAAGTTTCTATTATAAAAGTATTATGCATTAATATAATTGGTGGTATTTTCGTAGTTTATGTATTTGGTATCATTGTACAAGCTTTCGTAATGGATATTTCCGTATGGGAAACGATGAAAGTGAGTGTTGTATTTTTACCAGGTGATTGCATAAAAGCGATTATAGCAGCAATTCTTGTGACAAGGTTACATCGTTCATTGAAACATATTATTACGCCCGCTTTGAAGAATAGAAAATATACAAATGCGGGATAAGAGAGAAGAAACACGCTAATTGCGTGTTTCTTTTTATTATTTTGTAAAGAAAGGACGTCTCATATGGGGATTACAAAAGAATATAAACAGCATGCCTCTTTACAACCGAATAAAATAGCGATAAAGGAAAATGATAGAGTATTAACATATAAAGAGTGGTTTAATTCAGTTTGTAAAGTAACAAACTGGTTGCGCGCAACAGAATCGAAGAATAAAACTATAGCAATTGTACTAGAAAATCGTATAGAATTTTTACAACTATTTGCTGGTGCTGCTATGGCTGGATGGATTTGTGTACCATTAGATATAAAATGGAAGCAGGGTGAGCTAAAGGAAAGGCTAGCCATCAGTAATCCAGATATGATGGTGACAGAACGGTACAAGTTAAATGATATATCGGATGAAGAAGGAAGAGTAATTGAAATTGATGAATGGAAAAGAATGATAGAGAATTATCCAACTACCAATCCACCTTTAGAAAATGTAGAAAATGCTCCTTTTTATATGGGATTTACATCAGGATCGACAGGGAAGGCGAAGGCATTTTTACGTGGACAACAATCGTGGGTTCATAGTTTTGAGTGTAATGTACATGACTTTCATATGAAAAAGAAAGATTCTATTTTAATAGCTGGGACGTTTGTTCATTCTTTGTTCTTATATGGAGCAATAAGTGCATTGTATTTAGGGCAAACCGTACATATTATGAGAAAATTCATTCCAAATCAAGTGTTGGCTAAGTTAGAAACTGAAAATATTTCGGTCATGTATACAGTACCGACGATGCTTGAGTCTTTATATAAAGAAAATAGAGTAATAGAAAATGAAATGAAAATTATTTCGTCAGGAGCGAAATGGGAAGCTGAAGCGAAAGAAAAGGTGAAGAATATGTTACCTTATGCAAAAAGATATGAGTTTTATGGTGCGTCTGAGCTAAGCTTTGTAACAGCATTGGTCGATGAAGAGAGTGAAAGAAAACCGAATTCAGTAGGGAAACCTTGTCATAATGTACAAGTTCGAATATGTAATGAAGTAGGAGAAGAAGTACAGACAGGCGAGATAGGAACTGTGTATGTGAAAAGTGATCAGTTTTTTATAGGATACATAATAGATGGTGTTTTAGCTCAAAAGTTGACTGCAGATGGCTGGATGACAGTGCAAGATGTAGGCTATCAAGATGAAGAAGGCTTTATATATATTGTTGGAAGAGAGAAGAATATGATTTTATTTGGAGGAATCAATATTTATCCAGAAGAAATAGAGAGTGTGCTACAGACACATCCAGCTGTTGATGAAATAGTTGTAGTTGGTGTAGAGGATAGTTATTGGGGTGAAAAGCTTGTCGCTATCGTAAAAGGAAGTGCTACAAAGCAACAATTGAAGAGTTTTTGCTTACAACGATTATCATCTTTTAAAATACCGAAAGAATGGCACTTTGTTGATGAAATACCTTATACAAATAGCGGGAAGATTGCTCGTATCGAAGCAAAAAGTATGATTGAAAACCGGGAAAAGATATATGAATAGGGCGGTTATTGTAGAAGCGAAAAGAACACCTATTGGTAAAAAAAACGGGATGTTGAAAGATTATGAAGTTCAGCAATTAGCAGCACCACTTCTTACGTTTCTAAGCAAAGGAATTGAGAGAGAAATAGATGATGTCATATTAGGAAATGTCGTTGGACCAGGAGGTAACGTTGCAAGATTATCTGCTTTAGAAACAGGGCTCGGTTATCATATACCTGGTGTAACGATTGATCGGCAATGTGGTGCAGGATTAGAAGCCATTCGTACTGCGTGTCATTATATCGGGGGCGGGGCAGGTAATTGTTATATCGCTGGGGGAGTAGAGAGTACAAGTACGTCACCTTTTCAAAATAGAGCACGGTTTTCGCCTGAAATAATTGGGGATCCAGATATGGGATTAGCCGCTGAGTATGTTGCAGAGCAGTATAATATAACGAAAGAAATACAAGATGAATATGCTTGTCTTAGCTATAAAAGAACGCTGCAAGCATTAGAAAAAGGATATATACAAGAAGAGATATTACCTCATTATTTTAATGGATTATTAGATGAATCTATAAAGCGAGAAATGAATTATGAAAGAATGATTAAGAGAACGAAACCTGTATTTTTACAAAATGGAACGGTAACAGCAGGAAATTCGTGTGGTGTAAATGACGGGGCATGTGCTGTTCTTGTAATGGAAGAGGGGCAAGCCCGGAAATTAGGATACAAGCCTGTTCTTCGTTTCGTTCGCAGTGCTGTAGTTGGAGTGGATCCAAACCTTCCAGGAACTGGTCCGATATTTGCAGTGAATAAATTATTAAATGAAATGAATTTAAAAGTAGAGGATATAGATTATTTTGAAATAAATGAAGCATTTGCTTCAAAAATTGTGGCATGTGCAAAGGAGTTACAAATTCCGTACGAAAAATTAAATGTAAATGGTGGTGCAATTGCGCACGGGCATCCGTACGGTGCGTCTGGAGCTATGCTTGTAACGCGCTTGTTTTATCAGGCTAAAAGAGAGTATATGAAATATGGAGTTGCGACATTAGGAATTGGGGGCGGGATAGGGCTTGCTCTATTATTTGAAAAAATAGAAGACTAGCTCCTAAACTAGTTTTCTATTTTTTGAGGAGTATAAACATTGCTACCAGGTTTTGCTTTTATTTCATTCCAAGCAGCGATAGCATCAGCTTTTGATTTTCCTTTGTTATTTGGATCTTCGAAAAAGTCACGAGTAAAGCGATTGTATTCAAACTGCGCGCTGATAGTAGTTTTGTATGTAGGATCTTTTTTTCGTTCGTTTTCTTCATACCAAAACGTAATCGCGTCTTCATATGTTTTTCCAACATTCGCTTTAAAAAACTTTTGAAGAGCTACTGTAAAGCGGAAGTTTGCTCCGATTTTTTCTTTGAAAAAAGCACGAACATCTTCGCTACAGCGGTGATTGTTAGTAATAACAGTTTGAAGGGAAAGGTCTTTATAGGATAGGGAGGCTTTACTCACCTTTTGACCGGAGCTGTTTTTTAATATTTTACCAGTAGTTAAATAATGGGAGATACGCTCGGTTATTTCGATCTTAGAGCCACTAGCTGGAAAATCATGTTCACGACAAAATGTTTGCAGTTCTGCTTTTAACCAATAATAGTTTTGGAAATCTTCAAGTGATATAGACTTTGTTAAAGGTGGACGCATGAATGTAACAACTTCTTTCTTCCATAATTTTCTTTAATTATAAAACGTACGTTCTTTTTGTGGAAGGATTAATTTGTAAATATAATGGGAAGAGGAGATTACATATGGAAAATGTAATGCAAGTTCGTGTTACCGGAATTTTAACTGAAGATGAAAAGGTGTTACTAGTAAAGCAAAAAATTGCTAATCGGAATTGGTCTTTACCTGGAGGAAGGGTAGAGAACGGTGAAATGTTAGAAGCAGCGATAATTCGAGAAATGAGAGAAGAAACAGGGTTAGAAGTTAAAATTAAGAAGCTGCTCTATGTTTGTGATAAACCAGATGCTAGTCCATCTTTATTGCATATTACGTTTCTGCTTGAAAGGATTACAGGGGAAATTACGTTACCATCAAATGAATTTGATCATAATCCAATTCAAGATGTGCAAATGGTACCGATCAAAGAATTGAGTAGATATGGTTTTTCTGAGAAGTTCATTAAACTTGCATCTGAAAAGTTCTTGAACGCAGGAAGTTACCAAGGATTAAAACAAAATATTGGTTTGTAAACATAAAAGAAGGCTGTTATTTTGGAGCAGCCTCCTCTTACTCTATAAGTTGTGTTTATTGTCGTATGTCGTTGGACAATCGATATTTCTTATAGGATCGTTGATATATTTTGATTTATGATAGATATATTTGAAAAATCGTTAATATAATTTCATTTACTGTATTACTATGTACGAAGCAAAGCAGCAAAGAGGATATCATCGAGTTCAATGACATCCCACTCATAAAATGATCTACACTGCTGACTGTAAAGAAGAAACAAGTTGATTTAAAAACTCATCCCCACTCATAATTGCTTTCCCACCACCACGAGCACTCTTTTTATTTCCTCCGCCTTTTCCTTCAATTGTAGGAAGGGCATCTTTTAAAAGAGCATTCATATCGAGTGTCACTGCTTTACTACAAGCAAGAATACATTGTAATTTGTCCTCATTTTCAATAACGAAGTATGTAATTGCATGTTCTTGTTGTTCTGTAATAATAGCAGACAGTTTTGCAATTTCTTGCATAAGGCGGTTTGTAAATACTTTAGAAATAAGTATACCACCGTGTATTTCTAAAGGCTGTTGCAGTAGTTCATTTGCCTCTGCAAATAATAGTTTTTCATTCATTGTTTGTAGTGCTTTTTCGTTTTCTTTTTGGGATGTAAGAAGTTGGGATACTTTTGCTGGAATATCAGCTTCACTACTGTTTAATTGTTTAGAAACATCTTTCATAATTTGTTGTTGTTGACCCATTAATTTTAGTGTGCGCCAGCCAGCGATAAACGTTAAGCGTATACTACCTTTATTGCGCTCCCATCCTAGTACTTGAATAAGACCTACTTCACCAGTGTGTTTCGGATGCGTTCCGCCACAGCCGTTGTAATCATAGTTTTCGATAATAACAACGCGTATATTTTCTGTCATAGTCGGTTCTTTGCGAAGAGGTAATGTTTTCGCTTCTTCTAAGTTCATCCACTCTATACGGATCGGATGGTTTTCAAAAACAATTTTGTTGGCAATTTGCATAGCCTTTTCAACTGTTTCTGCATGCAGATTTTCCGTTTCTAAATCAATTGTTATCGTTTCTTTTCCGAGGTGAAACCCAATTGTTGGTATGTTAAAATGATCCCAAAAAGCAGCAGATAAAATGTGCTGAGCTGTATGTTGCTGCATATGATCAAAACGGCGCTCCCAATCTATTTTACCCTCTACTTCTTCTGTATGTAATTGTTCTACTATGAAATGACGAATTTCTCCATTTACTTCTTCAACGTTACTTACCGGAATACCATTTAAAGTTCCAGTGTCGTGTGGTTGTCCGCCGCCTGTTGGATAAAAGGCTGTTTCATTTAAAACAACATATAAGTTACCTTCTTTATCATAATCTTGCTTTATAATTTTAGTAGTAAAGTCTTTCGTATAAGCGTCGATGTAATATAATTTTTGCTCCAATTTTCTTTCCCCTTTCGTGTTAGCTAGTTTCATTGTAAAGCAATTGAAATTAGTTTCCTAATATTTCAGAAGAAAGAAACTATTTTTAGAATTTTCTTGCTATAATAAGAAGAAAATGCGGGGGTGGAATGAATATGTTATATGAAAACGGTGTAGATAAACTGCTTAGTTTAAGCAGAAATATTTCTGAATTATATCGAGAACTAAATGAAATGACCCGGATTTTAACGGATTGTAACCGAGAAAGTGTGAAATTTGATCGGTTATATGTAAAGGAGTTACTTTGGAAGAAAGAAGATGTACTAGAAAAATATGACCAACTACTTGTACAACTTTGTATTAATGAATGCTTTGATTTAAAAAGTGTCATTACAGGAGAATATAAGTATACATACGAAGAAGTAGAAAGCATAGTTTTACAATTTAATGAAACGTATAATGTCGCGATTTTAATTAAAGATGTTTGTAAGGAATTACAGTTTACATATGGAATTGATATGGACATAACGCGAACAGCTCGGGTACAAACATCTCAAGTATAAAAAGGGAAAAGAAAGCAGATCCTTTGCTTTCTTTTTTTATGTAAGAATAGGGAGAGTAGGTTTGAAGATGAAGGGGAAGTTACAGAATATTCATCCGTTAGGAATGACAATTATAATAGGGACTTTATTTGCGAGGTTCGCCACGTCAATGAGTATTCCATTTTTAGCAATTTATTTAACGACTGTTAAAGGGGTATCAGCTGGAATGACGGGTGCTATTATCGGAACGAGTGCACTTGTTGGAGTTTTTGCTAGCTTTATCGGAGGGAATTTATCGGATCGATTCGGCCGAAAGATGATTATAATATGTTCCATGATCGTTTGGGTGTTTGTATTTATAGGTTTTTCAGTGGCAGATCATGTTTTAAGTTTCTTTTTATTAAATGCTTTGAATGGATTATGTAGGTCCTTTTTTGAACCGACGTCAAGAGCATTGTTATCAGATTTAACGAAACCAGAGTATCGGTTACTCGTCTATAACTTACGATACGGTGCAATAAATGTTGGGGTTGCGATTGGACCAATTGTTGGATTACAGCTCGGAAGTGCAAAATCAACAATTCCTTTTTTAGTAGCCGCTGGAGTTTACATTTTATATACAGCTATATTGGCGTTCCAATTTAAGAAGTATCCACTGGAACGAAAGAAAATAAATAAAGAAAAGCCTGTTACAATGTTAAATGCAATTCGTATTTTGCGAAAGGATGTAGTATTTTTAGTTGCTTTAGTCGGGATTATTTTGAGTAATAGTGGTTTTTCACATTTAACCACGACAGTATCTCAATATTTTGCAAATGCACATATATTTCAGGATGGAGTGAAGTTGTTTTCATATATGCTAGCTTTAAATGCAATTACAGTAGTAGTTATTCAATACCCTGTTATTCAAATGTGTAAAAAGTATACGCCATTAGCGTCTATTATGGTTGGAACGTTATTTGTGAGCGGGGGATTGTTTGGATTTGGACTAGTAGAATCCATGTTAGAGGCAGCTATTTGTACAATTATTTTTACATTTGGAGAAGTTTTAATGTTTTCAATGACAGATGTATTTATTGATGAGATCGCTGATTCCAATCTGAAAGGAACATACTTCGGAGCGATGGGCTTTTCAGGAATTGGAGTAGTAATTGGTCCTTGGTTTGGAGGAGTACTTCTCGATTATTACGGGTACCAAAATGGATTTGTAGTATTTTCAGCGCTAGCTATATTTTCAACTATAGCATTTCCTGTACTTTTAGTTACAAAAGGCTTATTGAAAAAAAGATATGATAGAAATTCTAATATAGAAATGCATGCGAAATAAAATAAGCCCCAGCAAGTTACTGGGGCTTATTTTTGTATTTATGTTAACTCTCAATTTGAAAAAAGAATCTTCTTTTCATGCTTATCGGCAACTTCATTTTTGGAAATATGAATGGCTAAAAATCCATTCTCTAAGCAGGCTAGCATCTTCTTATAAATAATATTAGCGGGTAAAGGAATGGTCCGCTGTAAAGAAGTATTTTTATGAAGTATGCATATGTTTAGGCCTGTCTCCATCTTTTTAATGAGTACATTTTGTTCAGTCACATTTGGTACATCTGTTTCCAAAATGTATTCTTGTTCTGTTTCACAAAGGTCAATATGAATTTGATTTGGAAAACTAAAATTACTACAAGAATCAGAACAAAATTGATCCATCCATTCTTCGAAACCATCAACATGAAAAAGACAATCCTTCTTTTTCTTGCCCATGTAAGACACCCTCCGTAAAATCTCAATTCATACTATGTTATGCATGAATGAACCAGGGGTGAAGAATAAATGGAAAAATATAAACATTGTATGTGGCAAAGGTAGCTAGTGTGAATGTTTTGTTTTACATATCATGATGCGCATGATTTTTTTGGCGTGAATGGTTACGGTTTTTTACTTTATGAGACCCGCTTAATGGTTCAGGTTGTCCTTTTTTTTCTTTCGATTCACGATTGTTTTTTCCCATTGTATGTGACACCTCCTCTTTCTATTTAGAATGAGAGAAGTTTGCGAATTTATACGAGAATGTTTTTAGAAAAAAGGGTAAAGATAAAGGGGACTAACTATTACAGAAAGGGGATCATATAATGCCATATCATAAAGATAAACAACAAGCTTTTCAAGCTGCACAGCAAGGAGTTACACAAGCAGAAAATATATTCAATAACATTGTGAAAAATGATCCAAACTACGGTCATGATTTAAAAGAATTACGCCAAGAGGTCCAGGAAGCGTATGAACAGATTCAAAATGCGCTAGAAGTAGCTTCGGAAACACAACGTCCACAACTTGAGCAATACGAAAATAATCTCCAAAATATTATGCGAAATGTAGATCAATTAGAAAAGTAAATGAGGTTGTTGTGAATTCAACAACCTCAAAACTTTTAGCGCTAATATGCAGAAACAAAAAATTATTCTATTAATTTTTTCTTTAATTTGTGCAGTACATATATTTCAAGTGGATAAAGTGGAAGCTAAAATGTTGTTAAGAAAAGAATTAGAGCCAACAGGCTATGTAACGTGGGAAGTGCCAAATAATGAAAAGGTCATTGCAATCACATTTGATGATGGTCCGGATCCAACATACACGCCGCAAATTCTAGATTTATTACATCAATATAAGGCGGAAGCGACTTTTTTTATGATTGGATTCCGTGTGCAGCGTAATCCATATTTAGTAAAGCAAGTGTTAAAAGAGGGACATGAAATTGGAAATCATACGATGAATCATTTGTATGCGAGTAATTCATCAGATGAAAAATTAGAAAATGATATTTTAGATGGAAAGAAATACTTTAAAAAATGGGTGAAAGAACCTTTGTTGTTCCGTCCTCCAGGCGGATATATTAACGATGCTGTATTTAAAACAGCTAAAGAAGCTGGTTATCAAACTGTTCTATGGTCGTGGCATCAAGACCCTCGTGATTGGGCGAATCCAGGTACTGAGTCCATTGTAAATCATGTTGTGAAACATGCTAAAAGTGGAGATATTGTACTGTTGCACGATGGAGGAAGTGATCGTAGCCAAACAGTGGCGGCGTTATCGAAAATTTTACCTGAGCTTAAAAAGCAAGGATATCGATTTGTAACGGTTTCGGAGTTATTACGTTATAAGCATTAGAAAAAAACCAAAAGGCAGACATACCTTTTGGTTTTTTTGTTACTGATTCTTTTTACGTTTCTTATTATTTTGTCGCTCTGCTGGAGTTAACGCCTCATTTGCAAACTCTTCGTTATAACCAGCACCTTGCCCTTGTGCGGGTGCAGCATTCATTCCTGAAATAATATGATTGGCTTTTCTTTTACCCATTTTTTTCACCTCTATAATGATTTTTTATAGACGAACCATGAGTTGTTCATAGCATATATGAACGTAAAGTAATACGCTGAAAGAGCGCTTTACTTTATGGTAATAGTATTAATAAAGAGCATGGACACTATTCAAATTTAGAAAGATAAAGAAAACTTATGATAATCCATAAGTTTCTTATTATTTACTTATTTAGAAAGTTGTAATAAGATATTATCGTAAGGTATTGAAAAGTTTGTCTACATTTTATATTCAGACAACTTAGTCACGTTTAACAGGGGGGAAACATAATGGTCAAACATAATCCATTTCAATCACGTGCAACTTTCGAAGTAGATGGAAAAACGTATCATTATTATCAATTGAAAGCGCTTGAAAATGCAGGGGTTGGCAACGTATCTCAATTACCATATTCCGTGAAAGTTTTACTTGAATCTGTACTTCGTCAAGTAGACGGACGTGTAATTACAGAAGAGCATGTTACAAATTTAGCGAAATGGGGAACGAAAGATGTTCAAGAGATCGATGTTCCGTTTAAACCATCTCGTGTAATTTTACAAGATTTCACTGGTGTTCCAGCTGTTGTAGATTTGGCTTCGCTTCGTAAAGCAATGGCAGATATGGGCGGGGATCCTGATAAAATTA
This sequence comes from Bacillus cereus group sp. N8, assembly GCF_016483685.1. NCBI lineage: Bacteria > Bacillati > Bacillota > Bacilli > Caryophanales > Bacillaceae > Bacillus > Bacillus cereus group sp. N8. The sequence continues at coordinate 318,286 of NZ_JAEHBK010000003.1, read as the reverse complement.
ATCCAGAAATTACTGTAGACCTTGTAATTGATCACTCTGTACAGGTTGATAGAGCGGGTACGGCAGACGCGCTTGCATTCAACATGGACTTAGAGTTTAAACGTAATGAAGAACGTTATAAATTTTTAAGCTGGGCACAAAAATCATTTGATAACTATCGTGCAGTTCCACCAGCAACAGGTATCGTACACCAAGTAAACCTTGAATATTTAGCACCAGTTGTTCACGCGGTGAAAAATGCTGAGGGCGACTTAGTTGCATACCCAGATTCATTAGTTGGAACAGACTCACATACAACGATGATTAACGGTATCGGTGTTCTTGGATGGGGCGTTGGTGGTATTGAAGCAGAAGCGGGAATGCTTGGACAGCCTTCATACTTCCCAGTACCTGAAGTAATCGGTGTGAAATTAACTGGCACACTTCCAAGTGGTACTACAGCAACTGATGTTGCATTAAAAGTAACACAAGTATTACGTCAAAAAGGTGTAGTTGGTAAATTCGTTGAGTTCTTCGGTAATGGACTAAAGAGCATGCCTCTAGCTGACCGTGCAACAATTTCAAATATGGCACCAGAATACGGCGCAACTTGTGGATTCTTCCCAATCGATGATATTTCATTAGAATACTTACGTTTAACAGGTAGAGATGAAGAGCAAATTCGCGTTGTTGAAGAATACTGTAAAGCAAACGGTTTATTCTATACAGCAGACAGTAAAGATTCAATTTACACTGATCTTGTTGAAATTGATTTAAATACAATCGAATCTAACCTTTCTGGACCGAAACGCCCACAAGATTTAATTCCACTTTCAGATATGAAAGATGCGTTCCACAAAGCTGTTGTAGCACCAGTTGGAACACAAGGACTTGGATTTAATGAGCAAGAATTCGATAAAGAAGTGAAGGTTACATTAGAAGATAAAGAAGTAACGATGAAAACAGGTGCAATTGCAATCGCTGCAATTACAAGCTGTACAAATACATCAAACCCATACGTATTAATTGGGGCAGGTCTAGTTGCGAAAAAAGCAATTGAAAAAGGACTTGTAGTACCTGAATACGTAAAAACATCATTAGCACCAGGATCTAAAGTTGTTACTGAATACTTAGACAAATCAGGTTTAACAACATATTTAGATCAATTAGGTTTCCAAACAGTTGGTTACGGCTGTACGACTTGTATCGGTAACTCTGGTCCATTAGCAGAGGAGCTAGAAGAAGCAATCGCAGCAAACGATTTATTAGTAACATCTGTTTTATCTGGTAACCGTAACTTCGAAGGTCGTATTCATCCGCTTGTAAAAGCGAACTACTTAGCATCACCACCACTTGTTGTGGCATATGCACTTGCAGGTACTGTTGATATTGACCTGAAAAATGATGAAATCGGTAAAGATGCAAATGGCAATGCTGTTTACTTCAACGATATTTGGCCATCAGCTAAAGAAATTGAAGATGTAGTTCAAAGCGTTGTTACATCTGAACTGTTCAAGAAAGAATATGCACAAGTATTTAACAGCAATGAGCGTTGGAATGAAATCCAAACTTCAAATGAAGCTTTATATACTTGGGATAATGACTCAACTTATATTCAAAACCCACCATTCTTTGAAGGTTTATCTAAAGAGCCAGGTGAAGTTGAAACATTATCAGGTTTACGCATAGTTGGTAAATTTGGTGACTCTGTAACGACAGACCACATTTCACCAGCAGGTTCAATTGGTAAGCATACACCAGCGGGACGTTACTTATTAGAAAACGGCGTACAACCAGTTGACTTTAACTCTTACGGTTCTCGTCGTGGTAACCATGAAGTTATGATGCGTGGTACATTTGCAAACATCCGTATTAAAAACCAAATCGCACCAGGAACAGAAGGCGGATATACAACATATTGGCCAACTGGTGAAGTAACATCTATCTATGATGCTGCCATGAAATATAAAGAAGATGGAACAGGTCTTCTAGTTGTTGCTGGTAAAGATTACGGTATGGGAAGTTCTCGTGACTGGGCTGCGAAAGGTACAAACTTATTAGGTATTAAAGCAGTAATCGCAGAAAGCTTCGAGCGTATTCACCGTAGTAACTTAGTATTAATGGGCGTATTACCACTTCAATTTAAAGATGGCGACAGCGCTGAAACGTTAGGTCTTGTTGGTAATGAGTCATTTGAAATTCAAATCGACAAAACAGTTAGACCACGCGATCTTGTAAAAGTAGTTGCAACCGATGCAGATGGCAATGAAAAACAATTTGAAGTAGTAGCTCGTTTCGATAGTGAAGTTGAAATTGATTACTACCGTCACGGTGGTATCCTGCAAATGGTTCTTCGTGAGAAAATTGAAGAGTCTAAAGTATCGAACTAAATAATTGAAATGAACGATAAGGAAGCTAACGTATGTTAGCTTCCTTATTTTATGGAAAGGGATGAAACCATTTGGTTTCATCCCTTTCTTTTTACTATAAAAAATGGAGGGAACATCATGAAAGAATATAAAAGAATATTGTTACCGTTACAGAAAGAAAAATTATTAGTAATAGCAGCTGTATGCAGTGGACTTTTTGCAGCTATTTTAAATTTATCTCGGCCACTATTTATGGGGCTAATTGTAGATAATCTTATTCAACGAGAGCTGAAGGGAGCATATCTTTACATTACTTTGTTTACAGTTAGCCGCTTGTTAATGTGGGTGAACAATCTTTCATTTGATTATGTAAGCTCAAAAGCGAGTCAGCGAATATTAAGAGAGAAGCGTATAGATGTATTGCGTCATTTTTTCCTATTACCGTTTGAAGAGAGTGAGAAAGTCAAACAAGGAGAGTTAGAAACGTTAGTCGTGTCTGATATTCCAAACTGGGTCAGATTATATGGCTCTATATTAATAGAATATATACACGCTATTGCGCAATTTATAGGTGCGTTCATAGCACTACAACATATAGATACAAAGTTCATATTGTGGGTAACTCCATTTTTATTTTTAAGTGCAACGGTTCCGATGTTGATGGGGAAAAAGGTAAGAAATATTGCAAGCATTGCTCAAAAAAATCAATCAAGTGTTGTAGAGATGGTGTCACAGTTTGTAAAAGGTATACAAGATATACGGAGTTTACAAAAAGAAAAATGGGCAATTCACTTATTTAAAGGAGTAACAGCACAATCTTATAAAACGGAAGTAAAGAAGATGATGATGCAACATTGCATTGGAATAGTTGGAACGGTGATTGAAACGGTCACGTATATAGTTGTTCTTATTATAGGAGCACAAAAAATAATAAAAGGGGATATGGAAGTTGGATCGCTCGTTGCAGTATTAGCTACAATTGAGATGCTTTTTTCCCCTGTTCGTTATGCGAGTGATTTATTGATGATGACGCAAGTCGCAATCGCTTCGGCAAATCGAGTTTTTTGTTTTTTAGATATACAGGCTGAATACAGAAATGTAGAAAGAGCGATGGGAATCAGATTAACAAATGTTTCATTTCAAGAGAACGGTGAAGAGAGATGTAGAATTAAAAATATTCATTTGCAAATTAATCCTGGCGAACTCGTTATCATTGTGGGGGAAAGTGGTGCAGGTAAAACGACGCTTTTAAAATTAATCGCGGGCTTATATAAACCATCTAATGGTAGTATTGCTTATTATGGTAATAAAGCTTGTATGACTACTATATGGCAGGAACCTCGTTTTTTTCGAACGACAGTAAAAGAGAATATGTATTTCGGAGAAGAGTGCCTAGAAAAACAATTAGAAAAAAATATTGAACTTGTAAATGCGAAGCCGATTATTTGGAGGTTATCTGAAGGTATTCAGACTGTACTACATAAAAGCGGAGAAGAGTTTTCGGGAGGAGAGAGAAAGCGTCTGGCGTTATTGCGAGCGATTGTATCAAATCCGAATCTCATTATTTTAGATGAACCAACTGCGGGATTAGATCCGAACAATCAAGAAGTGGTTTGGAATATACTGAAAGGGCTAGGAGGGAATGTAACGAGAATTGTGACGACACATGATGTTGAGAGGGCGATGATAGCGGATCGAGTTGTCGTCATGAATAATGGGAGTATTGTGGAATGTGGGGATCCTAGAGAATTATTAACTTGTAAGTCATTGTTTAAAGAGATGCTAATAAAAAGATAAGAGCTATATAGCGCTCTTATCTTTATTCACTCTTATTAAGTTGATACGTATAAGATTCAGGATCGTTAGTGCTAAACTCTTTGACTAGAGTAAGTTGATTTGTATCCGGATTATATTTGAAAATTTTGACCGTATGTTCGCTACTTAGTGATGGATTATATTCTTGAATAGCAAATGTATTTTCAGCAATCTGTGTCATATTACTGGTTGAAACGTTTTCTACGGCATCATGATTTGTAGAAATTTCAACGACTCTTTCACCGTTGAAAAATAAAAGAACGATTAATAAAACAACTAAACATATTCGTATATAGCGAAGTTCTTTACTAATAGGATGTTCTCCCAAAACAATCATCCTTTCTATAACTATTGTATAGTAGTGGTGGTAGTCATCGTGAAGAAACTAAGAATACCGAGACCGGCTAAAAGGATAAATGAGATTAAAGCGATATAGAGACAAATACGTCCAACTTGCTTTTTTTCAGGATCTTTACTGAAGAGCGAGATGATCCAAGTGATAATCCCGATTGGGGAAAATATAAAACTAAGAATATATAATAGTATTTTTTCAAATAGATTCATAAAAATCCCCCTTTTTGAAAGTTCTACATGTGCAGTTTTCTTCGTATTAGTGCTGCTGTTATGTAGGAAAGTACAGAATAAACAGCACTATAACTAATCCAAACGTCTAAGTTTTGTAAAGTTAGGTGTATATCAAATCCCGAGACGATAATGAAAAAAATAAGTGGAACAGTAAAAGAAATAATAATAGCAGCCCATTTGAATTTGTATAGCAAGCCGCTAAAACAAATACATAGTAATGGTAAAGTGAAGAAAGCAAAAGTAAAAGGGTTGATAAGTAATTGTAAAATACATATCACCTCGCAGGTTTTGTATTTATTTCTAATTATATGATAAAAAGGTAAATATTTCATCTAGACTATAAATATTCTAACTATTTTGAATGTGAATATTTCCAAGCTTGTCCGTATAAGCTAAAATAAGGTATATAGTATTTTGTGATTATGTTATAAGAAGATAAACACGTTAGGGTGATATAAGATGTGGCGGAAGCTTACGATTATTGTAGTGTTACTTTGTTTAGCGGGATATGCAGCTTATGATCAGTTTGGTAAAAAGGATCAAGTAGTACAAGAAAAGCCAGCAAAAAGTGAAGCTGCTATGAAAGAGATGATCGCAAGGAACGGTATTGAAATAGGAAAGAGTGCACCAGACTTTGAATTGACAAAATTAGATGGAACGAAGGTAAAGTTATCGGATTTAAAAGGGAAGAAAGTTATTTTAAACTTTTGGGCAACGTGGTGTGGACCTTGTCAGCAAGAAATGCCTGATATGGAGGCTTTCTATAAAGAACATAAAGAAAATGTAGAAATTTTAGCAATAAATTATACGCCTTCAGAAAAAGGAGGGGGAGAAGAAAAAGTAAGAAATTTCGCTAAAGAAAAAGGGATTACTTTTCCTATTTTAATGGACAAGAACATTGATGTGACAACAGCGTATAAAGTAATTACGATCCCAACTTCGTATTTTATAGATACAAAAGGTGTTATTCAGGATAAGTTTATTGGACCGATGACGCAAAAAGAGATGGAAAAACGGATTGCTAAATTAAAATAACGGCGAAAAGGTAGAGATGGAATATAATCGTTTCTGCCTTTTCTTTTTCAAGTAGTGAAAGCTTCGTGATATGATAAAAGAAATATAAATGTTTAGAGATAAAGGAGTGTCTGGAGTGGGGAATGTATCCTTACCGTTAGATTATGTTGTAATTGATTTTGAAACAACAGGATTTAACCCTTATAATGATAAAATTATTCAAGTTGCAGCAGTGAAATATCGTAATCATGAACTAGTAGATCAGTTTGTTTCCTATGTGAATCCGGAGCGTCCAATTCCGGAACGAATAACGAGTTTAACAGGTATTACAAATTATCGCGTTTCGGATGCACCGACGATTGAAGAAGTGTTACCTTTATTTTTAGCATTTTTACATACAAATGTTATTGTGGCACATAATGCCTCTTTTGACATGCGTTTTTTAAAGAGTAATGTAAATATGCTTGGACTACCTGAGCCGAAAAATAAAGTTATCGATACTGTATTTTTGGCGAAAAAATATATGAAACACGCGCCTAACCATAAACTTGAAACGTTAAAACGAATGCTTGGAATTCGCTTAAGTTCTCATAATGCATTTGACGATTGTATTACGTGTGCGGCAGTTTATCAAAGGTGTGCATCAGTTGAAGAAGAAGGAAAAAGAAAAGCGAAGAAAGAAGTGCTTGATGAAACAATAGTATTTGAAGCGGTAAAAGAAATGCTTGTACGAAATAACCGTGATATTGAATGGATTCGTTGTATGAGTGTAGGAAGCTATTTAGATATAAAAGCTTTTTATCCGGTTATGAGAGTAAAAGTAAAAGGGCGAAAGAAATACATATTAACAGAAATATTAGAAGATGATGTGAAAGAAATATGTACGAGTTTAAAATGTGAACCTGCGTTAAAAAGTGAAGTTGGTAATACGAGAATTATGCTTAATAACTTAGAGGATGTCTTGAAATTAGAAAGTTATATTTTAGAACAGTATGATTTCGTATTACGAGCGCTGCGTGATTATAAAGAAAGTGAAGTGAATGCAGAAGAAAAATTAAAAGAGTATTTAAAAGTTTTGGTATAAAAAACTCCGTGTGCTATTTTGAAGTGAACCCGAATCGTGGTATAGGAAAAAACACCTCCTGAATTCGCATACAAAGTATGTAAATGTAACGGAGTTGTTTTTCATTTGAAGAGCAGAGTACATTACTGAGAAGAAGTAATGTGATTGATTTGATATTGAAAGGCCCCCACCATTTTAGTCCTATCTAAAATGGTGGGGGCCAATTTGGTTTCTAGTTAGTCGCTTATTAAATGTAAAGCTGTTTAGTTATCTTACAAATTTTCTTTGAAAAGTTCTGGTAAAAAATTACTGAATTCACTCATTTCTTCTACATTGTGTTTATATAAACCACTTAGATTAATAAATGGTGGTAATCCTTTCGGAAAAATGAATGTAGAAGTCATTACTGTACCGTTCTCGGATTTTTCGTATTGATGTATTACTTGTGAAATTACATCGTCATTATCATCTAAACATGAACCCATTAAAACATGGCTGTAATGGGTATTTATAGGACAATCTTTAGGGTCTTCCCATCTGATTCTTAGCGGGAATTCTAGTCCATCCCCAGCAGATTCGATTGAAGCTGATATGGCTCCTACATGCCCATGCACTTTAGGATCAACTAGCCACTTAAAATCAACATGTTCTTCTGGGTGCCATAGTTTATATCGTTCAGAGTTATCGATATTATCCCACCACCAGTCAATCATTTCTGGTGTTACGTCATTCAATTCATGTTCAACTACTATTGATACTTGGTTTTTCATTTTTGTACCTCCTATTTTTTAACCAACATAGTGTCGGTTATTTATATTTATTATTATAGTTTGTGTATTTCATACGTTCAGTAAACAGAAATAGCCGATCTGTTGTATTCTGAACACTTTATAAAAATATGTCTAAAAAAATTCAGGAAGGGAAAAATTGGCAAAAGCATACACTGATTTACGTATAGCTCGTACTAAAGAAGCAATACATTATACAGGAACTAAATTAATACATGAAAAAGGGGTAGATTCGATTATATACGTTTAAGGATATTACAACTAAAGCCAATATTAATCGAGGGACATTTGCTTGGAATTCAAAATATTTTCCGAATTAAGATATGGATGAAATGGTAACGTATCGATCCAATTTATCGATTTAACAACCTGTAGGAAATAATATCCTTTTGGAAATATACCAAAAGTACTAAGGGAATTGGGGCAGATGGTTTAGGTGTTTTGATCTGTGTCCCGATTTCGGGGGCATTTTAATTTATTATACACGGAGCTTTTTTAGGAGTACTAAAACATAAAATTTTCTTACAAATCTGATTAAAGAGTTTTTCATTTGCTCATACTATGTAGTAAGAAAGCGAAGGAGAAAGGGTGAGCAGCATGAGAAGAAGTCGCCGTAAATCGTTTGAAGAACTTGTAAATGAAAATAAACAACAATTATTAAGCGATCGCGATGCAATCGATCGAATTGAAGAACGTATTGAAAAACGTTATGAAATGAAACTTTTTAAGCAAGCTGAATAATTCTTAACGCTAGTACGATACTAGTGTTAAGGAGGCGATAGTAATGGGTAATCCGAAAAAGAATTCAAAAGACTTTGCACCAAATCAAATTGGAACACAATCGAAAAAAGCTGGTGGCAATAAAGGGAAGCAAATGCAAGACCAAACTGGTAAACAACCGATTGTTGATAACGGTTAAAGTAAAGGAGAATATTGCATTCTCCTTTTTTTGTATAAATTTGAAGGAATATAGGTAATTTAAGATGGTATGTATAAAGAATTAGGAGGGAAGTACATGCCGAATCCAGATAATCGAAATGACAACGCTGAAAAATTACAAGAAATGGTACAAAATACGATTGATAATTTTAATGAAGCAAAAGAAACAGCGGAACTTTCTAATGAAAAAGATCGTGCTGCCATTGAAGCGAAAAATCAAAGACGTTTAGAAAGTATTGATTCATTAAAAAGTGAAATAAAAGATGAATCTTAACAGAATGTACAAAAAAGGCTGACGGAAGTCAGCCCTTTTTTGTAATCGTAAAGTTTTCGACGAGTAAACGCCAATTTTGTGGGAATGGTAAACCAATCTTCCAGTAACTAATACCGCCAATACCTTGTTCTTTCATTAAATTGAATTTACTTTGAACAGATCGTGAATCTTCAAACCAAACTTCATGTTGTACACCGTTTTCGTCAAAGTAATTAAAATGGGGAGCTTGAGCTGTGAAATCATAACGGATAGGAACATTGTACTTACGTGCTAATGCGACCGCTGCGACAGAACTAACAGCTTTTGCGGGCGGATTACCTTGTTTAAATGGAAGTTTCCAATCGAACCCGTATAAATTTTGCCCCATCATAATTTTTTGTGGAGGCATTTGAGATTTTGCATATTGAAGTACTTCTTTTACAGGACCGATAGGAGAAATAGCCATCGGTGGCCCGCCTTGCCAACCCCAGTCGTATGTCATAATGACGACGAAATCAACAATTTGCCCTTGTGCTTTATAATCATGAGCTTCAAAGAATTTTCCTTTTTGAGTGGAGCTTGTTTTCGGTACGAGAGTTGTACTCAATGTGTACCCGCTAGGTAAGCGTGTTTTCACATTTCGTAAAAAACGATTATATGCTTCGCGATCTTCGGGCGCCACATTCTCGAAATCGAAGTGAATATCTCGCATACCGTATTTTTCAGCTGTTTGCAAAATGTTCGTAATAAATTTATTTTGAATGGTTGGGTCACGCAACAAAACAGATGTTAGTTCAGGACTAAAGTTCCCGTTTTCGATATTTGTAATAACGAGCATAGGGATGGTTTTGCCTTGAGTTGCAATATTAGCGATTTTAGCTGTTTCCGTTGGTTCTTTTAAAGTGCCGTCTCTTTTTGCTTCAAAGCTGAAGTAGGCTAAATATGTTAAAAATGGATTAATAGCACGTGTAGCATTTACTAAACTTTCTTTTATCGGTATTGTTGAAGGTTGTAAATAAGCGATGGATTCTACTGCTCGTTTTGTCCCTTTCGGTATATATAATTGCTGTCCGACATGGAGTATAGATTTTAACGATAGATTATTAACTTTAGCCAAACTAGCAAGAGGAACGTTATACGTTTGAGAAATTCGATATAGGCTGTCACCAGGCTGCACATAATAATTATTTCCTTTCGTATTAACGATAAGTGCCTGACCAACAACGAGCGTTTCAGCTGGATTTAATCCGTTGTCTTTTACTATTTCGTCAGGTGTTGATCCATATTTTGATGCCAAGCTATATACGCTATCACCGCTACGAACAGTTACAATTTGAATCATATGCTTGCTCCTTTCAGGAAAAGATTCACTGTTTTTATTTTATTTTTGATTCCGGTGTATTATGATTAAATGTATGCAAGGCAGCAGAAGTGAAAGAAGGCGAATACATATGTTTGTAGCAGAACATGAAGTTGAAATCCGTTATGCGGAAACAGATCAAATGGGTGTTGTTTACCATTCAAATTATTTGGTGTGGCTCGAACTAGGTCGCACGAAACTTATACAAGATTTAGGATTTTCATATGTTGAAATGGAGAAAGAAGGAATTATTTCTCCTGTGTTAGATTTGCAAATTTCATATCGCAAAGCGATGCGTTACGGAGAAAAAGCAATTGTGAAAACGTGGATTGATACTGTGAGCCCGCTTCGTGTTGTATATGGTTATGAAATATATAACGGTGATGATGAGCTTTGCATTACTGCAAGTACAACGAATATTTGTGCAAAAAAAGAAGGGTTCCGCCCTGTATCATTTAAAAAATTATATCCTGAGTGGTATGCGAAATATGAGGAAATTAAAAAGAAATAAAAAAAGCGTGGCAGAAGCCACGCTTTTTTTTATTTTTCATAATTAAATTGAGGGAAATCATCACCATCGTTAAGTGTAACAGATAAATTATGTCCATCGAAGAACCACTCATCATCGCCTTCAATAAAGAAGTTAATACCTTCTTCTTGAGTTTGAACAGCAGGATGTGCAGGGTCATCTTTACGAATACCTAAAGAAAGTCCTTTTTGCACAGTACTGCAACCGCCGTATTGTACGAAAAGGCGTAGTGTTTCACCCGATTGTAAGTTTAATTCGTTTTTATACCATTGTGCTGCTTCTTTTGTTACGGAAAGATTCATGTATAGTTCCTCCAGATTATGTTGCTTTTTCTTTAGTATAAAAAATAACGCAAAAAGACGCTATTAATATGCTTCACGTTTTCTTTTTGCGTTATGTGGGTTACGATCTTATTTTTGCTTTTTTGAAAAGTTTGCTTTCGGTTCAGTTTTATTTATAATTCGTCCGATATTTGCACGGTGTTTATAAATAACCATACCTGCTAATAAACACATCGCAATAATGAAGATTTTATCCCCGCTAACAATGGATGCAATAACAGCAACGACAGCTGTTACCATAGAAGAAAGTGATACGTATCTTGTTGTAAATAAAAGGCTGAAAAAGACAACAGCTAATATTGCAAAAACAACTGGTGAGTAGCATAATAGCACGCCAGCAGAAGTTGCAACTGCTTTACCACCGCGGAATTTCGCGAAAATTGGATATACATGTCCAAGAACAGCAGCTAAGCCGAACCATAGTGGGTGAACATCTAATCCGAAAATAATCGGTAGACTTGTTGCTAATGTACCTTTTAAAATATCAGCAATTGTAACGATGAAACCTGCTTTTTTCCCTAATGTGCGGAATGTATTTGTTCCGCCTAAATTACCGCTTCCGTGCTCACGAATGTCGATTCCATAGCCAATTTTTCCAACGACTAATGCAAATGGAATCGAGCCAAGTAAGTAGGCAACGATAAATAAAAGATATGTAGTAACCATAAGTTCAGTCTCCTTTATTCAAATGTGTTGATAAAGGGTAAAAAGAGTTTTTCCCGTTTATTGTACCATACATTTGTAAAGAGCACATTTCTTTTTTGTAAATGAAAAATTCATTATTTCGTGAAAAAAAATTCACAGGAATGTTACATTTCTTACAGAAACAATAAGACTATATGTTGTAACATTTTAATCAAGAGACACCAACATATTGATGGAGGGTTATGAATGTTACAACAAAATACACGTGGAGAAGAATTAATGAAAGTGTTTGGGACAATTGTCCACGGTAATGAACAAGATTTAATGCAGGAAAATGCAAATGTAGATGGCCGATCTCCAATGGGAGTGATGGGAACGTTCGCATCTGAGAGTGCAAAGTACTATGCTGTAGCAAATTTACTATCAGATCAAGTGAAAAAAGCGATAAATCAAAATATATTATATCCACATGATTTGGATTTTTATGCAACAGGAACGACGACTTGTTCGCAAATTCCTTTAGCACAAATGCTTGCTACCGGTTTTCATACTGGACATGGACATATGAGACAACCGCAAGACATTAAAAGTGCGTTGGCGCTTTCTTCAATTATTTTTCAAGCGAATCAAAACATGCAGCATGGTGGTCAATCGTTTGCACTCTTTGATATTGATTTAGCTCCATATGTGAGAAAAACCGTACTGAGACATAAAAAACGACTACAGTCATATCCGCTTACGAAAGAACAAATAGAAGAATTTGCATGGAAAGAAACAGAAAATGATACGTATCAGGCATGTGAAGCGTTCATTCATAATTCAAATAGTATGCATAGTAGGGGCGGTGGACAAGTACCGTTTATTTCTATTAATTATGGAACAGACACATCAAAAGAGGGACGGTTATTAGTTAGACAGCTTTTAAAAGCGACACAAGCTGGTCTTGGTAAAGGGGAAACACCAATTTTTCCTATTCAAATTTTTAAAATGAAAAAAGGTGTGAACTTTGAAGAATCTGATCCGAACTATGATTTATTTGAATTAGCGTTAGAGACAACGGCTGAACGATTATTCCCTAACTTTTCATTTTTAGATGCTCCGTTTAATGCAGTGCATTATGATGGGCGACCTGAAAGTGAAGTATGTTACATGGGATGTCGCACTCGTGTTATGTCTAATATACATGGAGAAGAAACAGCAATAGGAAGAGGGAATCTGTCGTTTACTTCTATTAATTTAGTGAAATTAGGGCTAATTAGTGGATCGAAAGAAGCGTTTTTTGAAGCGCTAAATTATTACTTGGATTTAGGAATTAAGCAATTATTAGAGAGATTCGCGTATCAATGTACGAAGCGAGCGAGAGATTTTCGATTTTTATATTCACAAGGTGTATGGCGTGGTGGAGAAACATTACAGCCTGAAGATTCTGTAGCACCTATTTTAAAGCAAGGGACGTTAAGTATTGGTTTTATCGGTCTTGCGGAATGTTTAGTAGCTTTAACAGGAAAGCATCATGGAGAAGATGAAGAGTCATGGAAACTTGGATATGAAATTATTTCCTTTATGAGGGAGAGAATGGATAAGGCGACAGAAGAACATCAACTGAATTTCTCAATCATTGCAACTCCTGCAGAAGGTTTATCAGGGAAGTTTGTGAAAAAAGACAGAGAAGAATTTGGTGAGATTAGCGGTATAACGAACCATAATTACTATACGAATTCATTCCATATTCCAGTTTATTATAACATTCAAGCGATAAATAAAATTCGTTTAGAAGGACCTTTTCATGCTCTATGTAATGGAGGGCACATTACGTATATTGAACTAGACGGAGCAGCGATGCATAATCAAAAGGCGTTAAAACAAATTGTACAAGCAATGGCAGAGCATGGCGTTGGATACGGTTCAATTAATCATCCTGTTGATCGTTGTAAATGTTGCAGCTATCACGGAGTTATTGGAAATGAATGTCCAAGCTGCGGAAATGAAGACGAGACTAATATAGAAAGAATTCGCCGTATAACTGGCTATCTTGTGGGAGATATGTCGAAGTGGAATAGTGCGAAACGTAGCGAAGAGATGGATCGGGTGAAGCATAAATGAAAGTGATGAATATCATTCATGATAGTGTAGTAGATGGGGAAGGGTTGCGGACAGTCGTGTTTTTTGCGGGCTGTCCGCATCGTTGTATTGGTTGTCATAATCCGAAATCGTGGAATGTTTGCAACGGAACTGAAATGACAGTAGAGGAAATTGTGAAAGAGATTGAAAGTAATCCATTAACTGATGTAACATTTTCAGGTGGAGATCCATTCTTTCAAGCTGCTGAAGTGAAAAAAGTAGCGAAAGCTGTGAAGGATTTGAAAAAAAATCTATGGATTTATACAGGTTATACGTTAGAAGAGATACAGAGTGACCAAAATAATGATATGATAGAATTGTTACATTATGGGGATGTTTTGGTCGATGGAAGATTTGAACTTGATAAAAAAGATTTAACACTTCCATTTCGCGGAAGCTCCAATCAACGTATTATTCGATTGAAAGAGTAAAAAGGCGGGATAGGTTATATGAATAAAACAGTATTGCTTGTTGAAGACGAAAGAAGATTACGTGAAATTGTTAGTGATTATTTTCGTAATGAAGGCTTTGAAGTAATCGAAGCGGAAGACGGAAAAAAAGCGCTAGAATTATTTGCTGAACATACAATTGATTTAATTATGTTAGATATTATGTTACCAGAAATAGATGGTTGGTCTGTTTGTAGACGAATTAGAAAAGAGTCAGCAGTACCAATTATTATGCTGACAGCACGTTCTGATGAGGATGATACATTACTAGGATTTGAACTAGGTGCAGATGAGTATGTAACAAAACCTTTTAGTCCAAAAGTGTTAGTAGCTCGAGCAAAGACATTATTGAAACGTGCGGATGGTGCGATAGGCGTAACTGAAGAAAATGCTATGTCTTTAGCTGGAATAGAAGTGAATCGACTATCTAGAACAGTTTTAGTAGATGGAGAAGAAATTATATTGACACATAAGGAGTTTGAGCTTCTTGTTTATTTAATGGAGAACAAAGGAATTGTGTTGTCGCGTCAACATTTATTAGATCAGTTATGGGGATATGATTACTACGGTGATGACCGAACGGTTGATACACATATTAAAAAACTGCGAAATAAGCTAGGAGATAGAGCGAAGCATATCGGTACTGTCATTCGAGTGGGTTATAAATTTGAAGAATAACCTTTAAGTTACTCTATGCACTTTAGCTTCGGGATATAGCAAATTTATACTCTCCTTTGTAGGTGGAATGTACAAAAAATACTTTTCTTGTCTACAATGATAGATAGGAGTATTTTTTTAATTGGATTTCACGATGAGTTCACAAGAAGGACACAAAAAGTGACTATACTGAAAGTACGAGTTCACCAGAGAGGGGAAATAAAACATGGGATATTACGACGGACCGAATTTAAATGAAGAGCATAGTGAAACGAGAGAAATGAAAAAATCAGGTAGTAAAAAAGGATACTTTTTTACAGGTTTAGTTGGAGCTGTAGTCGGGGCTGTTACAATTAGTTTTGCAGCACCTTACATGCCATGGATGCAAAATAATGGCGCGGCAGTTTCATCATTCAATTCTAATCAACAAGTGGAAGGTACGCTAGCCCCTGTTGTTAATAAAGCGAAGGGCGAAACTGATTTGCCAGGTATGGTTGAAGGGGCAAAGGATGTTGTAGTTGGTGTAATTAATATGCAGAAGACTATTGATCCGTTTGCGATGCAACCGGCAGAACAAGAGCAAACAGCTGGTACAGGATCAGGTGTTATTTATAAAAAATCAGGAAATAAAGCATATATTGTAACAAATAACCACGTTGTAGATGGTGCAAATAAACTTGCTGTTAAATTGAGCGACGGAAAGCAAGTTGATGCAAAATTAGTTGGTAAGGACCCTTGGTTAGACTTAGCAGTTGTAGAGATTGATGGATCTGCTGTTAATAAAGTTGCAACTTTAGGTGACTCTAGTAAACTTCGTGCTGGAGAAAAAGCAATTGCAATCGGTAACCCACTTGGATTTGACGGTAGTGTAACGGAAGGCATTATCAGTAGTAAAGAACGTGAAATCCCAGTAGATATTGATGGGGACAAACGTCCAGACTGGCAAGCACAAGTTATTCAAACAGATGCAGCGATTAACCCTGGTAATAGTGGCGGTGCATTATTTAACCAAAACGGTGAATTAATTGGAATTAACTCAAGTAAAATTGCGCAGCAAGAAGTTGAGGGGATTGGTTTTGCAATTCCAATTAATGTCGCAAAACCAGTTATTGAATCGCTTGAAAAAGACGGAGTGGTGAAACGACCAGCTCT
The DNA here is from genome assembly GCF_016483685.1 of Bacillus cereus group sp. N8. NCBI lineage: Bacteria > Bacillati > Bacillota > Bacilli > Caryophanales > Bacillaceae > Bacillus > Bacillus cereus group sp. N8. Next base: position 302,227 of record NZ_JAEHBK010000003.1, on the reverse strand, counting down.
TGGTGTAGGTGTAGTTTCATTAGAAGATGTGCAAGCTTATGCATTAAACCAATTAAAAGTACCAAAAGAAGTAACAAATGGCGTTGTATTAGGTAAAATTTATCCAGTATCACCAGCAGAAAAAGCTGGTTTAGAGCAATATGATATTGTAGTAGCATTAGATGATCAAAAAGTAGAAAATTCACTTCAATTCCGTAAGTATTTATATGAAAAGAAAAAAGTAGGCGAAAAAGTAGAAGTTACATTCTATCGCAACGGTCAAAAAATGACGAAATCAGCTACGTTAGCAGATAATTCAGCTACTAAGAATCAGTAAGGTGAAACATTAATTAGTAAGGTTATCCGCAAATAATGGATAAAAGAAAGTCTCTTTCATGTTGAAAGAGACTTTCTTTATCGGATATACTAAGGGAATAGGAGGGATTAATTATGATAATTGAAAACCCAACCCGTACGGAAATTGGTGAAGTATTGAAGAAAAGCAAAACGATTGCAGTTGTTGGATTATCAGATAAGCCAGAACGTACATCGTATATGGTTTCAAAAGCAATGCAAGATGCGGGGTACCGCATTATACCGGTAAATCCAACAGTTGATGAAGTACTTGGAGAAAAGGCAGTTCCTTCACTAAAGGATATTAAAGAACATGTGGATATCGTAAACGTATTCCGCCGTTCAGAATTTTTAATGGATGTTGCGAAAGAGTTTGTAGAGATTGATGCAGATGTTTTTTGGGCACAATTAGGAGTACAAGATGAAGGTACATATAAACTTTTACAAGAAAAAGGCTATACTGTAATAATGGATCGTTGTATTAAAGTAGAGCATGCGATGACAAAGTAGTTTATGTTTTGTTAACGGAAATGTTAATTTCGCCCCTTATATATGATGGGGTAGATGAACGAGGTGTTCATCATGAGATTTTTTAAAGGCTGTTTTTGGGGATTGTTACTTGTTATCCCGTTTTGGATATTGATCATTTGGATCATGATAAAGGTTTGGAATGTATAATCTTGGAATACATATCCATTTCTCGTTGACAAACGATTATTTTTCTGAAATAGTAGCCTAGAGGAATCCTTGTGAAAAAACAAGGATTTTTCTATTGAAAATGGTATATAAAAGAGATAAGATAACTTGCCAAAACTATAGTCGAGGCGTTATTCTATAATAGAAACATATGTTCTGATTTGATTAGGAAAGGGGCAAGGAGTTTGGCGAAGCATCAGTTCCAATACAATGAAGATGCAATTCAAGTGTTAGAAGGACTTGAAGCCGTTCGAAAACGCCCGGGTATGTATATCGGGAGTACGGATAGCCGTGGATTGCATCATTTAGTATATGAAATAGTAGATAACTCCGTTGACGAAGCGTTAGCGGGATTTGGCGACGAAATTTCTGTCGTAATACATAAAGATAATAGTATTAGTGTTATTGATAAAGGGCGAGGAATGCCTACGGGAATGCATAAACTTGGGAAACCAACACCTGAAGTTATTTTAACTGTACTTCATGCTGGTGGTAAGTTTGGTCAAGGTGGCTATAAAACAAGTGGTGGTTTACACGGTGTTGGGGCATCAGTTGTAAATGCCTTGTCAGAATGGTTAGTAGTAACGATTAAACGTGACGGAAGCATTTATGAACAACGCTTTGAAAATGGTGGTATTCCTGCAACGACGTTAGAGAAAATTGGGAAAACGAAAGAGTCTGGTACGACAATGCACTTCAAACCAGATACAACGATTTTCAGTACAACAAATTACAATTATGAAACGTTATGTGAGAGATTACGTGAATCTGCATTCTTATTAAAAGGAATGAAAATCTCGATAAAAGATGAACGTAATGATTTAGAAGATGTATTTCATTATGAAACAGGAATTGAAGCTTTCGTTTCATACTTAAACGAAGAGAAAGATTCGATTCATCCAGTTGTATACTTCACTGGTGAACAAAACGGAATTGAAGCAGAGTTAGCATTCCAGTTTAATGATGGCTATTCAGAAAACATTCTTTCGTTTGTAAATAACGTACGTACAAAAGACGGGGGAACACACGAAGCTGGATTTAAAACAGCAATGACACGTGTGTTCAATGAGTATGCTCGTAAAGTTTCACTATTAAAAGAAAAAGACAAAAATTTAGAGGGTACAGATATTCGTGAAGGTGTAGCGGCTATCGTTTCTGTACGTGTGCCAGAAGAAGTACTTCAGTTTGAAGGGCAAACGAAAGGGAAACTAGGTACAAGTGAAGCTCGTTCTTCAATTGATGCAATTGTATCTGAGCATTTAGCTTACTTTTTAGAAGAAAACCCGGATGTTGCTACACTTCTTGTGAGAAAGGCAGTTAAAGCAGCGCAGGCACGTGAGGCTGCTCGTAAAGCGAGAGAAGAAGCGCGTACTGGTAAGAAGAAGAAAAAATCAGAAGGTACTTTAAGCGGAAAGTTAACCCCTGCGCAATCGCGTAATCCGCAGAAAAATGAATTATATTTAGTAGAGGGTGACTCTGCCGGTGGTTCTGCGAAACAAGGGCGAGATCGCCGTTTTCAAGCTGTATTGCCATTACGTGGTAAAGTAATTAACACGGAAAAAGCAAAGCTTGCTGATATTTTTAAGAATGAAGAGATTAATACGATTATATACGCAATTGGCGGTGGCGTAGGGAATGAGTTCGCTGTTGAAGATATTAACTACGATAAAGTTGTTATTATGACCGATGCGGATACGGATGGAGCACATATTCAAGTGTTACTACTGACGTTCTTCTACCGCTATATGAAACCACTTATTGAAGCTGGTAAAGTATTTATCGCACTTCCACCTTTATATAAAGTAAGTAAGGGAAAAGGGAAAAGTGAAGTAATCGAATATGCATGGTCTGATGAAGAATTAGATGGTGTAACAAAAAAGGTCGGTAAAGGCTATATGTTACAGCGCTATAAAGGACTTGGTGAAATGAATGCCGACCAATTATGGGAGACAACGATGAATCCTGAAACACGTACGTTAATTCGTGTGAAAATTGACGATGCATCAAGAGCTGAGCGTCGAGTTACGACATTGATGGGTGATAAAGTAGAACCTCGCCGTAAATGGATCGAACGAAATGTACAATTTGGTATGCAAGAAGAGGGAAATATTTTAGAAAATGAAATGATTATGGAGACGGAGGTGGAATAACATGCAAGCAGAGAAGTTTCATGACCTCCCGCTTGAAGACGTGTTAGGTGATCGCTTTGCACGTTATAGTAAATATATTATTCAAGATCGCGCGCTTCCAGATGCGCGTGACGGTTTAAAACCGGTACAAAGACGTATTTTATATTCTATGTATGTAGAAGGAAATGTACATGATAAAGCGTTTCGTAAATCAGCTAAAACAGTAGGTAATGTTATTGGTAACTACCATCCACACGGTGATTCCTCTGTATATGAGGCGATGGTACGTTTAAGTCAAACTTGGAAAGTACGTAATGTTTTAGTTGAAATGCATGGTAATAATGGTAGTGTTGATGGCGATCCAGCAGCGGCAATGCGTTATACAGAAGCACGTTTATCACCAATCGCATCTGAGTTATTACGTGATCTTGATAAAGAAACAGTAGAATTTGTGTCAAACTTCGATGATACGAGTGAAGAACCAGTTGTATTACCGGCAATGTTCCCAAACTTATTAGTGAACGGATCGACAGGGATTTCAGCTGGTTATGCAACAGAAATTCCTCCGCATCACCTTGGAGAAGTAATTGATGCGACGATGATGCGTATTGATAAGCCGGATAGTACTGTTGATGATTTATTAACAGTTATTAAAGGACCAGATTTCCCAACAGGTGGTATTATTCAAGGGATTGATGGTATTAAAAAAGCGTACGAAACAGGGAAAGGTAAAATTATTATTCGCGGAAAAGCAGAAGTTGAAACGATTCGTGGTGGGAAGCAACAAATCGTTATTACAGAAATTCCGTATGAAGTAAATAAAGCGAACCTTGTTAAGAAAATGGATGAATTACGTCTAGACAAAAAGCTAGATGGAATTGCTGAAGTGCGTGATGAGACAGATCGTACAGGTCTTCGCATCGTTGTAGAATTAAAAAAAGAAGTAAATGCTGAAGGTATTTTAAATTATTTATATAAAAATACAGATTTGCAAATTCCATACAACTTTAATATGGTAGCGATAAATAATCGTCGTCCGACACTTATGACATTAACTAAGATTTTGGATGCATATATTGGGCATCAGAAAGAAGTTGTTACAAGACGCTCACAATATGAATTAAGAAAAGCAGAAAATCGTCAGCATATTGTAGAAGGTTTAAAGAAAGCATTATCGATTTTAGATGAAGTGATTGAAACGATCCGTACTTCTAAAGATAAGCGTAATGCGAAAGATAATTTAAGTGCGAAATTTGGATTTACAGAAGCACAGTCAGAAGCAATCGTATCGTTGCAACTATATCGTTTAACGAATACAGATATTACGGCGCTAGAACAAGAAGCAAATGAGCTTAATAAGAAAATTATAGAGTTACAGTCGATTTTACAAAGTGAAAAAAGACTACTTCAAGTTATTAAAACAGATTTGAAGAGAGTAAAGAAAACATATAGTGATGATCGCCGTGCTATTATTGAAGAACAAATTGAGGAAATTAAAATTGATGTGGAAGTTATGATTCCGCAAGAAGATGTCATCGTTACTGTAACGAAAGAAGGATATGTGAAACGAACAGGCTGGCGTTCACATAATGCATCGAACGGGAAAGACTTCGGTATGAAAGAGGGTGACATCTTACTTGAGCGTTTCGATACAAACACGACAGAAACCGTTCTTTTATTTACGAACAAAGGAAATTATATTTATCTTCCTGTATATGAAATGCCAGAAATTCGTTGGAAAGATTTAGGTCAACACGTTGCGAATCTCGTTTCACTCGAGCGGGATGAAATGATTATCTGGGCGACCGTCGTACCGAATTTTGAAGAAGAAAAACGATTTATCGTATTTGTTACACGAAACGGTATGATTAAGAAAACCGAATTAAACCAATATAAAGTACAGCGCTATTCAAGAGCGTTCGTCGCTGTAAACTTGAAAAAAGAAGATGAAGTTGTTGATATATTTGCGACAGATGGAACGAGTGATATTGTTCTTGCAACTCATGGTGCATATGCACTTATTTTCCATGAAGATGAAGTAAGTCCAGTTGGTGTAAGGGCCGCTGGTGTAAAAGCAATTAATTTAAAAGAAGATGATTATGTCGCTTCTGGTAAACCGTTAAATGGTGAGAAAGATCAACTTATTCTCGTGACGCAGCGAGGTGCTGTAAAACGTCTAAAAGCATCAGAGATTGAGAAATCAACGAGGGCGAAGCGAGGTCTTGTTATTTTCAAAGAGTTAAAGCGTAATCCGTACCGCATTGTCGGTATTGAAATTGTGCGAGACGATGAACTAATTTACATGAAGACAGAGAAACACATTGTAGAAGAAATTGATCCGAAAGCGTATCGAAATAAAGACCGGTATAGTAACGGTAGTTTAGTATTAGATGTTAATGATACTGGTGAAGTTGTAGAAACGTGGACGAAGAAAAGACCGGAATAAAGGAAGCATCTTGCTATGAATAGTAGCAAGATGCTTTTTTATAAGCAAATCATTATGCGTATAAAAATAATCTTGTTATAATAGTGGAATGAAATCGTTCTCATAAAGTGAAACTTTAATCAGTGGGGGTTTTCTTCATCTCCCATTGAATATTAGTCTTCACCAATCGGGCTTTTACGAGCAATTGATCCCTCACCTAACTTCTGTGCTTTCGCTGAATTTTGAGGTAGGGGTCTTACTGCCCGCAAGTAGCGGGATAAATGGAGGGGCAACATGAAAAAAATAGGTGTAGGGATTGTAGGATTTGGATTTTCTAGTACAACATTTCACATCCCGTTATTACAAACGATAGAAGAATATGATATTCGTGCTATCTTATCATCAAAAGAAGAAGTAGTGAAACAAGCATTACCAAATGCTGAAGTTATTGGCACAATTGAGGAATTAGTAAATCGTGCTGATATTGACTTAGTAGTTATTACTTCACCGAATACAACTCATTTTCCATATGTAAAAGAAGCGATTGTACATGGTAAGCATGTTGTTGTGGAAAAACCATTCGTTGTTTCAATTGAAGAAGGAGAAGAACTTATTTCATTAGCGAAGCAACATAATGTCGTTTTAAGTGTGTATCACAATCGCCGTTTTGATAATGATTTCTTAACGATAAAGAAATTGTTAGAAGAAAAAAGAATAGGGAATGTATACGCATATGAAGCGCATTTCGATCGTTTCCGCCCACATGTACGTGATCGCTGGAGAGAAAAGAATTTACCGGGATCGGGAATTTTATATGACTTAGGCTCACATTTAATTGATCAAGCATTATCATTATTTGGGAAACCAGATGCGATACATGCTGATGTAATAAAGCAACGACCAGGTGCAGAAATTGATGACTACTTCCATGTTGTACTTCACTACGGAGTAAAGCGTGTCATTTTACATAGTAGCAGTTACGTAAAGCAAGCAGGTCCACATTTTACACTGCATGGAGATAAAGGTTCTATCGTGAAGTATGGTATGGATTCACAGGAAGAACAATTAAAAAATGGAATGAAGCCAGGCGATAACGGTTATGGAGCAGACTCTGAAGAGAATTTTGCTACTATAGAAACAGAAGAAGAATTAGTACGTATGCCGACAGAAGTCGGCTGTTATGAAATGTATTATAAAGGTGTAAGAGATAGTATTGTAAATGGTGAGAAACTACCTGTAACAGCAGAAGAAGGTTTAGATGTTATTAAAGTGATTCAATTAGCTATTGAAAGTAGTGAAACGGGTAGAGTCATTTCGGTAAAGTAAAAAAGACACGAATTTCGTGTCTTTTTTATTTTTGTGGAACAGAAAGACCGTAAAAAAACATAGTGACTATATCTTGTATATGTTTTTCTCGATCTCCTTCAAGAAGTTGTGCCCCGAAATCATCGCCTAACTTAGTGAACATTTGAATGTAAAGTAACATCATTTCTTTTGAAAGGTGTGGATTAATTTCATTTTTTTGCTGTGCTTGTTCTAATATTTCTAAATACCAAGGCAGGATTTTTTCGTTTTGATAACTATAAATAAATTCTCTGAGCGCTTCGTCTCTTTGCATCATTTGTAGTAACATATCAGGCTGAAATAACCCGCCAGTATTCATTTTTCTTACAATCATTTTTTGCATCATATCATGAAAAGGTAAATTTTCTTCTGCAAAATCTTTATAATATTGAAATTCAGATATTATAAATTCTTGTATAAGCTCCCTAAATAACGCATCTTTACTTCCAAAATGATTATAAATTGTAACTTGAGAAACGTTTGCTTTTTTTGCAATATGTTCTATTTTCACTTCATTAAATCCACGTTCTGAAAATAATTTAAAGGCCGCATCTTTAATGGCACGTTTTTTCTTTTCTTTCACTTTTTCAAAGCCGTTCAAAGCAATCACCTCATTTAAAATATACAAGAAAAAATAATTGAAAACAATATTTTTGAAATATGGACATATAAATATTTCAAAAAGTTGTTGCGAATATGAAAGATGAGGAGTACAATAATTTTGAAATATCACACATTAAATATTTCAAAAAATGAGGTGGGCTTATGATTTCAGTTCAAAATGTCACAACACAGTTTTCAAATGGGAAAGGCTTGTTTGATATTACATTTGAAGTGAAAGAAGGGGAAGTTTTTGGCTACTTAGGACCAAATGGTGCAGGGAAATCAACAACAATTCGTAATTTAATGGGATTTATAAAACCGACAGCTGGTAAAGCGACAATTTTCGGATTAGATTGTTGGGAAGATGCTGCGAAAATTCAAAGAGAAGTTGGCTATTTACCAGGAGAAATTTCTTTTATTGAAGGAATGAATGGATTAGAGTTTTTAAGTTTGATGCAAGGAATGCGTGGGCTGAAGGAAACGAAGAGACGTGATGACTTGATAGAGCGTCTGCAATTCGATGTGAAAACACCAATTCGAAAAATGTCTAAAGGAATGAAACAAAAAGTAGGGATTGTTGCTGCATTTATGCATGATCCAGAAGTACTAATTTTAGATGAACCGACATCAGGACTCGATCCACTTATGCAACAAGTGTTTATAGATTTAATATTAGAGGAAAAACAAAGAGGGAAAACGATTCTTATGTCATCGCATATTTTCACTGAAATTGAGAGAACTTGTGACAGAGTAGCTATTATTAAAGATGGACGTCTTGTAACGGTAGAAGATATTCATGATTTACAAGGAATGCGAAGACAAGTAATAGATGTAACAGTATCATCTCAAGAAGAAATAGAGTCTCTTAAACAATGTGATTTGCAATTTGAAGGAGTGAAAGGTAGAGAGGCGTCAATTATTGTGCAAGGAAATTATCAAACTGTTTTACAAATACTTTCAAACTACAATGTAACTGCACTACAAACGAGAGCGACGGATTTAGAACATTTATTTATGCATTATTACGATAAGAAAGAAGGGGTAAAGCATGAATAAGCAACTATTTTTAGCTAGTTTGAAAGAAACGCAAAAAAGTATTTTGAGTTATGCTACTGGTGCAGCTCTTTATTTATGGTTATTAATTTGGATATTCCCATCGATGGTTTCAGCGAAAGGGTTAAATGAATTAATAAGTGCCATGCCTGATAGTGTGAAAAAAATTGTTGGCATGGAAAGTCCAATTCAAAATGTAATGGATTTTTTAGCTGGTGAATATTATAGCCTATTGTTTATTATCATTTTAACAATTTTTTGTGTCACGGTTGCAACGCATTTAATTGCTCGTCATGTAGATAAAGGCGCAATGGCATACTTGCTAGCAACACCTGTATCTAGAGTGAAAATTGCAATCACGCAAGCTACTGTTCTCATATTGGGGTTACTAATCATTGTAATTGTCACTTATGTAGCGGGTATATTAGGTGCAGAATGGTTTTTAAAAGATAATAACTTAAATAAAGAATTATTTTTGAAGATAAACGTAGTTGGAGGGCTAATATTTTTAGTCGTTAGTGCTTATTCATTTTTCTTTTCTTGTATATGTAATGATGAAAGAAAAGCACTAAGTTATTCAGCAAGTTTAACTATCTTATTTTTCGTATTAGATATGGTAGGTAAATTAAGCGATAAGTTAGAGTGGATGAAAAATCTATCATTATTTACGCTGTTTCGTCCGAAAGAAATTGCTGAAGGAACATATAATATATGGCCGGTAAGTATAGGCTTAACTGTTGGAGCGCTTTGTATCTTCATATTAGCAATTGTAGTGTTTAGGAAGAGAGATTTACCGTTATAGAGTAGAAAGTCCACTATATGAGTGGGCTTTTTTGATGAGGAGGAAACTAGTGGATCATTTATTCCGGGTTCAGCTAAATGTACATGATATTGAAAAGTCATTATTGTTTTATGAAGAAATATTTGGTTTAAAGTTGTATAAAAGAAGTATGAATGCAGCACGATTTAATCACGATCAGTTTTCTCTATTATTAGCTAATGATTCAACATTGAATGCAAATCACTATTTTTACAATCGAAAAGAAATGAAGGGGAATGGCTTTGAGCTAATTATTGTTGTCGACCGAATTGAAGACGTATATGAACGTTGTAAAGAGAAGCGATGCACAATACAAGAAGAGATTCAAACTTATCCATGGGAGATGAGGGGATTTAAGGTTCTGGATCCAGAGGGATATTTCCTTAGGATTACATCTGAGTAAAGGTAAACATGAAGAATGTTTACCTTTTTTTATGGAAATATTCGAAAAAATGAACCTTTTTCTAGGCTCAACCGTCTAATACATGTAAAGTTAAATTTGAAGTGAGGATGAAACAGGAGGAGCAATTGTGAAAGTAATCCCTTTATATAAAATGATTGTAAAAGAAGAAACAGATGTTTCCTTAGCGAAAAAAGGTGATCATGAAGCGTTTATGGTCCTTATACATACAGAGAAATTGAAGATGTATCGTATTGCAAAGGCTATGTTACGTGATGAAACAAATATAGAGGATGCGATACAGACGACAATTTTAAAGGCCTATGAAAATATAAAAAAATTAAAAAAAGAAGAGTTTTTTCAAACTTGGTTAATTCGAATTCTAATGAACGAGTGTAACAATATTATCAGGTCGTATAAAAAGGTAATTGTGACAGAAGAGAATGATTACAATATGGGTGCATGTGATCAGTATGAAGATATAGATTTGTGTAATGCGATTCAATCGTTACATGAAGAATTAAGAGCTGTTACGGTGCTTTATTACTATGAGGATATGAATCAAGATAGTATTGCGAAGCTTTTAGAAATACCAAAAGGAACAGTGAAATCGAGATTGTCACGTGCGAGAGAACAACTGCAAAAACGATTAAAGATGGAATAGGGGGTGTATAGGATGGATAATGAAAAATTATTTGATGAGAAATTAAAAAAGAGAATAAAAGATGAGAATATTATAGTACCGCCAGAATTAAATGAAAAGATAAATGATGCAATACATAATCTTCCAGTAAAAAAGAAAGGTTACAGAGTTTATATGATGGTTATGAGTGCTGCTGTTCTAGCACTTTCAATTGTGTCTATGTCGGAGTTTTCTGATCAAATTTTTGCTCAAAACGGCGGAGTATTTGAATATGTAAAGAAAAAGGCGTTTTCAGATTATGAAAATGAAGAAGAAATAAAATTGAACGTAAATTATCCAGATAAAGAAAAGATTCATCAAAAGATGCTAGATTCCATTGATCATTTTAAAAATATTTCAGGACAATTTGAGGAATATTCTAGCTCATCAAGAATTGCTACAACATATAAGTATGCGATTGATACGGAGAAACAAAGAGGTACTTCTTCGAAAGAAGATAAACTAACGAAAAAACGAACAATTATATATAATGAGGGCACGAAAAAAGAATTTGATGATGAGAATTACACATATAAAGAGACGAAATGGGGCCCTAAAGAAAGAAACAATGAACTATTAAAATTAAATCCTACGGAAAGGTTATTGAGAAAATCAGGCGAGAAAAAAAGATATGATGATGAATATGTAGGATTCACGAAGTATAGTATTCAATCAGAATTTGCTGATCTATTAATTCGATATAAAGATTGGAATTATAAAGAAACGAAGTATCTTGGACTTGATTGCTACAAAATAGAAGGAACAATAAATATAGAAATGCCTGTAAGTACATCTGAAGATTTAAGAGGGAAATTTGAAATGGTTGTAGAGAAAAATACAGGGATTATGCTAAAATTCCTTAGTTTCCACGAAGGTATGATTCAATATTCGATTACGACTGAATGGATACAAATAAACAAAGGATTGAAAGAGACTGCATTTCAAAAGGATAGCGCTAATTATGAAAAAATGAAAAACATTTTATCTGAATAAAAAGGGGGTAACTATATGGAGAATAACTCTTCTTCAAGAGAAAAGAAAAATAAACGAAAATATAAAAAGACAATGATAATAAGTGTATTGTTAGGAGTATTACTATTTGGCGGAGTTGGGTACGGTGCTTATGTATATATGAAAACTTCTAATCTCGTACAAAAATCTAATTTGAACTTATCGCGTGGTGAAAAATCAAATTTACGTGAGAAAGCTGTAAAGCCAATTACACACAACGTATCAATGTTAATTATGGGAATTGATGAAAATCAAGAACGGCAAAAGGGCTATAATGGTGCATTTCATACGGATGCATTATTGTTAGCTACGTTTAATAAAGAAGATAAGACAGTGAAATTAATCAGTATACCAAGAGATACTTATACATATGTTCCAATCGAAAAGAAAAAAGATAAAATAACACACGCATATGGAAGTGGTTTCGTTAAAAACGGAAAAGATGGAGGGCCACAAGCTTCCGTTGAGGCAGTAGAGAAGTTACTGCAAGTACCGGTAGATTATTTTGTGAAATTTAATTTTGGGTCATTTATTAAAATTGTTGATGGGCTCGATGGTGTTGAGGTAGATGTCCCGGTTGAATTTACTGAACAAAATAGTAAAGATGAACCTGATACGATACACTTGAAAAAAGGGGTTCAGAAATTAACGGGGGAAGAAGCACTTGCTTTGGCGAGAACTCGTCATATTGATAGCGATGCAATGAGAGGACAGCGCCAACAACTTGTTATTGAGGCGATTTTAAGTAAATTAAAAAATGTAGGGTCTATTACAAAAGTTGAGAAAATGGTTGAGGCCGTTGAGGGTGATTTTAAAACAAATTTAGCACTGGATGATATTTTATCTTTTTATAAATATGGTTTAGATTGCTCAGTTGAGAAGATTCAGCTAAATGGCGATGATTTATATTTACCAAATGGCCCAAATGGGCAACGGGTATATTATTATAATCCTAATAAAAAAGACTTACAAAATTTGAGTAATACACTCAGAACACATCTTGGATTAAGTGAGAAACAAATTGAGGAAAATTAAAGCAGATCTTATATCTGCTTTTTTTGTTTAATAGTATATCTTTTATATTTAATTGTTATATACTATTTAAAAATTATACATAATAGTGTAACATAATAACAGGGGTTCAAGTTAAATAGCAAGGGGGCTATCACATAAAATAAATGATTGTCATCGGTAGAAATAGTATGGGGGAAATGAAAGAAACAGGGGAGTATTGAAAATGAAAATTGTAAAGAATTTAACATTCCAAGTTATTGTGGCAATTATTTGTGGTATTGCAGTAGGAGCGATTTGGCCTAGTGTTGGACAAGAAATGAAGCCAATTGGTGAGACGTTCATTAATATGATAAAAATGGTCATTGCACCAATTATCTTTTTAACAATTGTGCTTGGTATTACAAGTATGGGAAGTATGAAAAAGGTAGGACGCGTTGGTGGGAAAGCGTTATTATATTTTGAGATTGTTACAACTTTTGCTCTTGTCATTGGTATTATCGTAGCGAATGTCGTACGTCCTGGAGATGGATTAGATCCTTCAAAGTTAAAGGGTGGTGATGTTTCACAATATGTACAAAGCGGGCAAGAAATGCAATGGATGGACTTCTTTTTACATATCGTGCCTTCTAATATGTTTGAGGCATTTGCAAAAGGTGATATATTACAAGTGTTATTCTTCTCCATTTTATTTGGTGCAGGGTTAACGATGTTAGGGAAAAATGGACAACCTGTTATTGACTTTTTTGAAAGATTATCGAAAGTATTTTTTAACATTTTATCAATTGTAATGAAATTAGCACCGGTTGGAGCATTCGGTGGAATGGCGTTTACAATTGGTAAATATGGTTTAAGTACACTTATTCCACTTGGTAAATTAATGATTTGTGTATATGCGACAATGGCATTATTTGTTTTTGTTGTTTTAAATTTTATTTGTAAACTGTATAAATTTAGTTTGTGGAAATATTTAGTGCATATTAAAGAAGAATTACTTATTGTTCTGGGGACATCATCATCAGAATCAGTACTGCCGCGAATGATGACAAAGATGGAAGACTTCGGGTGTTCGAAGCCGGTAGTAGGTTTAGTCATTCCAACAGGCTATTCTTTTAACTTAGATGGAACAACGATTTATTTATCAATGGCTACTATATTTTTAGCTCAAGTCTTTCACGTCGATCTTTCACTAGGTCAACAATTAACTATAATAGCTATTTTGTTAGTTACATCTAAAGGGGCAGCAGCAGTAACGGGCGGGGGATTTATTGTACTAGCATCTACTTTATCTGCGATGAATGTTATTCCGTTAGAAGGGCTAGCACTTTTACTTGGTGTAGATCGTTTCATGTCAGAAGCACGTGCTATCGTCAATTTAATTGGTAACGGTATTGCGACTGTAGTTGTTGCAAAAAGTGAAAATGAATTTGATGATGAGAAGTATATGAAAGTAGTAGAGGAAATGAAAAGAGAGAAAATGGCCGGATAAAAAGTCAGCTTTGCTGACTTTTTTTATTTTTGTAGGAAAAGAGTTTCTAAAAATATACATTATTTATTAACAATAATTCACAGATATTTAATGTGTAAATATAATAAAGACTATTAAAATGGCACATTTATATGAATGAGCAATAGAATTTGAACATTATATGGAATTTTTATGAATATTACTGTAAGAAAATAATTTTTTAAAAATTTTTAATAATAATACTTTACAAATTTAAAAAAATTAGTAGAATAAGAAGTAGTAAGAATCGTCTGATAAATATATAAAGAAAAACAGAATTATCAGAAAATTCTTAAATAGATATCGTTTAGAATTAGGGAGGGTACAAAAAATGAAAAAGAAAAAAATGAAAAAACTAACGGCAGTTGTAGTACCGGTTTTAGCAATGAGCATGGCACTAACAGCATGTTCTACATCAGGCGGAGATAAAAAGACAAGCACAAACTCAAACTCAAGTGGAGATAGCAAGTCAGGGGAAAAATTAGCGGCAAAACAAGTTTTAAATCGAACAGTAACACAAGAGATTCCAACGATGGATTCTTCAAAATCAACTGATACAGTATCTTCACAAATGCTAGGGAACACAATGGAAGGATTATATCGTCTTGATAAAGATAATAAGCCTATTCCAGCTGCTGCAGAATCTAGTACGAAAAGTGAAGATGGTAAAAAATATACATTTAAACTACGTAAAGATGCAAAATGGTCAAATGGTGATCCAGTAACGGCGAAAGATTTCGTATATGCTTGGCAACGTCTATTAGATCCAAAAACGGCTGCTGAGTATGCATTTATCGCTTTCCCAATTAAAAATGCAGAAGTAGTTAATAAAGGAGAAAAACCTGTAGCTGAACTAGGAGTGAAGGCGATAGATGACCTTACACTTGAAGTTGAGTTAGAGCAGGCAGTACCGTACTTCTTAAACTTAGTAGCATTCCCATCGTACTATCCATTAAATGAAAAATACGTAAAAGAAAAAGGGGAGAAGTTCGGTTTAGAGTCTGATACAACAGTTTATAATGGACCGTTCGTTCTTAAAGATTGGAAGCATGAACAAGGATGGCAATTAAAGAAAAATGATCAATATTGGGATAAAAAGACTGTAAAACTTGAAGAAGTTAACTTCAGTGTTGTTAAAGAGCCAGCAACTCTTATCAATTTATATGATAGCGGACAAGTTGATTTCGCTTTATTAAACGGAGAGTTCGTTGACAAATATAGAAGTAAGAAAGATGAATTTGGCACATATTCGCAAGTAAGTACGTACTTCATTCGTATGAACCAAAAACGTGCTGGACAAGACACGCCATTAAAGAGCAAAAAATTGCGTGAAGCAATTGCACTATCAATTGATAAAAAGAATTTAGCAAACGTAATTTTAAATGATGGATCAAAAGAAGCTGACTTCTTAGTACCAAAAGGATTAGCAACTGGACCAGACGGTAAAGACTTCCAAGAAACATTTAAAAACGGCTTGAAACCAGATGCTAAAAAAGCTGCAGCAGCTTGGGAAGAAGCGAAAAAAGAGCTTGGCAAAGATCAAGTTACAATTGAATTCTTAAACTATGATACTGGTAATGCGAAAAAAGTTGGAGAATATGTAAAAGATCAAATTGAGAAAAACTTAAAAGGTGTAACAGTTAACATTAAACTTCAACCATTTAAGCAAAAACTAAAATTAGAATCTGAGCAACAATATGATATTTCATACGGTGGTTGGAATCCAGATTATGCAGATCCAATGACATTCTTAGATATGTTTGAGTCTAAGCATTCTCATAACCAAATGAGCTTCTCAGATCCTAAATATGATACAATGGTGAAGAAAGCTGGTACTGAATTAATGGGTGATGCGAAAAAACGTTGGGAAGAGTTAGGAAAAGCTGAAAAAACATTACTTGAAGAAGATGTAGCGATTGTACCTTTATATCAACGTGGAGATTCTTATGTTTTACAACCAAATGTAAAAGGTGTAGTAAAACATAATATCAGTCCAGAATTTAGCTTTAAGTGGGCATACGTGACTGAAAAATAATAGAGTTAAAAAAGCATTTTAAAGTAGCTTAGCTACTTTAAAATGCTTTTTTTAGTTCAGTTAAATAGAGAAGAATAAGGCGTATAGTACGTACATATAGTAGATGGGGGATAAATCATACTAATTTATGAAGATAAAAATCAGAATATTTAAAATAAAACTATTTACAAATGTGAAAAAAAGAGTAGAATAACATTAGTTATAATTTTCTGAAAAGTAAATCATTAACAAGGGGTCTCTCAAGGGTTGGTAATGTACATATAATTAGGGAGGGTATAAAAATGAAGAGAAAAAAGATGAAAAAGTTAACAGCGGTTGTAGTACCAGTTTTAGCAATGAGTGTTGCATTGACAGCATGCTCTGGATCAGGTGGGGAGAAGAAAACGACTACTACATCTAATAGTGGGGAAGAAAAAAAATCTGATATTAAATATGCAGCGAAGCAAGTATTAAATCGTACGGAAAACCAAGAAATTCCGACGATGGACACTTCTAAATCTACTGATACGTTAGGGGCACAAATTTTAGGGAACACAATGGAAGGATTATATCGCCTTGATAAAGATAATAAGCCTATTCCGGCTGCTGCAGAATCAAGTACGAAAAGCGAAGATGGTAAAAAATATACGTTTAAACTGCGTAAAGATGCGAAATGGTCAAATGGAGATCCTGTAACAGCGAAAGATTTTGTATACGGATGGCAGCGCTTACTTGATAAAACCACAGCGGCGGAATATGCATTTATTGCTTACTATATAAAAAATGCAGAAGCGATTAATAAAGGAGAAAAACCTGTAACTGAATTAGGAGCGAAGGCGGTAGATGATTACACGCTAGAAGTAGAATTAGAAAAACCGGTACCGTACTTCTTAAATTTATTAGCATTCCCGTCATACTATCCATTAAATGAAAAGTTTGTAAAAGAAAAAGGAGATAAGTTTGGTTTAGAAGCAGATACAACGGTGTATAACGGGCCATTCGTTATGTCTTCATGGAAACATGAACAAGGATGGCAGTTGAAGAAAAATGATAAATATTGGGATAATAAGACCGTGAAATTAGAAGAAATTAATTATAGTGTAGTAAAAGAAGTTGCTACGAAAGTAAATTTATATGATACAGGATCAATTGATTTCACACTACTATCAGGAGAGTTTGTAGATAAATATAAATCGAATAAAGATGAATACGGTGAGTATGCAGAATCAAGTACATTCTTCTTACGTTTAAATCAAAAGCGTAACGGACAAGATACACCGTTAAAGAGTAAAAAACTTCGTGAAGCAATTGCATTATCAGTTGATAAAAAAGGTTTAGCAAATGTTATTTTAAATAATGGATCAAAAGCAACAGATCAATTGGTGCCAAAAGGGCTTGCGACAGGACCTGACGGTAAAGATTACCAAGACACGTTTAAAAATGGTCTGAAACAAGATACAAAAAAAGCAGCAGCTGCATGGGAAGAAGCGAAAAAGGAGCTTGGAACAGATCAAGTTACAATTGAATTACTAAGCTATGATGATGGAACTGCGAAAAAGATTGCTGATTATGTTAAAGATCAAATTGAGAAAAATTTAAAAGGTGTAACGATTAATACGAAAATTCAGCCGTTCAAACAAAAATTAAAATTAGAGTCAGCGCAAGATTATGAAATCTCTTATGCAGGCTGGAGCCCAGATTATGCGGATCCAATGACATTTATTGATATGTTTGAATCGAAGAGCCCATATAACCAAATGAGTTATTCAAACCCGAAATACGATGAAATGGTACAAAAAGCAGGTAATGAATTACTGTCTGATCCGAAGAAACGTTGGGAAGCGTTAGGGAAAGCAGAAAAATTATTCCTTGAAGAAGATGCTGGATTAGTACCTTTATATCAAACAGGAAGATCATATGTAATGAAACCGAATGTAAAAGGCATTGTGAAACACAACATCAGTCCAGAATATAGCTTTAAGTGGGCGTATGTAACTGAGGATGGCGGAAAGAAATAACATGAAAGCATTTCAAAAGTGGCTAATATGCTTTTGAAATGCTTTTTTTAGTATAAGGAGGATAAGGCTTATTGAATTTTTGAGAAACGTTGAGGACACATTTGAAAGTTTACTGTAGGCTATTAGAATGAAATTCAACGGTTGGAAAGATAAATGATAGTAAAAGATTTCATATGAATAAGGAAAATATAGAAATTAGAAATAGAGAAGAATAAGGATGGGGATGTTTACATATAGTAGATGGGGGATAATTCATATAGTAGTAATAGTAAAATAACAAGTTACTATCATAAAAAAATAAATATTTAGAAAATTTATAAAACTACTTTACAAAACTCGAAAAAACAGTAGAATATTAATTAATAAGAATTTTCTGATAACTAAAGTTAATAGAGAATCTCTAACTGTTAATATCGTACATATAATTGGGGAGGGTACAAAAAAATGAAGAGAAAAAAGATGACAAAATTAACAGCGGTTGTAGCACCAGTTCTAGTAATGAGTATGGCATTAACAGCTTGCTCTGGATCAGGGGATAAAGAGAAGGCAAGCACAACGCCGAAAAGCGGCGAAAAAGAAGGCGGAAAATTAGCTGCAAAACAAGTACTTAATTTAACAGAGAGCCAAGAGATTCCATCTATGGATTCAGCAAAAGCGACAGACCAAGTATCGTTTCTTGCTTTAAACAACGTAATGGAAGGGTTATATCGACTTGATAAAGATAATAAAGCAACACCAGGGGTTGCTGAATCATATAAAAAGAGTGATGATGGTAAAAAATATACATTCACATTAAATAAAAATGCGAAATGGTCAAATGGAGAACCTGTAACGGCGAAAGATTTCGTATATGCTTGGCAACGTGCGGTAGATAAAAATACAGCAGCGGAATATGCATACATTATGTTTGATTTAAAGAACGCAAAAGCAATTAATGATGGGAAAGCACCACTTGATACGTTAGGTGTAAAAGCTGTAGATGACTACACATTAGAGGTAGAATTAGAAAATCCAGTTCCTTACTTTGTAGAATTAACTTCATTCGGAACATTCTATCCGTTAAATGAAAAATTCGTAAAAGAAAAAGGAGAAAAATACGGTTTAGAAGCAGATACAACGTTATACAACGGACCATTTACATTAACAGACTGGAAACATGAAGAAGGTTGGAAGTTAAAGAAAAATGCACAATACTGGGATAATAAAACAGTTAAGTTAGATGAAATCAACTTTAACGTAGTAAAAGATAGCGGTACACGTGTAAACTTATATGAAAGTGGACAAATTGATCGTGCGGCACTTACATCTGAAATGGTTGACAAATATAAATCAAATCCGGACTTCTTTACACAAAAAACACCGTCAACGTACTTCTTACGATTAAACCAAAAACGTGGTAATCAAGATACAGTATTAAAGAGCAAAGATTTACGTTTAGCGATTGCAATGGCATATGATAAAAAAGGCTTAACGAATGTAATTTTAAATGACGGATCTACACCTGCAGATTACTTAGTACCAAAAGAATTTGCGAAGAGTCCAGATGGAAAAGACTTCCGTAAAGAAAATGGAGATATTTTAAAAACAGATGTGAAAAAAGCAAAAGAGCATTGGGAAAAAGCGAAAAAAGAGCTTGGAAAAGAGCAAGTAACGATTGAGCTATTAAACTACGATAGCGATAACGCGAAAAAAGTAGGTGAGTTCTTAAAAGGAGAGCTTGAGAAGAACTTACCGGGCTTAACAGTGAACTTGAAAAACCAACCGTTTAAACAAAAATTAAAATTAGAATCAGATCTAGATTATGATTTATCTTACGCTGGTTGGGGACCTGACTACTTAGATCCAATGACATTCATTGATATGTTCGTTACAAATGGACCTCATAACCAAACTGGATATTCAAATCCGAAATATGATGAAATTGTAGAAAAAGGAAAAGGCGAGTTATTAACGAAAACGAAAGAGCGCTGGGATAGCTTACTGAAAGCTGAGAAAATGCTACTTGAAGATGCTGCAATTGCACCGTTATATCAACGTGGTGATGCTCTTGTTCAAAGAGCGAAAGTAAAAGGTATTATTCACCATCCAGTTGGTGGAGATTACAGCTACAAATGGGCATATATTTCTGAAGATAAGTAAAAGAGAGGGCGCGCGATGCGCCCTTTTTTTTATGCACTTTTCTCCCTTTCTGGAATATATAAAATAAAAAAGGGAGAATCCCATGAAACGAAACACATACATCGATTTTCTAGCTTATTACGGAATAGGGAGTGCTCATCCTGGTGGTTTTACGTTAACAAAGCAATTGCTATCTCAATTGCCACTTAGACACGGAGCAAATGTTCTTGAGATAGGTTGCGGCACGGGGAAAACAGCGGCGTATATGACAAAAGAATTGGGTTATAAAGTGACAGCGGTTGAAAAGAATGAAATTATGATTCAAAAAGCGAAAGATAGATGGTTGTTTAATGGTTTAAATATACAATTGATTCAAGGCGATGTAGAAGGATTACCGTGTTTAAATGATTCATTTGAGCTTGTACTTGGAGAATCTATACTCGCTTTTACAAATAAAGAAAAGGTTATTTCGGAATGTTATCGTGTATTACAGAAGGATGGAAAGCTTGTTGTCATTGAAATGATTACCGAAAAGCATATTGAGAAGAAAGAGGAAGAAAAGATTGGACAGTTATACGGTATGAAAGAATTATTAACTGAAAATGAGTGGATTCATTTATTTAAAGCAGCAAATTTTAAAAGAATTACAATTGCGGGCGGCGGAACTATTGCAGAAACAGTTGCAGGACATAGGGAAGAGCTGGAGTGGAATGTATCACCGTTTATTCCAGAAGAATTGTATGAGGCGTGGGTACAACACGAACAAGTACTGCTTATGTACCAACATATTTTAGGTCATCGCATTTTTATATGTGAAAAATAGAGAAAAAGAGTTGGCTAAAAATAGTCAACTCTTTACTATTGTTAGATGAAAAATAATGCAGCCAAAGTAATTCCAAAAATAAAACCAAATCCGAGTTCAACGCCCCAGCCACAACCGCCGCCACCCCAGCCACAACTATTGCAACCACGACCACCGCATCCACAGTCACTAAATCCACTACTGAATCCACCACCGCATCCAAATCCACAGTTATCACATCTGCTAATACCACCGCAAATATCACATCCACCGTTTGAATATGCGTTATAGTATCCGAATCCTGTATCAAAAGCTGAGCGCTGTTGCATTGGTTCAATCCAAACAGAATCGTTTGTTACATCGATTATTTTGCCTAAGTGAATGCGACCATCACGATCTTCAATTCGAACAACTTTACCGAAATAACGTTGGCATGTATCATAACATCTTTTTCTATGCATGTTCTTTCCTCCTTCCGTATTACCGTAATACGATATGTAAGCAGGACAAGTGCGGCTTGTACGAATGACCTATCTATCATAATTGTTATACGAAAGGGGAAATATACGAACAGGATACAGGATACATAACGAGGAGGAAGAGAAATGAAATCTACAGACCAATTTCAGACGTACGAAGTTCCTTGGGAAGAATTTATTGAAGCATTGCGGGGGGAAATAAAGAAACAAGTGGGGGCGGATATTATTGATACGGTCATATGTAATTTGAAGGATGGTTTTGAAGTGTATACATATGTGCAAGGAGATTTAGATTTTGAATATAAGGAGGCGCTTGAAAGAAAATACGGAAGCGATGCGAAGATACCTAACTTACTAACTGTTATGCTGTTAGCTAGTATTTACAATACAAGTGAAGAGAATATACGTTTACATGCAGATCAAAAGGAAAATCCGATTGTTGAAGTATACGTGAAAAAATGAAGAGTGCGCTAATTATAGCGTGCTTTTTTATTTCTTGTATTGAAAAGAAAATCAAACTTTAGTGGTGGAATTTATAGTGGGAAAAGTATGAAAGCTATGTGTTATTTTAGATATATATATAATAAGGAAAAAACTCAAAATATAATATGGGAGTAGTTCATTTTTGTTTACATAATGTACTTGTTGTGAACTGTTGTCCTAAAATACAAGTCATATATCTTGTTTCCTCTCATAAATTTAAACATAGGAATTTGTCTACAAAGGTGGCGAAGCCTCATCATGAAAATTCGAATTTGTGCCACGTTCATGCTGTTTCTATTTATATGTTTACCTTTTTCAGTTTTTGCAAAAGGAGAGGAGGCAAAAGAAAGGGTCGTTTCACTTGTATATGATGATTCGGGCAGCATGAGAAATAACGATCGCTGGAAGTATGCCAATTACGCCTTGCAAAGTTTAGTTGCGCTATTAGATGAGAAAGATAAATTTTCTTACGTTCCAATGAGTAAGCCAAATGATCCGTTAAACATTTCGTTAACAAAGGATCGAAGGCAAACAGAAATTGATGGGATCGGCGCGTGGAAAACATATTTAAATACTCCATTTAGCGCAGTAGAAACGGCGATGCAATCTATAAAAAAGGAAGCAGATATAGATGGAAAACGTGAATTTTGGCTTATTGTATTAACTGACGGGGCATTTAATGATTTGGAGAAAGATAAGGTTGGCGGAAAAGAACAAATTACACAGAAGTTAGCACAGTTTAAGAAAGAAATGGATTCGAAAAAGATCTCTTTACATCCAGTCTTAATCACGATGGAAGAGGATTTAGGGCAGCAAGAAAAAGAACAGCTAAATATGTTTAAAGAAATATGGAAGAAAGAGATAAATGGTGTTACGATGCCATCTAGTGGTGAGGATGGCATTGTAAAAAGTGTAAATCAAGTGGCAGCATTGGTTGCCAATCGTGACCCTTTCTCCTCGGTTGAAACAATTGTCAAAACGAAAATAGTAGGGCAAAAAATAGAAATTACAACGCCGTTCCCATTAAAGCGTATGACGCTTGTACGACAATCATCGTCTTTGTCTAATTATAAAGTTATGCAAATTTCTAAACCGTTACAAGTGCAGTCTTCTTTTTCCATACATGCACCAGGAGAAGCTAAATTATTCGGAAATATTGTGCATGTAAGTACAGCGAATCAGGAAGTGATTAAACCAGGGACATATACGATAGAAGTGGATCAAGATATTGAGAAAGAAGGGTTACAAGTACTTGTTGAACCAGCGCTTAATTATACTCTTTCTACGTATGACAAAGATGATAAAGATAGAAAAAATGTTGAGAAAATGTACGAAGGAGTAACGGCTGTTATTGAAGCAAAACCTACGGAGCTACCAATTCAAATTTCTTATTTTGAAGCAGAAGTAGAAATAGACGGAAAGCAGTATCCGATGAAGTGGGATGATAAAAGACATTTATTTTATTATGAGACAAAAGTTGGCAAAGAGTTAGTACGCGGAAAAGTTCATATGAACATAAAGGGATTTTATAGGCAGACGAAAGAATTCAAGATTGAATCAACTGAAAAACCAAAATTAACACTTCAAACTGTTACAAAAGGTTACGAAGAAAAGGTAACGAATTTGGAAAATAGTAAACCATTTATTTTACAGCCGCAGTTAGATGGTAAACCGATGACAGAAGAGGCTGTAAAGAAACTATTAAAATCTACTGGTGTCACATCCAATCAATCAATCAACTATGAAGTAAAACAACATGATAATCAAATTTACGTTTATCCTCGACCTTATTACTCCGACACATTCAATTTTACAGATACAGGCACCGTAGAAGCTACCATCACGATTAATGATTCAAAATTACAAGAAGTAAAGGAAAAGATTGTACTTCATATAGAAAATGCGCCATTTTTTGAGAAATATGCGCTCATTTTTAAATTTGTAATTCCTATCACTTTATTACTTTTAGTAGTAGGAATTATTATTTTAGGATGGATTGTTCGTCCGAGATTTCACCGAAAAGCATTATTATATTATGAATGGGATCAAGAAGTAGCGAAAGATTGGCTTTATCAATCCGAACCAGAGTTACTTAAAAATAAATGGTGGAAGCACTATTTTGGTATTCCATTCCGAGCAGAAAGAAAGACGGTGCAATCTGTAACATTAATAGCGAAAAAAGGATCGAAATCTATATTTGTAGCGAAAGAGTCACAAGTAGTTGGGATGATTATTGATGGAATGTTTATAACAGAGGATGAGGTAGGGATGGAACATAAGACGCTGTATCCAAATGAACTTTTAGTAATTGATAGAGGGTATGGTAAGGAAATTTACAGGTACGAATGTGAATAGTGGATAGGGATAAGAGCTGGTGGGTTCTTTGCGCTCTTTCCCCTTTATTTTAAACAAGCAAGAATAGGAAGGTGGTTCACATGACATTACAAGTTCCAACGATATTAATTGGTTTAGGTGGAATCGGTAGTACTGTGACACATCAAATATATGAAAAACTGCCTGAGGAGCGCCGAAAAAAGGTAGCAATGCACGTATTTGATACAGATGTGAATACATTGAGTAAATTTGATCATATTCGAAAGTTTAAGACGCAAACGAGCTCGAGTAAAACACCGAGGGAGTATATTGCAGGAGATCCAACGATTCCGGAGTGGTTTCCGATGGACCCGACTATACTTGATAAACCATTAACAGAAGGGGCCGGACAGTTGCGCGTCATTTCACGTTTAGCATTACGTGCAGCGATGAAAGAAGATAAGCTGACATCGTTTTGGCAAGAAATCGAGAAGATTTTTCCGGTTACAAGTGATCAGACAGAATATGGTGTACGTGTCATTATTGTAACGTCACTAGCTGGCGGAACAGGTTCAGGGATGTTTTTACAAATCGCATTATATTTGCGTGAAATGCTTCGGAAAAAATTGCAGCATCACAACATTTTAATTCGCGGTGCGTTTTTAATGCCAGACGTTTTAGTGAAGACGAGAACGGTTAGTGCGAAAGAGTTTGAAACGGTGCAAGCAAACGGCTATGCCTCGTTAAAAGAATTACATGCTATTACACTCGGCTCTACCGGTGAATTATCAAAACGAGGCGGCGTCACGATTGAATTAGAATATCGTCCTGATCAAGTGGATGAAGATGGAAGAACGAATCATACGATAAAGCAGCATCATTTACCGTACAATTATTGCTTCTTATATGATTATGAAAATTTACATGGGCACCATTTGCACAATTTATCAGATTATATGGAGCAAATGGCAAATACAATTCATTTACAGTTATTTAGTCCAATGTCTGCAAATCATTTTGCACAAGAAGATAATCAAATTCAGCAATTGGCAGAATCGAGCGGGAAAGGTAGATATTGCGGAGCAGGAACGGCAAAACTTATTTATCCGTATGAGCACGTTTTGAAATATTGTGCTTTAAAATGGGCGGTTCAAGGTTTAGATGAATCTTGGCTTCATTTAGATCAACTGTTTCAAGAAAAGAAGCAAAGATACGACCAAGATGTCAAACGTGGTATGCAGCGTGAAAAGCCAGAGCGCGGGAAAAGTTATTTAGAAGATTTAGAGCATCTTGCTACTCGTCCAGAGCAGGCCCATATTTTTTATAGACAAATGTTCAATGAAACGCGTGAAGGAGCAGAGGGCGGTAAGGTCGGTGTCGCAAAGTCTAAGTTGTTTTTAGAGGCTGTTGAAAGCTATGTACACCGTACAGTGCAAAAAGATGAGGAATTAAACCGCCTGCAGCATGAGTGCAAAATATCAGCTGCGAAACTTAAAATAATGGAACAAATGAAAGGTGAAGTAGCGAGAGTTGATCATGCAGTTCGTTTATATGCGTATGCGATTCCAAGCCGTGTACATGAACATGTAACTACCCTTTTATATGATATGATCGAATCAGATCGCTTTACACCGAGTGGCTCAGAAGGACAGTCGTATCAATTAAATACATGGTTTTTAAAGAAAACGGATCCTGTCCATCCAGTCGCATCACGTTTTATGCTGTATGAAATTCGAAAGCAGTTAGTAGAGAAGATGAATCGACTACATGAAAATAATGAACAAAAGCGTAATTTAATTCAAAACTACGATAAGAAATTTAATGTGAGTAATATTGATGGAACGGTAACGGCTGTTCGCCGCGTTGAAATTGCTCAGCAACAAGGCTGGGTCGGGAAAATGTTTTATAATCAGCAACGTTTGTTCAAAAAAGAATTTGAAGATATCGTAACGCAATATGTGCACAAATTAAGTGAGTATCGTAAAGAAATGTTGTTAGAACTCGTGTATCAATCGCTATACCAAGCAGTTGATAAAATGATTCAATATTGGGAAAGATTTTTTGATAACTTACACGAAACACGTGAAAATTTATTGTTTGAAATTCAAAAGCGAAGCAAAGAATTTGAGGGGAAAACGAACCCGACGAATGTATACGTATTAGCTGAAGAGAAATTGCAAGAAAAGATTTGGCAAGATATGCAGCAACATTTAAATTTAGGTGTATTACCGAAAGATATATCAGCAGAAATTTATATGAGCTTGTACGGGGAATATTGTCGTGATGCGAAAGCCGAAGAAATTCAGTCGAAAAAGGTTGAAGACTTCTATCGTGAACATATATTGAGTTATTGTTATGACGAACTTCAAGTGCGCTATCGTGACAAATTAGAGCTTAATATCGTTGAAGCACTGCGAAAGGAAGCAGATTTCAAGAAGCGTGATCGTGATGAATACGTTCGTGAAAAAATTGAAGATCTCTTCCATTTAGCAAGTCCGTTCGTTCCGAAAGTTTCTCATCATAGAGAATTACAATATTGGGGCGTACACCCTTCTTTGAAACAAGAATTGCAAGAAGAGTTATTGCAAGAAATGTTTAAAGAAAAAGATACGGTAAACGAGGCGTTTTCACCATTTGAAGTGATTTGTTATCGTGCTCATTACGGATTATCGCTACAAGATTTTCCTAAGCTTTCATCTGGGCATATTGCAAATGGCTTTATGAATGATAAAGGTGATTACTTCCAATCGTATTATCGCCGCGTGAACAAATTAAATAGTAAAAAATCTAGTTTGACGCCGCATTTAGATAAATATTGGCACTTGCCAGCCTTTATGCCAGACTTGAATGCAACGCAAACGAAGTTAGATTACGATAAATGTAATCGTGCTCTTCTATACGCGTATATGTATCGCTGGATTAGTTTAGTTGCTGTTGATGGACAATTCGTGTATCAATATAATGGTGTCGGCCGTAGCTTTTTAATCCAGTCGATGGGGAAAAATATTTCAAACGAAAGTTATAAGTTGCACAGAGCATTGCTTCATAATCCGTTTATTTATGAAAACATCTTGTCCCGGTTTGAAGAAGAACAAGAAAAGGCAATGATACAAGGTGGGCATTTATATACACATCCATTTGTATTAGGTGCTCAAGATATTAGATGGCTTCGTAAAGAGCATGTCCATAATATTTTAGATATGATTTTAATGTATGACCGTGAGGCGAAATATGACCCGACGTTAGAAGAAACATCTGACGATTTGTTAAGGCTATTCCTTGATGAAATTGAGCTGTATTTCCAAAATTACTACGGAACAGGCGCGGATATGGTTGCGAAGAAAGAAAAAGAGATGTTTATTAAGCAATTGTGGGATCGTTCGTATGCGAAAGGGTATGTAGATCCAAATAGTGTACCTTATAAAAAATGGCAAAACTTATTACATGTCCAAGATGAAGAAGAAGCACCAAAAACGAATGTATAATGAGCGAAAAGGGAATCCTTAAGAATGGCAATACAACTTTAGAAAAGAGGGATTCCGATGCCGTTTTTAGGGAGTGTATATCAAATATTTGGATTATATCCAGAAATTTATTATGGAATGATTTCAGCAGAGATTGCAGAGCAACAAATGGAAGAACAAAAAGAACAAGAAAATCATGAGACTGAAGTATAAAACCATGCAGGCTACTCGCCTGCGTGGTTTTTTCGTGTTACAATAAAGCGAATTTTTTAAGGGAGAGAAAGAGATGAAATGGATTTATTTTATTATTATCAACGTTATAGCATTTAGTATGATGGGGCTTGATAAGCGAAAAGCAAAGAAAAGGCAGTGGAGAACGCCAGAAAGTACGTTATTTTTATCAGCTGCAGCTGGAGGGGCGGTTGGAGCTTGGATTGGTATGTATATGTTTCATCATAAGACACATAAAAGTAAATTTGTCTTCGGTATTCCAGTGCTCGTTATTATAACAGTAGGAGTGTTTTTATACATATAAGGGATTTGTAAGAGGAATGTCGAAAGAAATGCAGATTGAATATTGGTAAAGTAAGTATGTGAGACCTTATAATGAAGAAAAAAAGAGAAGAGGAGAACAGGGAAGATGGGGAGTCAAACAGCAGAGCAAAAGCAGGGGATTATATATGCGGCGGGTGCGTATACGATGTGGGGAGTCCTTCCGATTTATTGGAAATGGGTGGAGGAAGTACCGGCAGATGAAATATTAGCGCATCGCATCGTTTGGGCATTTGTTTTTATGTTGTTAGTTTTAGGAGTAACGAAGAGGTTTCGTCAGTTTGGTGGGGAGTTAGTGGCCCTTTTTAAACGACCTAAATTATTAATGTCATTAACAATTGCTTCGGTACTTATTAGTGGAAACTGGTTTGTATACATATGGGCAGTAAATCATAACCATGTAATCGAAGCGAGTCTTGGGTATTATATTAATCCACTTATAAGTATTTTACTTGGTACAGTTGTTTTAAAAGAGAAGCTTAATTTTTGGCAATATGTTGCGGTTGGTTTAGCTGGATTAGGTGTTGTTATTTTAACGGTACGTTTCGGATCAATTCCATGGGTTTCTCTTTCACTTGCTTTTTCATTTGGATTATATGGATTAACGAAAAAATTATTGAATTACGACGCAACAATCGGGCTTACGATGGAAACGATGTTAGTGACGCCATTTGCACTTATATATTTGTTTATGACAGGAGTGCATGGTTTCGGTTCGTTCGGTTCTATTTCGGCAATATCAACGGTTCTTTTAATAGGTGCGGGTATTGTTACAGCATTACCACTCTTTTATTTTGCTAAAGGGGCACAACTTATTCCGCTCTATATGATAGGATTTTTACAATACATCGCACCGACTATTAGTTTAATTTTAGGTGTGTTCGTTTTTGGTGAACATTTCACATCTACTCATATGATTGCGTTTTTCTGTATATGGATTGCTTTATTGGTCTTTTCAATGGCAAAAACAAAGTTTCTACTACAGAAACAACCAAAATTTATTAAAAATAAATCAGCAAAAGTATCATAATGCGTAGTATTTTCTACGCATTTTTCTTTATACTTATATTATATAGAAATTCCATTATAGTCAGTGAGGAGCTGAAAAACATGGAAACAATTTTACATAATGATCCACTTATAGCAGCTATAATTTCTTGGTTTTTAGCACAGTTAACGAAAGTCGTTTTTAAATTAATAAAAACAGGCGAGTTTGATTTTGCTAAGTTTTTCGCTTCAGGTGGAATGCCAAGTTCGCATGCTTCGACTGTTACTGCACTTGCTACAGGTGTCGGAGTGGTGGAAGGAGTGGAGAGTCCAATATTTGCGGTTACCGCTATTTTTGCCATTATTGTTATGTATGATGCTTCAGGAGTAAGGCTTGCGGTAAGTAAGCAAGCGAAAATATTGAATGATTTTTTTCATGGTAGACAAACAGAATATAAAAAGTTAAATGAGCTCGTTGGACATACACCGTATCAAGTTGTTGTTGGTGCACTATTAGGAATTGTTGTCGGGGTTGGGTATTGTTTGTAAGCAGAATGTGTAATACACGTTCTGCTTTTCTTTATTTTCATACATATTTAGCTAGTTTTTCGAATATCGTATACGGACTTAGAAAGGGTGGGTGAGCGGTGTGCTACTATATGACAAAGTGCGTGAGGAGATAGAGCGGAGAACGACTGCACTTCAAACGATGCAAAGACAAGACGGAACGTGGGAATTTTGTTTTGAAGGAGCTTTGCTAACGGATTGTCACATGATTTTTTTACTCAAATTATTAGGGCGAAATGAAGAAATAGAACCGTTCGTGAAAAGGTTAGCATCTCTTCAAACAAATGAAGGGACTTGGAAATTATACGAAGATGAAAATGGAGGGAATTTATCCGCGACGATTCAAGCGTATGCTGCTTTACTTGCTTCGAAAAAATATTCGAAAGAAGATATGAATATGAGGCGAGCTGAAATGTTTATTAAGGAACACGGGGGAGTTTCTCGTGCACATTTTATGACGAAGTTTTTATTAGCGATTCATGGAGAATATGAATTTCCTACGCTTTTTCACTTTCCAACGCCAATCTTATTTTTACAAGATGACTCCCCTCTCAGTATATTTGGGCTCAGCAGCTCAGCGCGTATACATTTAATTCCGATGATGATTTGTATGAATAAGAGATTCCGTGTAGAAAAAAAGTTATTGCTAAATTTAAATCATATTGCAGGCGAAGGTGGACAATGGTTTCGAGAGGAGCGATCTCCGTTGTTTCAATCGTTTTTAGGTGATGTGAAAAAGGTAATATCTTATCCGCTTTCTTTACATCATAAAGGATACGAAGAAGTAGAGCGCTTTATGAAGGAGCGTATAGATGAAAATGGAACATTATATAGTTACGCGAGTGCTACGTTTTATATGATTTATGCTTTGCTTGCATTAGGGCACTCTATTCAGTCTCCCATTATTGAGAAAGCTGTGGCGGGATTAAAATCTTATATATGGAAGATGGACAGAGGAAGTCATTTGCAAAATTCTCCTTCTACCGTATGGGATACCGCTTTACTTAGCTATTCATTGCAAGAAGCTAATGTAATAAAAGAAAATAAGATGATTCAAAAGGCGACGGAATATTTACTACAAAGACAACAAACTAAGAAAATGGATTGGAGTGTCCACGCACCGTCCATTATAGCTGGCGGCTGGGGATTTTCAGATGTGAATACAACGATTCCTGATATAGACGATACAACGGCTGCTCTTAGAGCGTTAGCGCGAAGTAGAGGGAATAGTAAAGTAGATGGTGCATGGGATAGAGGCGTCGGATGGATAAAAGGATTGCAAAACAATGATGGAGGCTGGGGAGCTTTTGAAAGAGGTGTAACGAGCCAGTTACTAGCGAATTTACCGATTGAAAATGCAAGTGATATGCTAACTGATCCGTCTACACCAGATATTACAGGTAGGGTGTTAGAGTTTTTCGGAACGTATGCGCCGAATGAATTGTCTGAAGAGAAAAAAAAGAAAGCAGTCAAATGGTTAATGAATGTACAAGAGTCGAATGGGTCATGGTATGGGAAATGGGGGATATGCTATATATACGGTACATGGGCAGCAATGACAGGCTTACGTGCATTAGGAGTGCCTTCTACTCATCCATCGTTGAAAAAAGCAGCTTCATGGCTCGAGCATTTGCAGCATGAAGACGGAGGGTGGGGAGAATCCTGTCAAAGTAGTGTAGAGAAAAAATTTATTTCTTTACCTTTTAGCACGCCGTCACAAACAGCGTGGGCGCTTGATGCACTCATTTCTTACTATGATCAAGAAACACCAATTATTCGAAAAGGGATTTCATATTTGCTCGCGCAGCCTACTATGAATGAAAAATATCCTACTGGTACAGGGTTACCGGGTGGCTTTTATATTCGGTATCATAGTTACGGACATATATACCCATTGCTCGCTTTGGCACATTATATAAAAAAATATAATAAATAAACCGAGAGTAGCTCTCGGTTTATTTTTCGGGTAGTAGGTCCCTGTTGAAAAGAATAAGGAACGTTGTAGTGCCTTATTTTTCTGATGACTGGCGTTTTTGACGTGCATCAGCGGCATTTGCACGTGCGTTTGCTTCTAAGTCATTGTGGTCAGCGAGTTCGCGAGAGAACTCAACATCAATGCCATCAGCAGCTTTGTTTCGGTTTGCATTTTTATTTTTCATTCGACACAATCTCTTTGTGTTTTATCCCGCATAACGGGTAGTAAAACTCCCACCTCAAAATTCAGATGGAACAAAGAAGATAGGTGGGAGATTAACTGCCCGTAAATGCCCGATTGGTGAAGGCCAATAATCAGTGGGGGATGAACAAACTCCCCACTGATTAAAGTTTCACTTTATGCGACGTTGCAAAGTTAGTTTGACACAAATAGACTTTTTTATACAAAGAGGATTTGGAAAGCATAGAGCCGAAATATACAGTATAGCTAATAGAAATGGGGGATAGGGATGGACTTGTTAAATGGAAAAACAGCAGTTGTAACAGGTGCTGCGCAGGGGATTGGAAAAGAAATCGCACGGGTTTTTGCAAAATTAGGAGCTAAAGTATTAATTAGTGATGTAAATGAAGAGAAGCTACAAAAAACGACACGTGAGTTATCGGATGAAGGATATGAAGTGAGCTTATATCGATGTGATGTGAGCAATCAAAATGAAGCGAAGTCGTTAATTGAATATGCGGTTCAAAAATTTGGTACACTACATATTTTAGTGAATAACGCTGGGGTTACAAGAGATGCAATGTTACATAAGATGGAGAAGTCTGCTTGGGAGCAAGTATTACAAGTGAATTTAACTGGCGTTTTTTATTGTATGCAGCCAGCACTTCTTTATATGAGACAACAAGGATATGGGCGTGTTATTAATATATCTTCAATTAGTAGAGAAGGAAACATAGGGCAGGCAAATTATGCAGCTACAAAAGCAGGGGTTGTAGGTTTAACAAAAACAGCAGCGAAAGAGGTTGGGAGTTTTGGTATTACGTGTAATGCGATTTGTCCAGGATTTATGGATACTGATATGACAAAAACAATACCAGATAAAGTAAAAGAGAAAATGGTTGGAGCGATTCCAGTTGGAAGAATTGGAACACCGGAAGACATTGCAAATGCAGCGGCTTTTTTAGGATCAGAATATGCATCTTATATTACGGGAGAAGTATTAAACGTGAGCGGGGGACTGCAGGTTTAAAGGAATACATAATGAGAAAGAACCTGATCGGATAGATCAGGTTCTTTCTCATTAGTTTAAGTTGAGCCAAACACTCTTCACTTCTGTATAGTTATTTAATGCGTAAGATCCCATTTCACGGCCAAGGCCGGATTGTTTAAATCCTCCAAATGGAGATGCTGCATCAAAGACGTTATAACAGTTTATCCATACTGTACCAGCTCGTACTTTACTCGCAACATAATGTGCTGTTTTAACATTTTCTGTCCAGACACCAGCAGCTAAGCCGAATTGTGATTTATTTGCACGTTCAATTACTTCATCAATATCGTTAAACGGTATTGCAGAAATAACTGGACCGAAAATTTCTTCTTTTGCGATCGTCATTTCATCATTTACGTCAGCGAATACGGTAGGAGAAACGAAGTAGCCTTGATCGAATGGATTACTTCCTCCGCAAAGTACTTCAGCGCCTTCTTCAATCCCTTTTTCAATGTAGCCCATTACACGTTTTTGTTGTTCTTCGGAAACGAGAGGACCGATTGTTGTTTCAGGGTTAAGACCGACACCTTGATTTAGTTTTTTAGAATAGAGGACGAGATCAGCCATGACATTATCGTACATTTTCTTCGGAACAAATAAGCGTGATCCAGCAGAGCATACTTGTCCTTGGTTAAACATAACACCAGAAAGTGCACCAGGAATCGCGCGAGATAAATCAGCATCTGGCAAGATGATATTTGGTGATTTACCGCCTAACTCAAGTGTAACGCGTTTTAATGATTCGGATGCTTGTCGCATAATTTGTTTACCGACTGGAGTAGAACCGGTAAATGCAATTTTATCAACGAGTGGATGATTAACGAGAGCTTGTCCAGCTGATTCACCGAATCCAGGTACGATATTAATAACACCTTTCGGGAATCCAGCTTCTTCAATTAATTCAGCTAAGTATAGAGCAGATAGTGGAGTTTGTTCTGCAGGTTTTAAAACGATTGTACATCCTGTAGCAAGCGCTGCTCCCATTTTCCACATTGCCATAAGAAGCGGGAAGTTCCAAGGGATAATTTGACCAACGACACCAACAGCTTCATGGCGTGTATAGTTAAAGTAATCACCGGAAACAGGGATTGTTTGACCAACGATTTTCGTCGCCCAGCCAGCATAATAGCGCATATGTTCAATTGCGAGTGGTATGTCTGCTGCCATTGTTTCACGGATTGGCTTTCCGTTATCTAGCGTTTCGAGTTGTGCAAGCTCTTCTTTATGTTCTTCCATTAAATCAGCTAACTTGTACATAAGGCGGCTTCGCTCAGCAGTGCTCATGCGAGACCAAGGACCTTCGTCAAAAGCCATGCGAGCTGCAACGACAGCTTTATGAATATCTTCGCGACCAGCTTCAGAAACGATGGCAAGTGTTTCGCCAGTTGCTGGGTTAGGTGTCTTAAATGTTTTACCGGAAGCGCTTTCAATGAAAGATCCATTCACATATAACTTTTTTGTACCTTGAAGAAACTTTTCTACCTTTTCATGAAGATTTACAGCTAGTTGACTCATTGTATAACCCCCTTGAAAATATAATGTAAACGCAGTACGAGACGGCGTTTATTCCGAAATCAAGGATGTGGGAACTAGATGGAAAGCCTCTAATTAAAATCATAATTAATAAATACTGAAAATTCAAATTTCATTTGTGTTACAATTGTAAAAAATATGTAATGTAAGAGAATCTTCTATATGATTATAAAAAATCCTGCTTGTTTTTGCTTTCTAGTAGGAAAAACTAGAAGAACAATGGTACAATAATACATCGTGAGAGGAGGGGGAAAATGAAGAATTATCATGATGATCCGCGCTTTCGAGTTGCCCATAGAGAAGCGTTAATCGGTCTTGGATTAGCTATTATTAATTTTATAATATGGTATGGATTTGCTTATGGGCTTGGAAGTAAGGATCCGAGTGAATATACATATGTATTAGGTTTTCCAGCATGGTTTTTTTATAGCTGTATCGTTGGATTTATCGTAATGGTTATTTTGCTTATTTTAGTTGTTCGTTTTTTATTTCAAGATATTTCACTCGATGAGGAAGAAAAAAGTGAGGAATGATAGATGAATTGGTATGTAATAATCCCAATGATAATTTCTTTTATCGTTGTGTTTTTAATTGGTGTATATGCATCAAGACGTGTACAAGCAACCGCTAATAATAAATTTTTACAAGAATATTTTCTTGGTGGACGTGAGCTCGGCGGCTTATTATTAGCTATGACAATGATTGCTACGTACGGTAGTGCAAGTAGCTTTATCGGCGGGCCTGGTATTGCTTACAATATGGGTCTTGGATGGGTGTTGTTATCAGCGATTCAAGTTGTAACAGGATATATCGTTTTAACGGTTATTGGTAAAAAGTTTGCTATTATCGCTAGGAAGATGGAAGCAATTACTCTTATTGATTATTTGAAGGGCAGATACAATAATAAAGCGGTGGTTGTTCTTTCTGCGCTATGTATTATAATCTTTTTGTTCTCAGCAACAGTAGCCCAGTGGGTTGGCGGCGGACGATTAATTGAGTCACTAACAGGACTTTCTTATACAACGGCACTATTTTTATTTACATTTTCTGTACTTGTGTACGTGCTAATTGGTGGATTTCGTGCAGTTGCTTTATCAGATACGTTATTAGGAATCATTATGTTAGTCGGAACAACAATCATTTTAATTGCTACTGTCATTGCTGGTGGTGGAGTTGAAAAGATTATGCAGGAACTCATTCAAATTAATCCGAATTTAATTACACCATTCGGAGCAGATGGCAGTTTAACGAAATCATATGTGACATCGTTTTGGATTTTAATTGGAATTGGAGTCGTTGGATTACCACAAATTAGTGTGCGTGCTATGTCTTATAAAAATTCAAAAGCTATGCATCAAGCGCTTATCATTGGGACGATTGTCGTTGGTACAATTATGATTGGTATGCATTTAACTGGTGTATTTGCCCGAGTAGTACTTCCTGGTATAACGGTACCAGATAAAGTGATGCCACTACTCGCGATGGAAGTGTTACCACCTTGGCTAGCTGGAGTTTTCTTAGCTGCACCAATGGCAGCGATAATGTCTACAGTAAACTCATTACTTTTACTTGTAAGTTCGTCAATTATTAAGGACATATATGTGAATTACATAAATAAAGATGCAGCAGATAGTACGATAAAGAAAGGTAGTCTATGGATTACTGGTATCGTAGGATTACTCGTATATGCTGCAGCAATTAAGCCGCCAGATTTTTTAATATGGTTAAATTTATTTTCCTTCGGTGGTTTAGAAGCGGCGTTCATTTGGCCGATTGTACTAGGTTTATATTGGAGAAAGGGAAATGCAACTGGAGCACTCGCTTCCATTTTAGTTGGGGTAGGCTCATATATGTGTATTCATCTTTTCTATCCAAACCCGTTCGGTATACATACAGTTGTCTTCCCAATCTGCTTTGCATTTATTGCTTACATCATTGGCAGTATGGTTACTATGAAGAAAAACGTCTAGATAAGATGGAGAACGCAGTCCGTATAGGGCTGCGTTTTTTCGTATGAATTTATTCTTTTTTATTCTGTATATCCATGACTATTCATAAATTAATAACAACTGAGGGGATGGAGTTGAGGTCGATGAAAAAAGTTTTGTTTTTGGGAGACCCGGGAATTGATGACTCTTTAGCCATCATGTATGGAATTATGCATCCTGATGTTGATATTGTTGGTGTTGTAACAGGATACGGGAATGTAACGCAAGAAAAAGCAACGAGTAATGCGGCATATTTATTGCAAATGGCAGGAAGGGAAGATATACCTGTTATTAATGGTGCGAAAATCCCTTTATCTGGGGATTTTGTGACGTATTATCCGGAGATTCATGGGGCAGATGGCTTAGGTCCTATTAAACCGCCAAAAGCATTTTCACCTAATATAAAACCTTTTTGTGCATTTTTTGATATTCTTGAAAAGTATAAAGGTGAATTAATCATTGTTGATGCTGGCAGGTCAACGACACTAGCGACAGCATTTATTTTAGAAAAACCGATGATGAAATATGTGAAAGAATATTATATAATGGGCGGTGCTTTCTTAATGCCTGGTAATGTTACACCAGTCGCGGAGGCGAATTTTCATGGTGATCCCATTGCATCACAATTAGTTATGCAAAATGCCAAGAATGTGACATTAGTGCCACTTAACGTTACATCTGAAGCTATTATTACGCCGGAGATGGTAAAGTATATTACGAAACACTCTAAAACAAGTTTTAATAAGTTAATCGAACCGATATTTACGTATTATTATAAAGCTTATAAAAAGCTAAATCCCAAAATAACAGGTAGCCCAGTACATGACGTTGTTACAATGATGGTAGCGGCAAATCCATCTCTTTTAGATTACGTGTATCGCCGTGTTGATGTCGATACGGTTGGAGTTGCAAAAGGAGAAAGTATCGCTGATTTTCGCCCGCAACCTGATGCGAAAGCATTGAAAAATTGGGTGAGAATTGGTTGGTCATTACATTATAAAAAGTTTATTGAAGATTTCGTGAAAATTATGACGTAGACATACTAGGAACATACAAGTTAAAATAATGGAGATGATTATTAAAATAATCATCTCCATTATTTTATTTTTAAGAGATAAATAGAGAAGAGTTACACAATAGGAGAGGAATTTTACTTGAAAAAAACTATAGTATGCGCAGTGATTGTGGGTATTTTTGTTTTGCTGATATCGGGTAACTTTTTAGTGAAAAAAGTGTGGAGTTCAAATAATGATGATGCGCAGTACATAGCATCCTTTATTGAAGAACATAAAGAGGAAAAAAATAGTGCTCTTCTAGTAAAGAGAAATGATAAAGTTGTGTATTCTGTAAATCCAGATGTTGTATTGCCAGTTGCTAGTACGATGAAGTTAATTGTGGCGCTTGAATATACGAAACAAGTTACAGAGGGGAAAATCGACCCGTCTAGTTTCGTTTCAATTAATGATGTGAATCGCTATTATGTGCCGAATACAGATGGTGGTGCACAAGACAGATGGCAAAGTTATTTGCAAAAAAAAGAAAAAATAACTGAAGGGGCAGTCTCTTTAGAGGAAGTTGCAAAAGGTATGGTTAAGTTTAGTTCTAATGCAAATACTGAATATTTAATGGAGGTATTAGGATTAGACAATATTAATCGGAATTTACAAAGTTTAGCGCTTCCTGCACATCAACCGCTATTTCCGATTGTTTCATCTTTATATATTCCGGGATATTTGCATAAAGAATTACATGTTCCAAAATATAAAATAGAGAAAAAGTTAAAAGAAATGTCTCAAGAGCAATATCGTGAATATGCTATGATTATTCATGAACGCTTAAAAAAGAAGGGGCCATTATTACAGAAGGAAATTCCTCTTTATTTAGAGGAACGATATGATAAAATTTGGTCGGATAGATTGCCGGCTGCTTCCGCTAACGATTATATGGTACTGCTTCAAAAGGCCAATCATAAAGGTGGCCTGACAGAGGCAGAAGAAAAAGTGTGGGCGAATATCGTTGAAACAGATATGAGTGCGAAGAAATATCGTAAAACATTCAGGCATGCCGGGCAAAAGAATGGTTATACACCATGGACGGTAACTAAAGCAGTTTATGCAATGGATAAACGCGGAAACTGTACAGAAATTGTTTTCTTGGCAAATGATTTAAATGAAGATGACAGTGCTGAAATACGTAAACATTTAGCAAATTTACATTTCCAAGTATTGCAAAGTGACAAGTATGATGCGACTTTTATTAAATAAACTCGGTGCTATAAGCACCGAGTTTATTTTTACGTACAAGCACTTTTTTTCCATCCCTGGGTATGATGGGTAGTAATACTTAGGTGGGAGGGGAAAAGGTGATGAAACAGAGTAAAGAAGAGTTTATAAAGAGTGAAGGCGCTGATTTCCCTGGGAAGACATATGTGGATTGTGTATTACAGCATGTATTTGATTTTCAACACAATTATTTATTGAAAGATATGTTTCAAGTGCATAGGGCACATATTATTATGTTAACTGAAGAAAAGTTGATGAAAAGAGAAGAAGCTAAAGTTATACTAACAGCGCTTAAAAAAGTAGGAGCAATTCCAAAGGATCAGTTGCTATATACAGAGCAACATGAAGATCTTTTTTTCTTAGTTGAACATTTACTTTCTCAAGAAGCAAAGTGTGAATTTGTCAGTAATATGCATATCGGTAGGAGTAGAAATGATATGGGTGTAACGATGTATCGCATGAGTTTGCGGCAATATGTTTTACAGTTAATGGAACATCATTTATTGCTGCAAGAAAGTATGCTGGAGCTCGCTGAGGAACATATGGAAACAATTATGCCTGCGTATACACATACACAACCAGCGCAACCAACAACATTTGGTCATTATGTTTTGGCAATTTACGATACGATGCAAAGAGACTTAGAACGAACGAGAAAAGCGTATCATCTTGTAAATCATTCTCCAATGGGGGCAGCTGCCCTTTCTACAACAAGCTTCCCGATTAAGCGAGAACGAGTGGCACAGCTACTGGGATTTACAAATGTAATTGAGAACTCGTATGATGCTGTTGCTGGGGCGGATTATTTATTAGAAACTAGTTCGTTGCTAATGGTTATTATGACGAACATGAGTAGATGGATTCATGATTTTTTACTATTAGCGACGAAAGAATATGAAGGGATTACTGTAGCGAAGCCATATGTGCAAATAAGTAGTATTATGCCGCAAAAACGAAATCCTGTTTCAATTGAACATGCCCGCGCTATTACGAGTAGTGTTTTAGGGGAAGCCTTTACTGTATTTCAAATGATTCATAATACACCATTTGGCGATATTGTTGATACGGAGGATGACTTGCAGCCGTATTTATATAAAGGAATCGAAAAGGCGATTCGTGTTTTTTGTATTATGAACGCAGTCATTCGAACGATGAAAGTAGAAGTGGAAACGTTAAAAAGTCGTTCATATAAACATGCGATTACGATTACAGATTTCGCAGATGTTTTAACAAGAAACTATGAAATACCATTTCGGCATGCACATCATGCAGCAAGTGCGATTGCAGATATGTCTATGCGGCAGAAGAAAGAATTGCATGAATTACATTTCAAAGAAGTAAATATGTACTTGCAAGAAAAGTTAAGAGTAAATTTATTAGAAGAAGAGTGGAAAGAAATTATATCACCAGAAGCTTTTATTCAAAAAAGAAATGTATATGGTGGTCCGAGTAAAAAAGAAATGGAGCGTATGATTCAAAATCGGAAAGAATCTTTTCGAAAAGAAGAAGAGATATTTGAGAAGGAAAAGAAGAGAGTTTTGCATGCTGAAAATGATTTGAGCACATTAGTTTCAAATATTATCGAATCGTAAAAGAAGGATTTAATGAATCAATCGCCAATATGTAATTAAAATATAAATGGAGAGAAGAGATTGTCGATGATTCAATTACACGTATATGAAGAGATTCTTCGTTTTAAAGAAGATGTCACACCATTTTTAGAAAAGAGTGAGCAGGAAAATAATCTCATATTAGGTGTATTACAAGTGGCTCAAGAACCGAAATTTATGGGGGTAGCGAAACAAGGAGAAGAAATTGCAGTTGTATTTCTTCAAACGGTGGAGAAACAAATCATTGTCGCTACGTCTGAAATTTCGGAAGAAGATATAGTAGAACTTGCAAAAGAGTTAACGAAAGTATATCCGGATATTCCTGGGTTGATCGGTAATAAGAAAGTTGTACAAAAATTAGCGGAAGAGATTGCGGTGTTAGAAAATAAGAAAACTAATGTTGTAATGAAACAAGGTGTGTATGCATTACAACAAGTTAAGCAGAAGTGGACCGAGGATGGGATTTTTCGAGAAATAAATAGTGATGAGCTACCATTAATAGAAAAATGGATATATCAATTCTGCGAAGACGTGAAGCTTCCTACTACGAAAGAAGAAGCGAAACAAACCGCGCATACATTAATAACTACCAACCGTCTATTTGGTCTGGAGGTTGGCGGGAAATTAGTCTCTGTAGCTGCAAAAACAAGACCAACTACAAATAATATAACAGTTAATTTCGTATATACGCCGAAAGAAGAACGGAAAAAAGGGTACGCATCAAATTGTGTAGCTGCACTTAGTCAACGTATGTTAGATGAAGGTTACAAAACAACGACATTATATACTGACCTGGCAAATCCAACATCGAATAAAATTTATCAAGAAATCGGTTATGAACAGATTATGGAGTCTGTACTTATATTTTTAGAGAAATAGAATGAAAAGGCACACTAGGTATAGCGTGCCTTTTTGTTATTCATCAATTCGAATTACCTCACCTTGCGGGAAGTCCTCTGTTTCTAGTAAGCTACGAATTGCTTTCGCAACATATTCAGGTGACAGTAGCTTTCCTTCTTCTTTTAATGTGATGAAGCGGTCTAAATTTATGAAGTCTTCTTTATTTGTTTCACGAATTTGAGCTTGCATATTTGTATCAACAACACCAGGTGCAAAAGCGACGATTTTTACTGGATATTCTTTTTCCACTTCTTCAGTTGCTACGCACTGTGTAAACATATTTACACCTGCTTTCGTTGTGCAATAAGCGCCCCATCCGAAATAAGGATTTTTTCCTGCTCCGGAAGAAATGTTTATAACTCGTTTATCTAATTTCCAGTCTTTCGTATGTTTCAAGAAAGTGGAAGTAAGGATCATTGGTGCGATTAAATTAATTTGAACGTTTGAAATGATAAGTTCGCTTTCTGCTTTTTCGATCGGTTTCATTGGTGCAACCGTGCCAGCGTTATTAATTAAATGAATAGATGATACAGTATCTTCTTTAATAGATGAAATGATTTCGTTAAAGTTAGTTTCTAAGTTATGTACATCTTGAAGATCTACGGAATGAAAAATATAATTGCTGTTATTTTGCTCTGCAAGTTTAGTAAGCTCTTTATTTTCTCTTCTAGAAATAGAGATGACCGTTGTATTTTCTTCTAGCAATTGGGTGGCAATTGCCTCACCTAAACCTTGTGAAGTTCCTGTTACGATAACGTAGCGCATAGTTTTATAAACCCCTCTCGTATGTGCGGAATTTTGTTGGACAACGTACGTTGCATAGTTTGTCTACATTTTATAGTATAGAGCACTTTTTACTATAAATGAAATGAGATGATTATGTGCCTTTTATGAATCGCTTTACAACGACAGTAACTGGTGCCGTCACGTTCACTGGGAACACATTAGGATTAAGCCCGACCTCGCCTGCCCCGGGCAATAACTTCGGTACGATTAATGTGTTTACTACAGTAAATACATCACTTCAAGTTCCGGGGTTCCCAGTAGGAACGACGAATGATTGGCGGTTAAATTCTTCAAGTGCACTTTTAAACCTTCCAGCAGGGAGTAATGTTTTATACGCAGAACTTGTGTGGGCCGGCACATACAAGACTGATACTGAGGATGTTACTGCATTTTTAAATGATAATATCACCTTTAGAACACCCATAGGGACCTTTTCAGTTACGCCAGATCCTGCAACTGCACAGCAAGGTTCTGTTGGAAGTCAATTTTATTACGTTCGCTCTGCCAATGTGACAAGTCTTGTTAATGCGGGTGGGGCAGGTCCATATACAACGGGGGGCGTACCAGCTACAAGAACATCCGCTGAGACATCAATTAGTCGTTCGGTAGGTTGGACTCTTGAAGTTGTTTATCAAAGTGCGAGTTTACCACTTCGGAATTTATCAGTGTATGCAGGTCAAGAAATCATTGATGCTTCGTCACCACCAGTTGATGCTATTATTTCAGGTTTTGCAACCCCTTCTACAGGAGTTGTTACAGGAAGGGTACTTGTAACTGCCCAAGAAGGTGATTCTAACATTTCTGGAGATCAACTTCGCTTTGGGCCGAATGCGAATACTACAGTTGCTTTATTCGGACCGAGAAATCCTGCAAATAATTTCTTTCAGTCACAAATTTGTAATGACAATGGAAATTTAGATACAACTGGTACATTTGGAAATTTGAATCAACCATTAGGAACAGCTTTGGCCGTTCGAAGACAAGGGTGGGATATTACGAATGTAGATGCTTCATCATCATTAGTAAACAATCAGACGTCAGCGACTGTTCGTTTCGTCACAAATGGAGATGGATACGCTGCAGCTGGTTTTGGTGTTCAAATTGATGCGACGGGTCCAAGTATTAATCCTGTTAAATTAGTTGATAAAACAGTTGCAGGTGTAGGGGATACTCTTACTTACACGATTACAGTTCCGAATACAGGGACGGGAAGTGCGGATAACGTTGTATTACAAGACAGTATTCCGAATGGAACGACGTTTGTAGCCGGTAGTGTGACAGTAGGGGGAGTAACTCAGCCGAGTGCGAAT
Organism: Bacillus cereus group sp. N8; assembly: GCF_016483685.1. Lineage (NCBI taxonomy): Bacteria > Bacillati > Bacillota > Bacilli > Caryophanales > Bacillaceae > Bacillus > Bacillus cereus group sp. N8. Next base: position 258,801 of record NZ_JAEHBK010000003.1, on the reverse strand, counting down.
CCAGCCACCGGAATTAATTTAGGAACGATACCTAACAATACTCAGAGAATCGTTACATTTCAAGTGAGAGTCACATCATTCCCAAGTCCGAACCCAATTCCAAATCGTGCGGTGGTGTCTTATCAATTCCGTCCTTTCGTAGGAAGTCCACTCGTTACAAGTACAGCTTCTTCAAATACAGTACAGACAACAATTAATCGTGCGAATTTAAGTTTGCAAAAATCTGTAGATTTACAGACGGCAACGCTTAATGACGTATTAACGTACACAGTTAATGTGACGAATAATGGGAATGTTGCTGCAAATAATGTTATTTTTGTTGATAGTATCCCTGCAGGAACAACATTTGTCGCAAACAGCGTTACGGTAAACGGAGTAGCACGTCCAGGAGCGAATCCAGCAAGTAGTATTAATCTTGGAAGTATTAATGCTTCGCAAACGACTGTAGTACGCTTTCAAGTTCGAGTAACATCGAGTCCTCTTGTAAATCCAATTCCAAACCGTGCGAGTGTAACATTTAACTTTACTCCAGTGCCTGGTCAACAACCAATTTCAGGTCAAGCGACAAGTAATACTGTATTTACTACAATAAATATAGCTGATATAAGAACGAGAAAAACAGTAGATAGAGCTTTTGCGACAGTTAATGACGTTCTTACGTATACCGTTACAATTGAAAATACTGGAAATGTACTGGCGATGAACGTTATTTTTCAAGATCCAATCCCAATTGGAACGACTTTTATCCCAAATAGTGTAACTGTTGATGGAGTTTCGCAACCTGGAGCAAATCCAGCGACTGGGTTTACAGTAGCGAATATATCTCCAGGTGGAAGTAGGGTAGTGACTTTTCAAGTACGAGTGACATCAACGCCATCAGGAGGTACGATTGCGAATCGCGGAAATGTATCTGCTAATTTCGTCGTTATTCCGAATCAGCCGCCAGTAACGATTAATAGACAAACGAATACAGTTGTAACACAAGTTAATACAGGTGGTTTAAATGTAATAAAAGAAGTAAATACAGCTCAAGCGGCAGTAGGAGATACTTTAACGTACACGATTGCCGTTCAAAATACAGGAAACGTTCCGTTAACAAATGTGTTTTTCCAAGACACTATTTCTTCCGCTGTTTCATTTGTTGCAAATTCTGTAACGATTAATGGAGTACCGCAAAGTGGATTGAATCCGAATACAGGATTTTCTCTTCAAAATATTCCTGCGGCTCAAACCGTTGTAGTCACATTTGACGTATTAATTGTACAGGATCCAGAAAATGAAGATGTTTTAAATAGTGCAACTGTATCCGCAAGTTTTCAAGTGAATCCGAGTGAACCACCAGTTACTATTACTGTTCCGAGTAACGTCGTGAATACGACAGTACAAACAGGGAGCTTTGAAGTTATAAAATCTGTGAATACGAGTGTTGCAACTGTAGGAGATATTTTAATATATACAATCGAAATAATAAATGCAGGTAGTGTACCAGCTACAAATGTATTTTTCCAAGATTCAATTCCACAAGGAACGCTATTTATTGAAAATAGTGTATTGGTTAATGGTGTTTTACAGGAAGGGGCAGATCCAGAACTTGGATTTACATTGAATAATTTACCTACTGGTGCGAGTGTAATTGTTACGTTTGAAGTATTAGTTGATTCAATTCCTCAAGGAAATAATGTTGTAAATAATGCGAATGTCACTGGAGATTTTCTTGTAAATCCAACAGAGCCACCAGTGACTGTAACGGTGCCAAGTAATACTGTTATGACAATCGTAAATTCTTCAGGACTAAATGTAATGAAAAGTGTAAGCGCTACTGAAGCAGGTGTAGGAGATACGTTAACGTATACAGTTCGTATACAAAATAGTGGAACAGTAGCAGCAACAAATGTATCATTCCTTGATCCAATTCCATCTGGAACAACGTTTGTAGCAAATAGTGTAACGATAAATGGAACCTCTGAACCAGGTTTAAACCCGACAACTGGATTTCCACTTGCTAATATTCCAGTAGGAGGGATGGTAACCGTCACTTTTCAAGTGACAATTACGAGCGTACCACCAAATAGAGTACTTCCGAATAATGCGAATGTAACTGCTGATTTTCAAGTAAGTCCTCTGCAGCCACCAATTACAATTGTAACAATTAGTAATATAGTCGTGACACGAGTGAATGTAGGTTCAGTTAATGTAATAAAGAGTGTAAATACACCACAAGCAGGTGTAGGAGATACGTTAACGTATACGATTCGTATTCAAAATACAGGAACTGTTCCTGCGACAAATATTATTTTTCAAGATCCTATACCTGCTGGATCTACGTTTGTTGCGAATAGTGTAACGATAAATGGAGTCGTTCAACAAGGTGCGGATCCTATGGTAGGTCTTCCAGTTACGAATATTCCGGTTGGTCAAACGGCTACGATTACGTTTCAAGTTACAGTGACGAGTGTTCCGAGCGGTGGAAATATAAGAAACCAATCGAACGTTACTGCAAGTTTCCTTATAAATTCGGCAGGGCCTCCGATAACGACTGTTACGAATAGCAATTTCGTCGTGACGCAAGTAAACACAGCACAGTTAAATATACAAAAATCTTCATCTGTACAACAAGCAGCACTTGGAGAAACTTACACGTATTCTGTTGTCATTCGAAATAACGGCACAGTACCAGCGACGAATGTTTCTTTCATTGATCCAATTGCTCTAGAAACAACATTTGTAGCAAATAGTGTAACGATAAATGGAACGCCACAACCTGGGTTTGATCCAAATGTTGGTTTTCTGATTCCTAATATTGCAGCTGGGACATCATTGACTGTAACGTTCCAAGTTACAGTAGTTGCGCCATCCCCGCGCGGAGCAGTATTAAATACGGCATCTGCTACAGCCACGTTCTTATTAAATCCTTTACAACCACCTGTAACAACGACAAATTCAAGTAATACGACAGTAGTTACAATACCGTTACCTCCTCCTGGTGAAGTAACAGCAACAAAAACAGTTGATGTTGCAACTGGGGCTGTTGGGGATGTATTAACGTATACCGTGCTCATTTCAAACGTAGGAATTATACCTGTTACAGATGTGTTCTTCCAAGATGTCATACCAGAAGGAACGACATTTGTAGAAAATAGTGTAACGATAGGTGGAGTGCAGCAATTCGGTTTAAATCCAGAAATAGGCTTTACAGTTACTCCATTATTAATTGCTGGTGGAAGTATTACGGTAACATTCCAAGTGACGATTACAGAAATTCCAGATAATGAAGTCATATTAAATGATGCAGACGTTACATTTACTTCACAACCAAATCCGCAGGAACCACCGATTACGGAAACGATATTAACGAATTTAGTCGTTACGACAATTAATATAGCTTCGATTTTCCCATTAAAACTAGTAGATAAGGAAGTAGCCACTGTAGGAGAAATTTTAACGTATGATGTATTGATCTTTAATTTTGGAACAGTGCCAGCGACTAATGTTCAATTTATCGATACTACTTCCGCGGGTGTAGCATTTGTACCAGGAAGTGTGAGCATAAACGGGGTACCGGCACCAGGATTAGATCCTTTTATCGGTTTTACAGTTCCAGATATACCTGTAGATGATTTTGTACTTGTCACATATCAGGAGAGGGTAACGAGCATACCAGAAGGTGGTACAGTTGTTAACTTTGTAGACGTTACCGCTACATTTGCTGTAAGTGAAACAGAACCGCCTATTACTGAGACGACGACAAGTAACACGACATTAACAGAAATAAATGAATCTGGTTTGAAAGTATTAAAATCAGTAAGTCAGCCGGTTGTTACAGTAGGCGATACAATCACCTATACAACCGTAGTTCAAAATACAGGGACAGTGGCAGTAACGAATGTTCAATATAGTGATGTATTACCTTCCTCTATAGCATTCGTGCCGAACAGTGTAACGATAGACGGTGTGTTACAACCTGGATTCAATCCGAATAATGGATTCCCGCTTCCAGATATAAATCCAGGTGAAAGTGTAGAAGTAACATTCCAAGTAACAGTTGTCAGTGTTCCATCAAACGGAACGATTGCCAATACGGCAAATGTGACTGGAAGCTTTATATTAGTACCAGGAGAACCACCAGTTGTAGTAAATCAGCCAAGCAATACAACACTCATAACTGTAAATAGAGGACGATTTAATGTTATAAAACAGGTGAACAGGGCTGCGACTCTCGTTGGCGATGTATTAACGTATACAGTGCAAATAACGAATACGGGAACAGTAACAGCTAACAATGTTCAGTTTATTGATACGATTTCAGCAGGAGCGTCATTTGTACCAAATAGTGTAACGGTAAATGGGGCCCTGCAACCAAACTTAAATCCGATTACTGGATTTGGAGTTGGAGATATACTCGTTGGTGAAACCGTTATAGTGACGTTTCAAGCGACAGTTACAACCATCCCGTCATCAGGAACAATTACGAACGTTGCAAATATAACAGGAAACTTTACTTTAGTGCCAGGAGAGCCACCTGTTGTAGTAACTGAACCGAGTAATACGACGATAACAAGGGTAAATAGAGGTAGATTTAATGTTATTAAATCAGTAAATAAACAAGCAACACGATTAGGAGATACGTTAATTTATAGTGTGCAAGTTACGAATACAGGAACGGTACTGGCGACGAATGTTCAGTTTATCGATGTTCCATCCGCTAGTTTAGAATTTGTTCTTGGAAGTGTACAGATAAATGGGATTCCACAAGTAGGTTTAGATCCTTTTGTAGGCTTTTCATTACTAAATCTTGCAGTAGGGGATAGCGTATTAATCACATTTGAAGTAAATGTAATCGCAATTCCACCTTCTAGTAGCATTATGAATACAGCGAGAGTAACTGGTGATTTCGAATTGATTCCAGGAGAACCACCATTTACAATTACGAATTCAAGTAATACGACAGTCACACCAGTAAATAGAGGCAGTTTAGATATGCTGAAAGAAGTAGATCATTCAATTGTTGGAGTAGGAGAAACGGTAACGTATCGTGTTCGCATATTAAATACTGGTACGGCTGATGCAATGAATGTTCAATTTATTGATGTGCTATCTCCGGAAGCGGCTTTTGTACCAAATAGTGTAACGGTAAATGGAGTAGCGCGTCCAGGAGTAAATCCGCAGGTTGGATTTACGATTTTAGACATTCCAGTCGGTGAGACGGCGATTGTAACATATGAAGCTACAATTATGAGTTTTCCAGATGGTGGTACAGTAGTGAACGTCGCTGGAGTGTTAGCAGAATATATTTTAGTACCAGGAGAGCCGCCAGTTACAGTGATGGACACGAGTAATACAGTTATTGTAACGGTAAACACTGCAATCTTATTTGTTGCAAAAGGAGCAAACTTTGAAGTAGCAATGGTAGGAGATGTTGTCACTTACGGAATTGCCGTTATAAATGATAGTACAGTTCCTGTGACGAATATTGTTTTAACGGATATCATTGATCCGAATACGTTATTTATAAATGGCACGGTAACGGTAAATGACGTATCTCTTCCATTTGCCAATCCGAATACTGGTATTCCGTTAGGTGATTTTCAGCCAAATGATGCGGCAATTATTAATTTCTAAGTTGTAATAACAGGAGGACAAATAAATAACTTAGTTACAAATATTGCTACAGCGACTGGGCTCGCAACTGTAAATCCGAATGAGTCGCCTGTAGTAGTTGAAGGTGATAGCAATACAGTTGTTATCCCGTTTATCCCTCAAAATGTCTCAACGACAGTCGTAAAAACGGCAGATTTACAGGCAGCAACAATTGGAGATGTCATTACGTTTACGACAGTCATTACAAATACAGGTGATACTGTCATGCAAAATATTCGTTTTCAAGACATATTAGATAGTAGTGTTCGATTTATCCCTGGAAGCGTAATAGTCGATAGTGTTCCATTACGAAATGTAAGTCCAGTATCAGGGTTTCTTATAGGAAATTTAAATCCGGGTGAAGCGCGGACAGTTTCGTTTCAAGTAGCAGTTCAGAGTGCACCAAGTGGTTCAGGAAATTATATTAATCAAGCGAGTATTCGCTTTGAACATCAAGTAGGTACAGTATTGCCACCTGTTACACAAATAATAGAAAGTAACATAGTGGTCATCCCATTTGTTCCAACGATAGAACAAATTTGCGAAACGAACTTTAATTGCTTAGATAAAATTCCATTTCAATGTTCTCCATGTAATCACTTACAAATAAATAAAAAATAAATACAAAAAGAGCATCCAGTAAGAATAGGGTGCTCTTTTTTATGTGTATCAATCATGTAGATTCTTTTTCGGGTGAGGTAAAAAATTCGTTGGTTTTGTTGGAGAGTAGAAATGGAATAGCTCCTTTTATGACAGAAATATCCCAGTCCCACCATGCAAGTTTTTCTAGTTTTTCAATGGTTTCTTGTGGGAAACGATAGCGAACTAGTTTGGCAGGGTTCCCAGCCACAATTGCATATGGAGGTACGTCTTTTGTAACTACACTTTTTGCACCGATAATGGCCCCGTTACCAATTGTAACACCAGATAAAACGCAGGATTGATAACCAATCCATACATCATTGCCAACTACGATATCACCTTTTGATGAAGGGTGACCGGTAATATGTGCTCCTTCTTCGAAGAGGACATTAAATGGATAAGTTGTTATCCAATCAGCACGATGTTCACCGCCAAGTACGAAAACGACTTCTTCTCCTAATGAACAAAACTTACCTATTTTTAATTTTGTTTCATCATTCCAAGAAAAAATAATAGGGCCTACTTTACTGTAAGTATAATCACCGATATCATATTTATTATATTCAGGTTTTTGATTTAAATATAACATACCAATTTTAGCATCCTCTCTAAAGAAAGTAATGGATATGGAACATTATATGCAAGGTGAAGTAAGGCGAACTATGTTGTATGAAATAGTAATGTGCAAAAATGTTAGTAGGCAAGATGAATAAAAGGGAGTGGAATGCATGAGATACGAAATGGGATTATATAATAAACCTTTTCAGTCAATTCGATTAGGGAAAAAAGTATATGAAATACGCTTATACGATAAAAAACGTCAACTTATAAAACAAGACGATGAAATTGTATTTACGAACCTTACGACAGCAGAAACGATGGCTGTAAAAGTAACGGAGATAAAGCGATACGAAAGCTTTAAAGCAATGTACAAACAAATTGATAAAAAATTATTTGATTGTGAAGAACTTAGTATAGAAGAAATGTTAGAAAGTACATATGAAATCTATACAAAAGAACAAGAAAAAGAATGGGGAACAGTTGCGATTGGTGTTGAGGTAATAAAGTGAGAAGAAATCGCGGCGTGGCTATTATTGTACAGGACGGTAAAATTGCTCTTATAAAACGTGTTCGAGAAGATGAGATGTATTTTGTTTTTCCAGGCGGGGGAATTGAAGAAGGAGAAACACCTGAAGAAGCAACGAAGCGAGAGGTTTATGAAGAATTAGGGGTACATATACAAGTGGAGCATCTGATTGCAAAGGTGGAGTATAAAGGTACGGAGTATTATTATAATGCCCATATTATAGGTGGAGTTTTCGGAAGTGGTAAAGGCGAGGAGTTCGAGCTGAAAGATAGAGGGAGTTATATTCCTTTATGGATGCCGGTAAATGAGTTGCCAAATGTAAATATAAAACCGTATGAAATGGCCCAAAGTGTATTCGATTATTATAGGGAATAAGGTCTGACAACATACAAAAAAAACCATTGACATAGCCTTCTGATTTAAGTATTGTATTCGAGTATGTTTATAATCAGGAGGTTTATATGAGCAATCAAACTACTACACATCATGTGAAAATGACAACAGCAGATCCATCTGGAATTGGTCTATTTGGATTAGCGATGGTAACACTTGTAGCATCATCTCAAAAGTTAGGCTTAACAGATGGCGTTTCACTTGTATTACCATGGGCAATCTTTTTAGGAGGATTTGCACAAATCTTTGCATGCATTCACGATGCAAAGCATAATAATACGTTCGGTACAACAGCATTTGGTGCGTACGGCCTATTTTGGTTAGGTGTTGGAATGACTTGGTTAATTCAACTTGGAGTATTTGGTGAAAAATTAGCCCAAACGGCAGATTCAAAACAGCTTGGTGTAGCCTTTATCGGATACTTGATTTTCACGATCTTTATGACAATTGGTGCAATGGAAACACATAAAGTATTATTTATGATTTTCGTCCTTATTGATTTCTTATTTATCGGTCTTTCATTAAGTACTTTAGGTGTTATGCCGCACGCAATGCATAATTTAGCAGCGTATTCTGAACTATGTATTTCATTATTATCTTTCTATGGTTCAGCAGCAGCTGTGTTAAATACACACTTCGGAAAAGTAGTATTACCAGTTGGAAAACCATTTGGTATTTTTAAAAAGTAATAAAGAAGAACGGATGATTGTATAGTCATCTGTTCTTTTTTTTATGGAATTAAATAAAATAGCAAAAAATATAATTGAAATTGATTATCATTATTAATATAATGATAATCATTTATTGTAAGAGGGGGATGCCAAAGTGGCGAAAATTTTAATAGCGTATGCAAGTATGTCAGGGAATACAGAGAGTATTGCTGATTTAATTAAAGTAAGTTTAGATGCCTTTAATCATGAAGTAGTATTACAAGAGATGGAAGGTATGGATGCTGAAGAATTATTAGGTTATGATGGAATCATTTTAGGATCTTATACGTGGGGTGATGGTGAATTACCATTTGAAGCGGAAGATTTCCATGATGAGTTAGAAAATATAGATTTAACGGGTAAAAAAGTGGCTGTTTTTGGATCAGGTGATACGGCGTATGAACTGTTTTGTGAAGCGGTAACGATATTTGAAGAACGTCTTGTGAAATGCGGAGCAGAGCTTGTACAAGAAGGATTGAAAATTGAATTAGCTCCAGAAGATGAAGAGGACGTTGAAAAATGCAGTAATTTTGCAATTGCTTTTGCTGAGAAGTTCTAGGAATGGGAGTGTCAACGTGGAAACAGAGTTCAGTGCAACCGCTATTACAAAGTTAAGAGATGGAAAGCTTTTGTTAGCTACTACATATAATGGTTTATTCATTGAAAACGATGGAGAATGGAAACAGATTTTAACTGGGTTCCAAAAACGAATTCGAGATTTACATAGTGAAGGTAATGTAGTTTACGGGGTAGGAGATGAAGGAGCTTTTATTCGTAGTATGAATTGTGGAGAAACGTGGACAATCCAGCGCTTTCCAACAAAAGCAACGAGTTGGAATGTGTGTAGTAATGTACAAGGAACTGTCATTGCTCATGGAGATAAAACACTGTATCTTTCCAATAATTTCGGTTCTACATGGGAGACCATTCATCCATTTCTTGATTATGGTAGTGATGCACCGTCTATTCGTTCGTTATTCTTATATAAACATTACTTATTTATCGGTACGAAAATACATGCGAAATATGGTGGTGTTTGGTTTTTTGATTTAGAGAAACGTAAATTAAGAAGAATTAAAATAGCGATGAATCAAATGATTTCTGCGTTGACTATACATAATTCTTATTTAGTAGCAGCAAGTGGATCGTGTAAAGGAATTGGCGGTAATATTTCTTTTCGTAAAATAGATGAAAGTATTGAGAATGAAAAACTATATTGGCATACATGTCAAAGTGAGCAGAAAGCTAGTAGCTATTTAGATTTAAGTGTAGATCAACATGTGTTATATACGACTTCAACGCAAAATAAGGCAGGCGTTAGCACGGTTTGCCGAGTGCATCTTAATGAAGGAATTGTTACAGTATGTGACTCGGTTAAAGGGCATGGTTGGCGCATTGTGAATGAAAAAGAGGACTATGTTGTAGCTGGATCAGGTGAATTAAAAGCGATGCAATGGGAGAAAGAAGTTATTTAGTAAAAAAACTTTGCTTTTATTATATTGATATGATATAGTTACTTTAAACCATTTTACTTTTAATAATATAGAGATTTAAATGAGCTGTAACTTCCAAGGGGGTAGCAATGTTAAATCTCCTTCGGGGGTTGCAGTTTTTTAAGTTATGACGTATTATTGTAAAGTGGTTGAAAATGAATATGTACATATAGGTACATTGTAGGAGGATTTTTTAAATGCAAAACGGTAAAGTAAAATGGTTTAACGCAGAAAAAGGTTTCGGTTTCATCGAAGTTGAAGGCGGAGAAGACGTATTCGTTCATTTCTCAGCTATCCAAGGCGACGGCTTCAAATCTTTAGAAGAAGGTCAAGAAGTTACTTTCGAAGTAGAACAAGGTAACCGTGGACCTCAAGCTACAAACGTAAACAAGAAGTAATTATGAAAAAAAGAAGGGCTTGCCCTTCTTTTTTTTGCGTTCTTATTGAATATCCTCCAATGTACATATGATAATAAGACTGAATTTTTATTTTTTTACACGAGGTATTTCATGCATAAAGTGCATTAATAAATAAATACTGAAAATAAAGTATTTGTGTGAAAAGGAATTTAGAAAGAGGTAAATAAATTGAAAAATGCTACACATTTCATTGTGTTTGATATTGAAAGGAATTTTAGGCCGTATAAATCGGAAGATCCGTCAGAAATAGTTGATATTGGAGCTGTAAAAATAGATGTGAGTACAATGAAGATTATTGAAGTATTTTCAGAGTTAGTAAAACCAAGTGCTCCATTAACTCGTCATACAACAAAATTAACTGGAATTACAAAGAAAGATTTAATTGGTGTAGAGAAGTTCCCTCAAATTATAGAGAAATTTATTAAGTTTATCGGAGAAGATTCTATATTTATTTCATGGGGAAAAGAAGATTATCATTTTCTATCTCACGATTGTACATTACATGGTGTAGAATGCCCATGTATGGAAAAAGAGAGCAGATTTGATGTGCAAAAATTTGTTTTCCAGGCGTATGAAGAATTATTTGAGCATACACCAAGTTTACAATTTGCAGTGGAGCAGCTTGATTTAACGTGGGAAGGTAGGCAACATCGTGCTTTCGCAGATGCTGAGAATACAGCGAATATATTTCTTAAAGCATATAGTGAGAGAGATATTAATAAGCGATACAAGAGACATGGTGAGCTTGAACTTGTAAAGAACGGAAAACTAACAGAAAAAGCGAAAAAAAAGATGCGAAAATGGGCATTTAAAGAAATGAAAAAAAGTGCAGAGCGTCCTTTCGTATGGAGTGTATTTGAAAGTAGTGACACGTGGGAAAGTATAACGGAAAGATATTATATAAGTGAATCTGCAGTAGAACTACTAAAAAAACACTTTCCTACTGCAGTGAGAAAGGCAGAGCGGCAACTTAGGTATTTGGCTGAGATGGAGGAGAATACAGAGGTTAAATGAGATTCGCCTCCATTTCTAACTACATAAATTTAATGTCATCGTATTGACGGGTGAATAATGTATTCATATTAAATAGGAATAAACTTGTTGTTATAATTGCTTTGAAAATAAAGGCGTAGTAAGAATTGTAAAATGTATTAATAAAATAAGAACTCATAGAAATGAAAGAGTGGACAGTTAAATGGAAGCGATCTTTAATATTTTAACCGTTTTAGTTTGTGGTGTAATATTCACGTTACTTTTAGCAGTAATTACACTTCCTCTTATAGCAAAGAAGAAGAATTGGAAAAAACTTAACATATCTTTAAACCGTCGGGTATTAACGATTAAAATAGAAGCGTAAGATAAGATTTTTATACAAGGGAGATGTGATAGTGATAAACTTGGATATCAAAGATGTCAACGTAAAGATGGAATTAAACGGTGTCTTTTGGAATGAGGATAGAATTGCTGAAATGATGGTGACTACAAAAGCAGAACATTCTCTTATTCTTCGTCTATTAGTTAACTTAGAAAGTAAAACTATTAGTGCGATGAGTGCCAAGATAGTGAATGGATTCTGCCCTCTGTGCGAACAGAAAAGGGATGAATGTAGTGAACTTAATGACTCACAAAACAAAATGGATATTTTAGAAGAAGCCTACGATTGGGTGAGAGAACATCCAAAATATCGTTTTCAATTATCTTTTTACGAGTACAATAAATTTGAGGTAGTGAAGTGAAAATTTCATTTTACCAACATACATAGTGACTAAAAGGACACCAAAAACTTATAGAAGGACTTGGTCAACTAGAAATATTGAAGCAAATATCTGTAATGGAAATATGCTTGTACAGCAAGGAAGGGATCTACTTGATCCTACAAAAAATGTCATCTTGGATCAAAAAAATTTTAAAATAAGCATATTTTGTTATACAGCAGAGAAACCGATTCTTAGTAGAATGGGTTTTTAATATAAATGTTAACTATGTCCAAAATAAAAGAGCGCTTGTTAATAGCGCTCAGTAAAAATAGTTATATGGAAGCATTTATTCAATCCCGTTCGGATCATAAGAATATTGTTGCTTATTCTCAATCCGCTCAATCACGTCTTGCAATTCATCCGGCTTTAGAAACTCAATTGGAGAGAATCCTTTTTCAAATGTAAGTGTGTCTGCTTCGATCATTAGTACGTATCGGTCATTTACCTTTGCGATATGTATTTGATCTCCAAAATCAGCAAGCAGGGCCTTCACAGAGATATGATCTGCTTTTAACTTTAATTCTACTTCAGGAGCATGCTCGACGATTTGAGCGGTAGCTTCCATTACTTCTTCGGTTGAAAATTGTTCCATAATTTCGCGTTTCGGACTGGCAGCCCATACTTCCATCGCTTGGTCGAATTGTTCGCGTTCTTCAGTACCTTCTTCAAATACATCTTCAATTTGGTCGTATACCATGTCCATTACTTGTGTTTTCATAATTTCAGGCATAGAGCGTTCGTACTCTACGAATTTTAAGAAGTCTTCAAAGTAACGGGCGTGTGATGCTTGGTGAATTTTTAGCTCGCCTACTTCGACGATGCCTTCTTCAGGCATGTACGGATATTGGATAGATTTCATGTTTTTTGTTGTGATGGCCATTTCGACGTTACGAATCAGTGTGGATTCATCGGAAATAGAAGCGACTTTCGGCTCGAAGTCACATTTCATAACGAAAACGAATGGATCATCAAAGTATTTACGTAGTTTTGCTTGAGCGATTAAAAATACACCACCACGTACAGCGCTTGTGTCAAGATATGTATAAACGAGAGGTTCGCTCATATCTTTGAAGTGTTCTTTTGTTTCTGCAAAGCGAATACGATTAAAAAGGTTATAATGAGGGTTTGAATCAAGTTCATGTCCTTCTTCTACAATAAAGCGACCAATCTTGGTTGGGGCTTGTTCTGTTTTTGCGTGACGTTCTACTTTTCGCTTTGAAATTTTTAATAATTCACCATTCAAAAATTCTTTTAAGGAGCTATCTTCATATTCTTCAGCGTCTAATGTTTGAAAATGTTTATAGCGTTTATCAACTGCTTCACCTTTTCCTTCTACTTGTACTACATAAAAGGAAAGAAAATTTATTTCAAAATCCATTTTTATCACCTTGTTTCATTTCATTAACTCTTATCAGTATAGAGATGTAAAAAACTTTCGTCAATTTATATAAGGAAGGGGGAGTCCCTTCCTTATATATTTATTAGTTTTCGAAATTAAAATCCATCTTCTAATGCTGAAAATGGAATGTTTAGTCTGTTTTCAACTGTACGTAAACGCTGATTTAAGCGGTTTAATCTACGCGTATGTCGCTCAACTGTGTTTTCTAGTTGACGTACTCTTTGCTCAAGCTCATTTACTCGTCGTTCTAGTTGACGGTTTCCAGTACCAGGGAAAGAGATTGGAAGTTGAAATTGACGATTTTGATCATATGGATTAACTTGTTCTGATTGATCTATATATTGTTGGTATTGTGCCTGTAAATCATACTGAGGTTGGTATCCATATTGGTTATATGGATCATAAGGATTGTAGGGATACATAAAAACATCCTCCATTTCTTTATAATTAGGTTGAATTCACCATAATGTATGTGCAAACGCGGAGTAGTGGCACGGCAAATACCTAGATGCGCTGAAGGGATTGATTGTTTTGATCTATAAAAATTTGGTTGCAGTTGTTTAATAATAATCATATATGAGAAATCAGCATTACGTTTCATGAAGCATGTAGGTGAATAAAGAGGTGAAATGAAAGAGTTTTCCAATTGTATTCTAGTCGTTAAATGGTATATACTGGATATAGAAAGGTTACATAAAAGTTACAATCTTACCAAACTCAAAAATTTATATAAATATGTATAGACATTTACAAAAGAAAAGAGTAATTTAAATAGAGTAAAAAACAACTTGTAACATTTTCTAAATATATTGTAAAATGATTGTAACAAAACATACATAAAATGAAATAATACTTAAGAAATAATGTTGGGGGAAAAGGAGAGAGTATATTGTTCCGAAAAGTAAAGGGTATATTAGTTGGGGTACTATGCGTAGCTGTAGTAAGTGGTTGTGGCGCAAAAGTAAGTGATGTGGCATTAGTGAGTGATATTGGTGGGAACGTTGTAGAGGCTAAGGCTGATGTACAGGATTCAATTAGCTTGGTTGATGCGCGTACTGGTACTGAAGTAAAAAAATTAGATTTATCAAGTTTAGGTTATTTTGAAGATGAAGCGAAATTCAAAAAATCGGTAACGAAGGTTGCAAGTGAAGTTGGGAAAAGCGTTGACAAAAAGATGGTTCCTTCACGTATAGCTCCTGATGGAAGTTGGCAAGAAGGAAAACCTTCTTATGAATTAATGGAAAAAGAATTAGTAGATAAATTATTAAACGTAGGTATGTGGGATTCTTCATATCAATTACCTATTGTTGAGAAAAAGCCTATCGCAACATTAAGTGATGCGCAAGGAAGTGGCACGGTAATTGGTAGATATGAAACGAATTTAGGTGGATCAGCAGGTGGCCGTATTGAGAATATTCGTTTGTCGGCAGCGAGCATAAATGGAGTTGTATTAGCAAAAGGAGACAGTTTCTCTTTCAATGCATTAATCGGTGATACAACGCCAGATAAAGGATATCAATTAGGTAAAGAAATTGTAGATGGTAAATTAGTAGATGGTTATGGTGGTGGCGTTTGTCAAACATCATCAACTCTATACAATGCAGCAGATCAAGCTGGTTTGAAAATGGTAGAGAGAACTACACATTCTAAAACAGTAGGTTATGTCCCGCAGGGAAGAGATGCTACAATTGCGTATCCTTATTTAGATTTAGTGTTTGAAAACACGAATGATGCGCCTGTTAAGCTATATATGGGCATACAAGGCGGAAAGTTAGTTGCTGAAGTACATAAGATGAAATAAATATCATAAGTTATAAGAATAAAAGATTGGAAGCCGGTATTTCTAAGTTTGTTAGAAGTACCGGCTTTTTGTGTACGGTGTATAAAGAAGAGTAATTTTGATGGCATATTGTTTGTATGTACGAAATAAGTATAAATTTAATTCTTAGTTTTCCTATTGACATTGTTTTAATTTATCTGTATTCTTCATAATAACAACTTAATAAATGGAAAAATTTATTAGTTTTCTTATCAAGAGAGATGGAGGGACTGGCCCGATGAAATCTCAGCAACAGGCTATAAAAGTACTGTGCTAATTCCAGCAAACGAATGATGCGTTTGGAAGATGGGGGGAAATGGATTAACATTCAACTCTTCTTATATGTATAAGAAGAGCTTTTTGTTTAGAGAGGGGGGATAGAATGAAATTTGATGCAACGTATTTTTTAGAAAGTTTTCCGCAATTATTTAAGTATGTATACATAACTTTAGGGATTACTGTTGTTTCCATGATTATTTCTTTCTTTATAGGGATTGGCTTGGCAATCATAACAAAAAACAAACCGAAATTTTTATATCCAATTGCAAGGGTGTATATCTCTTTCTTTAGAGGAACACCGTTATTAGTTCAATTGTTTGTGTTGTATTTCGGATTGCCACAAATATTTCCGGCTTTTACAGTACTTACAGCTATGCAAGCAACCTTAATTGGTCTCAGTTTAAATAATGCTGCTTATTTGTCAGAGATAATTCGAGGTTCATTAAATGCTGTTGAATCAGGGCAAATGGATGCTTGTTTATCAGTAGGGATGACAAAAGCACAAGCCATGCGGCAAATTATCTTTCCGCAGGCTATTCGTGTAGCAGTGCCGTCACTTGGAAATAATTTTGTTGGATTGTTAAAAGAATCTTCGTTATCTTTTGCGCTTGGGGTGGCTGAAATTTTAGCACAAGCGAAAATGTTAGCTGCTCAATCGTATCGTTATATGGAAAGTTATTTAGCGGTAGCGATTGTGTATTGGATTATTACAATTGCAATTAGCTGGGGGCAGAAAAAATTAGAAAAGAAACTTGATGCGCCGTATTTATAACAGAAATGAGGTGAAGTATGTGATTGAGATAAGTGATTTGTATAAATCCTACAAACTTAATGAAGTGTTAAAGGGAATTTCACTTACTGTGAAAAAAGGGGAAGTGGTAGTAATTATTGGACCTTCTGGTTCAGGGAAATCGACCCTATTGAGATGTTTGAATTTATTAGAACAACCGAATGATGGAAGTATTAGAATTGAAGATTTAGAGATTCATGTGAAGAAAATTTATAAAAAAGAAATAATACAATTACGGCAAAAAACAGCTATGGTTTTTCAAAACTATAATTTATTCAAAAATAAAACAGCACTGCAAAATATTACAACGCCATTAACGGTTGTACAGAAAAAAAGTGAAGAAGAGGCAAAGAGAATAGCGAGAGAAATATTAAAACAAGTAGGATTAGCTGATAAAGAAGATTTTTATCCAACGATGTTATCAGGGGGGCAACAGCAAAGGGTAGGGATTGCTAGAGCAATGGCTTTAAATCCCGTTGTATTATTGTTTGATGAACCGACTTCTGCGCTTGATCCAGAATTAGTTAATGAGGTACTGCAAGTTATTAAAGACTTGGCAAGACAGCATATAACGATGGTTATTGTTACACATGAAATGAATTTTGCAAAAGAGGTGGCGGATCGCATTATATTTATGGCGGATGGAATTATCGTAGAGCAGGGAACGCCAAAAGAGATTTTTAGAAACCCACAAAATGAACGTACGAAAAAGTTTTTACGACAATTAAATGCATCTGAAGAAGGAAATCATTTCGTTATTTAGGAGGAAGAGTTATGAGGAAATCGTCATTATTACTAACGATAGCATTAACACTATCAGTTAGAGCTTTGTCTGCATGTGGTTCAAACGTATCAAGTGAAAAAACGAATGAAAAAGTAGTGAAAGTTGGGACTTCTGCAGGTCGTAGTCCATTTATTTTTAAAGAGGGTGAGAAAGTAAAAGGTTTTGATGCTGAAATTATTGAAGCAGCTGCTAAAAAAGCTGGATATAAAGTAGAATGGAATGTTTCTGATTTTGAAGGATTATTTGGTTTATTAGATTCTGGTCGTATTGATACGATTGCAAATGAACTATCCGTTTCTCCGGAAAGAAAAAAGAAATATGATTTTTCAATCCCGTATGTGTATTCAGGATCTGTTTTCGCAGTGAAGAAAGATAATAATACAATTAAATCGATAGAGGATCTGAAAGGGAAGACTGTAGGTGTTGGACTTGGTACGGCAGGAGAGCAAGAGTTAAAAGCTTTAAATAAAAATAATGCTTTTACGATTAAAACATACTCAGAGGATCCGACAGCGGAATTGAATGAAGTAGGATTTGGACGCGTCGATGCTTATTATAATGATAAAGTTCAAGTAGAAACAACAATAACAAAGGCGAAACTAGATAATGTGAAAGTAGGATTTGGTCCACTTGAATGGGGAGAGATTGCATTTCCATTTGCAAAAAAGAGTGAAAAGTTAGAAGATATAAATAAATCGTTAAAAGAATTAGAACAAGATGGAACATTAAGCGATATATCGAAAAAATGGCTAAAAATTGATGCTACAAAAAAACAAAATTAAGGTGTATTCGTTGAATGGGCCTATTGCCTATCAACTTACATAAAAAACTAAAGGGAACTGGAGAGGAAGCTATTCATGGTACAAATTCATTCGAAAACATATATTGGTCATGTGGAATTTAAAGTTAAAGATTTAGGGCGTCAAATTGCTTTTTATGAGAATGTAGTAGGATTAGAAGTAATTAAACAAGAAGGGAATAAAGCATATTTATCTGGAAAGGGTGGTAAGAATACGCTGCTTGTTCTTGAAAAGTTGGAGGATGGGGTACTGCAAGAACCACGTACGACTGGTATATATCATGTTGCCTTTTTGGTTCCGACTCGTGAGGCTTTTGCTTCGGCATTATTTGGTGTGCTTCGTAATAAGAACGTAATTGATAGTCCAGCTGAGCAAGAAGGGCGTTATACATATTCAAATGAAATTTTACCAATTTCAAGGTTTAATAGCGCAAGTGATCATACGTATAGTGAGGCGTTTTATTTACAAGACTTAGAGGGTAATGGTATCGAAATATATGCAGACCGACCGCGAGATCAGTGGGGAGAAGGGCCAGGAGGAAGTACGCCACTTGATTTAAAAGAACTAGCAGTGCTCGTTGATTATGAGTTTGATGGCCTACCAGCCGAAACGGTGGTTGGGCACGTACATTTACGAATAGCTGATGTTGAGAAGGCACATGAGTTTTATGTAGATACAGTAGGTTTTGAAGTACAACAGCGTGAAGATGATTGCTTATTTATTTCGGCAGGAGGCTATCATCATCATATTGGTGCAAATACGTGGAACGGGGTAAATAATCCACATCCACCAGCATATGCAACGGGACTAAAAGTGTATACGATTGTACTGCCTCATAAAGAAGCGTTAGATGAAGTGAAAGAAAGATTAATAGAAAAACAACATGAACTAAATGAAACTTCAAATGGATTTACGGTAGTAGATCCAAGTGGTGTTACAGTGCAGTTTGAAATAGAAGCAGTATAAAAGAAACCAGAAAGTGTGTAATCACTTTCTGGTTTCTTTTTGATACGTAATCCAAGTAGGGCAAGGATTAAAAGGCAAGGATTTTAATATTTCCATTGCATATATACTCGTTGAATCGAATTCACCTTGTATGAAAGAATAGCTGTGTTTATTTGCATATGTAGTTTGTTCGAAAACGAGCAGTTTCAGTAATGGTAAATCTTCTGTAGTGTGAGTCCCACACCATCCAAATTCTAACGTATTATCCTTTTCTGATGTATGGAGGAAAGAGTACGCAATAATTTGATTCTCTTCATCTATAATGAGAAAGCTCCCATCTAGTAGTACATCAGCAGCCAAAATCATTTCTTGCCAAGTTTCGAGAGGGAATGAGGCAACAGGATTTACTAAGTGAGTATGCTCGTAATTTGCTTTTACTAAGTGAGCTAGTTTTTTAAGTAAACTATTATCGGATAAAATATTTGATATAGTTTGTAAACGATAATTTGAAGTAAGAACTGTATTGGTAAGAACTATTTTTTGTAAGTCTAATATCGGCATATATGTTCTTCGGATTTCAATAAAATTATTTTCTTCATAAAAGGCTTTTAACTGAGCTAAAGTTTCCCATATGGAAGTCTGCAATGGTAGAATGAATTTTTCTCGTTTTTGAACCTCAGTTAATAAATGTTTTTTAATTTGTAGTTTTGAGCAGAGAGGGTTCGTGTATATTCGAAAGTATGTGCAGTATGGATGGAAGTTACTGCTCCAGGCGATAAAAATGCCTACTACATCTTTGTTATAGTAGGCAACATACGCACATTTTACTTTATTATTTCGTAATAAGTGAAGTAGATTAGATTCTTCATTGTATAAAGCAATAAGTTGTTTTACTTCTAATTCATTGCTCGCTTTATATTTCTTTATAAAAAGAGTGTTTTCGTTGGATGATTTATTCATAGTTCAATCCAAAACCTTCTTACAACATTACCATCTTCTTCAGTGAAATCTTCATCACGAAGACCGCCGTTATGTAAAATCGTTTTCTCTGAAGCCGTATTCACTTCGTCGCAAACGACAAGTGCTTTCGTGATGTTTAATTCCTTCGTTTTTTCTATTGATAATGCTAGTAACTTCGTAGCATAGCCTTTTCTTCTTTCAGAAGGACGAATGCCATAACCGATATGGCCTCCAGCATTAAACAAATGATCAGTTAAACTATGACGTATATTAACAGCTCCTACAATTCTATTTTCAGCTGTAACGAGCCAATATGTAGAATCCGGTACCCAAGTTTCAGGGATATTTATTCCATTATGGGCATCGAGTAGTTCTTGAATCATAGCTGGGAAGTTGGCAGGATCTTTTGAGATAACCCACGGAATCATCGTTTCACCGCTATCTTTCCATTCGTTATAGAAATCTAGGTATTCTTCTTGTAAATCGGTAGTAGGTGTAAGTAAAGAGACATTCATTGTTAGTAAGCTCCTTTTATTTTATGTATTATTTCACAAAAATTGCGGCATAAAATGAAAGCGTTTTCTGATTTTCTCAACTTCATTTCATGAAATCCACATTCTGTTTTCAAATGAAAATGAGTTGTGCTTTGAAATTTAAAGGTTTTCGTATGAAAAGTAGGATGTTTTTGTTTATGTTAATATTTAAAATATTAACATAAATATATCGGAATATTAAGTGAATTTTAATGGAATGATTTTATATCGATAAATGGATGTGTGTGATAATTTTTGTTGCATCTATCTATAATGAATGAAAGGGGGAAGTGTTCGTGAGCTTACATATTGATTTTATTATGCTAATCGGTGTTGCTGGTTTATTAGGAGCGATGATTGGTATTGAAAGGGAAATTCGATCAAAAGAAGCGGGATTAAAGACTCATTTCCTCGTAGCGGTAGGGAGTGCTTTAATAATGGTTGTTTCAAAATATGCCTTTTCAGATATTATATTTGAAGATCATATGTCTCTTGATTCAAGTCGTATTGCAGCGCAAGTTGTTAGTGGAGTGGGGTTTTTAGGTGCAGGTACAATTATTATTCAAAAGCAGGCAGTGAAAGGGTTAACGACAGCGGCTGGTTTATGGGCTACAGCAGGAATTGGGTTAGCAATTGGAGCGGGTATGTATGTAGTAGGGATTGGAGCTACGATTCTTGTTTTAATTGGTTTAGAGATTGTAAGTCGTATTTTTAAGTTGCGATTTTTATTTTCGCAAAGTATTACAGTCCAAATTTGTATGAATAAACATGAAGCGGTGCAACAAATATTAGAGACGCTACAAGTAAAAGGTATTCCAATAATTTCATATGAAGTTGAAGCTTTACAGCAAGATACAGGTGTGGTTTATAAGGTAGGAATGCAGCTGAAAAGTATATCACCTGAAGAAAAGAATGCATTCATTCAGTATATGCAAACATTACCGGAAATCACGTTTATAAAGTTAAAATCATAGCGTTGAAAAAGGGGTTAGATGTAGCAGGAATTTCGCTATTATCTATCCTTTTTTTAACACAAATCGCATGGAGAGTCAAGCGTTAATTTTGCTATGAATGGATACATATGTGAACGTTACCTTATTTTTTCTCAATACAGAATAAAAGTCAGAATAGTAGAGTAATGGTGTGGGACACTAAAAAATGTAAGGTAGGGGAGAGTATGAAAGGCTATTCAAAAAAAGTTTTAGTAGGGGTAAGTTTTGCTAGTTTAATGTTAGGGAGTTTTCAAGGGAACATATTGGCGGAAGATACTAAGGGAGAGCAAGTTTCATATCGAAATGTGCTAAAAATGGAGCCGGTTGGTGTACAACTGCCAGTGGAAGAATTAGCTCATTCATCGAAAGTATTAGAAAGCAAGTCTTTTGAGAAAAGGCTACAATTTGCTGATTTATCGCAAAGACCGCCTGAAGTAAAAAAGGAAAGTAAGCAATTAGCTGTAGCGAAAACTTATACGATTGCTGAATTAAATCAATTAAGCAATCAACAATTAGTAGATTTACTTGTAACAATCGATTGGGAGCAAATTACGGGGCTATTTCAGTTTAATAAAGATAGTCTAGCATTCTATCAAAATGATAGTAGGATACAGGCAATTATTGATAAATTGAAGCAGCAAGGACAAACTTATACGCAAGATGATTCAAAAGGGATTGAGACATTAGTAGAGGTATTGCGATCTGGTTTTTATTTAGGGTTTTATAATACAGAATTAAGTAAACTGAATGAACGAAGCTATCATGATAAGTGCTTACCTGCATTAAAAACGATTGCGAGCAACCCGGATTTTAAGCTCGGTACATTAGAACAAAATAGAGTTGTATCATCATACGGAAAATTAATAGGAAACGCTTCGAGTGATGTGGAAACGATAACATCGGCTGCAAAGATTTTTAAACAATATAACGATAATTTTTCTACATTGGTAGATAATCTGTCAGCTGGAAATGCGATTTACGATATTATGCAAGGTGTGGATTACGACATTCAATCGTATTTGTACGATACGAGAAAAGCACCGAAAGATACAGTATGGTATCAAAAAATAGATAGTTATATTAATGAGCTAAGTCGTTTTGCATTAATGGGAACGATTACAGCGAAAAATGGATGGCTTATTAATAATGGCATTTATTATACAGGTAGACTCGGTACATTCCATAGTACAGGAACGAAAGGGTTGCAAGTTGTAACAGATGCGATGAAAATATATCCGTACTTAGGGGAGCAATATTTCGTAGCAGCTGAGCAAATTACGACGAATTATGGAGGAAAAGATGCAAATGGAAATACGGTTAATTTAGATCAAATACGAGAAGATGGTAAGAAAAAATATTTACCGAAAACGTATACGTTTGATGATGGTGCAATTGTTTTAAAAGCTGGAGATAAAGTGACTGAGGAAAAAGTAAAACGCCTATATTGGGCAGCAAAAGAAGTGAAGGCACAATTCCATCGTACCGTTGAAAGTGACCAGCCTTTAGAAAAAGGAAATCCTGATGATGTATTAACGATGGTTATTTATAATAGCCCAGATGAATATCAATTTAACCGTCAATTGTACGGATATGAAACAAATAACGGTGGTCTTTATATAGAAGGAACAGGTACGTTCTTTACTTATGAACGTACGCCACAAGAAAGTATTTATAGCTTAGAGGAATTGTTCCGCCATGAGTTCACGCATTACTTACAAGGTAGATATGAAGTGCCAGGACTTTGGGGACAAGGTAAGCTGTATGAGAATGAGAGGTTATCTTGGTTTGAAGAAGGGAATGCTGAGTTTTTTGCAGGTGCAACGAGAACGGACAACGTCGTTCCAAGAAAGAGCATTATAGGAGGACTATCTTCAAATCCAGCAGAACGTTATACAGCAGAACGGACGTTAAATGCAAAGTATGGAACTTGGGATTTTTATAACTATTCCTTTGCTTTACAATCTTATATGTACAACAAGAGATATGATATGTTTGATAAAATTCATGATCTTATTAGAAAAAATGATGTAACAGCATATGATGCTTATCGCTCTGCTTTAAGTAAAGATGCGAATTTAAATAAAGAATATCAAGACTATATGCAAATGTTAGTTGATAATCGTGATAAATATAACGTTCCGTTAGTATCAGACGATTATTTAGCAACTCACGCACCGAAACCAGTTTCGGATATTGCAGCAGAAATGACAGCAGAAGCAAAATTAAGTAATGTATCGGTAAAGAAAAATAAGTCTCAGTTCTTTAATACATTTACACTACAAGGAACATATACAGGAACAGCTGCAAAAGGAGAAAATGAAGACTGGAAAACAATTACACAAAACGTTAATGATACGTTAAAACGTTTAAGTGCGAAAGAATGGACAGGTTATAAAACGGTAACTGCGTACTTTGTGAATTACCGTGTGAATGCAGCAGGCCAGTTTGAATATGATGTTGTGTTCCACGGCATTAATACAGAAGAAGGTGCAGTGAATAAAGCACCAGTTGCGGTAATAAATGGTCCGTATAGCGGAAATGTGAATGAAGCAATCTCGTTTAAAAGCGATGGATCAAAAGATGAAGATGGGAAAATTGTTTCTTATAAATGGGAGTTTGGCGATGGTACTGTAAGTAATGAACAAAACCCAACGCACGTTTATACAAAAGAAGGAACGTATACAGCGAAATTAACAGTAACAGATGATAAAGGATTAATTAATACTGTTACAACGAATGTAACGGTTCAAAAGAAAGAAGATAACAGTGTAGAAAAAGAATCAAACAATTCATTCCAGACAGCAAATAAACTGCAATTAAATCAAGTTTTACGTGCTAGTTTAGGGAACGGTGATACGAGTGATTACTTTGAAATAAATGTGGAAACTGCAAAAAACCTTCAAATTAACGTAACGAAGGAAAATAATATTGGAGTAAATTGGGTTCTTTATTCAGAAGCTGATTTAAATAATTATGTTACGTATGCTAAGACGCAAGGAAGTAAATTAGAGGGTAGCTACAATGCGCATCCAGGTAAGTATTATTTACATGTATATCAATATGGTGGGGGATCAGGGAATTATACGGTAGAAGTGAAATAGCAAAAAGGTCGCCATGAATGGCGACTTTTTTATTACACGTTATACCCAAATAATTTTAAATCTTCTCCTGAGTCTGAAATTATTTTTTCGAATCGCAATCCTACTTTTTCTAACAGATTTCCTGAAGCAGCATTATCTATAGAAGTAATTGCTACAATTCGTTTCATACCTAGCTTATGTACACCGTATTCGATTACCGCAGCAACTGATTCATAGCCGTACCCTTTTGAACGGAATTTTTCTAAAAAGGCAAAGCCGATATCAATATCTTCTAATGAATCCCTTTTAATAAGGCCGCACATACCAAGTGGAGTGAGATCTTCTTTTCGTTCAACTAAGTAAAGACCAAAGCCCATTTTATTATACATATCGACAGGTCCGTTTAAGATGTAATTTTTTGCATCTTCTAAGTTTTTAATCCTTTTATCACCGATAAACTGAATCCATGCAGGATCGTTTACTAACTCGAGAATGAACGGAGCATCTTGTATATTGAACCAACGAAGAGTGAGTCGTTCAGTTTCAAGAACTATCAATCTATTGCACCCCCTTTAAAAGTTATAATAATTAGTATGGATTGTGTAACACAAAAGCGCAACATATTTTAATAGAGCCCTGCTTGTTCACATAAAGTTCGATTGTTTTGTATAAAAGGATATTTTATAATTAGGATTGATTGTAAAGAGTGAGATGCTTATACAATGACTCCTAGGAAACTGGGAGTTTTTACTATATAACTATCATTATTACTAAATATGACGCACTACACATTCTACTTAAGGAGGTACATAATGAAGAAATTATATAATGCATCGTTTACGTATTTAATTATTGGTTTACTATCAGGAATATTCGCTAGAGAGTATGGAAAATTTAAAGGGATTCTAGGATCTACACTATTAAATCTTTTGCATACACACACGCTAGTGCTTGGCTTTTTCTTCTTTTTAATTGCTTTAGGATTAGCAAAAGTATTCGCGTTTCATGAAGTGAAAGGATTTAATAACTGGTTTGTTTTACATAATATTGCGTTAACATTAATGTTAGGTTCGCTGGCAGCGAGAGGTCTTCTTCAACTAAATGGAGCGGACTTTAAAGGGTTAACTTATATTGTAGGATTTTCCCATTCGTTAATGGCAGTTACTTTAGTTTGGTTTATGTTGTTAATAAAGAAGTCATTTAAAATATAGTTTTATAGAAAAGAACTTGCAATATTTATTGCAAGTTCTTTTTGTTTATTCGACAGTAGGAAACGAATTTTATATGTATAAAACTTGAATTATTTAATTTTTCGGATTATTATGTATAAAATAGTTAACATATTTTGTAATTCAAATTTATAGAAAGTAGGAGAGTGTACGATGGAAATAACGATAGAGCGTTTAGTAAATGAATTAAAGGGGGTACTTCCCGAAGATCGAGTAGTTGTGAATACGACAGTAAGAGAGTTACATAGTAAAGATGAATCTTATCATGCTAGTAGTTTACCTGATGTAGTAGTTTTTCCGAAAACGACTGAAGAGGTTAGTAGATTAATGAAAGTAGCGGGTGAGCATAAAAAACCTGTCGTTCCTTTTGGGGTAGGTTCTAGTTTAGAAGGACATGTCATTCCATATGAAAAAGGAATTACAATGGACTTTTCGCTCATGAATAAAATACTCGAAATAAGAGAGAAAGATTTTCTCGTGAGAGTACAGCCGGGAGTGACTCGCTCTCAGCTCAATAAAGAATTGAAAAAGTATGGATTATTTTTTAGTGTAGACCCAGGAGCAGATGCAACGTTAGGTGGAATGGCAGCCACAAATGCGAGCGGAACGACAGCAGTTAAGTATGGTGTAATGCGTGATCAAGTACGTGATTTAGAAGTCGTTCTTGCTGATGGGGAAGTAATACATACTGGAAATTTAGCAGCGAAGTCATCATCAGGTTACCATTTAAATGGTGTTTTCGTAGGATCAGAAGGTACTCTTGGATGCTTTACAGAGTTAACATTAAAAGTATACGGCATACCAGAGCATGTTATGGCTGCGAGAGCATCGTTTCCAACTATAAACGATGCAGTAGAAGCTGTTATTAATATACTGCAAGCGGGTATTCCAATTGCGAGAATTGAACTTGTAGATGAATTATCTATGAAACAAGTAAATCATTATAATGAAACAAGTTACAGAGAAGAACCTACACTGTTTTTAGAGTTTCATGGTAATGAAGCTGGGCTAAAGCAAGATATTGAATTTACGAAGGAAATTGTTTTTGATCATAAATGTAAAGAAGTTGCTTTTGAAACGGAAACTGCGGCGAGAAATAAATTATGGGATGCACGGCATAATCTAGCATATTCTTACGTTCATAGCTATCCTGGTAAAAAGCTTATGAGTACAGACGTATGTGTACCAATTTCAGAATTAGCTGGTGCAATCCAACATGCGAAAGAGACTTTAGATAAAGTAGGTCTTGTCGGTGGTATTCTTGGTCATGTAGGAGACGGGAATTTCCACGTGCTCTTAATGATTGATCCGAACGATAAAGAAGAAGTGGAAAAGGGCGACGAAATAAATGAAAGTATCGTTTTATACGCTCTTAAACGAGGTGGAACGTGTACGGGAGAACATGGCGTTGGAATCGGAAAACGAAAGTATCAAGAAGAAGAACATGGGGCGGCATTATTCGTAATGGAAAAAATAAAGAAAGCTCTTGATCCGCAAAATATTTTGAATCCGAATAAAGTTTTTCAGTTGAAGGATAGGGGATGATGGGGTGAAAGTACTAGAAGCGATAAGTAATATAGCTGGAAAGTATTTTGCATTTTGGGTTATTTGTATTGCAGCTATTGCATATTTCATTCCTGGACCATTTCTCGGGTTAACAAGTTACATAACAATATTACTTGGCGTTGTTATGTTTGGGATGGGGTTAACATTAAAGGCTGTTGACTTTAAAATCATTGCTACAAAACCATTGCCAGTTATTATCGGTGTATGTGCTCAGTTTATTATTATGCCACTAGTCGCATACGTACTAGCCTACGTTATGAATCTGCCAGCCGAATTAGCAGCTGGATTAGTGTTGCTCGGTTCAGTACCGGGTGGCACTGCATCAAATGTTATGGTTTATTTAGCAAAAGGGAACTTAGCGTTGTCTATTGCAATGACGTCATTATCAACGTTATTAGCACCAATTGCCACACCTCTTATTTTATTATTACTTGCAGGACAATGGATGCCAGTAAATCCTATGTCTATGTTTCTTTCTATCGTACAAGTCATTATCATACCTATTATTTTAGGATTAGTAGTGAAGAGGTTTTTCCCTAAAACTGTTACGAAAGGAATGACCGTTATCCCTTTAATATCAGTTTTAGCAATTATCATTATTGTTTCAGCAGTGGTTTCAGCGAATGTAAGTAGCATTACTTCTTCAGGCCTGCTTATCTTTATTGCAGTTATGCTCCATAATGCATTTGGCTTTTTACTCGGATATATAACAGCGTTCGTACTTGGACTAGACGAAGGGACAAGAAGAGCTATTTCAATAGAAGTAGGAATGCAAAATTCAGGTTTAGGTGTTGCGCTAGCAACAGCACATTTTGGACCAGCTGCCGCACTCCCAAGTGTATTAGCAGCAGTATGGCATAATATTGCAGGACCAATTTTAGCAACCATCTGGTCAAAAAATGCAAAGAATACTT
This sequence comes from Bacillus cereus group sp. N8, assembly GCF_016483685.1. Taxonomy (NCBI): domain Bacteria; kingdom Bacillati; phylum Bacillota; class Bacilli; order Caryophanales; family Bacillaceae; genus Bacillus; species Bacillus cereus group sp. N8. The sequence continues at coordinate 230,573 of NZ_JAEHBK010000003.1, read as the reverse complement.
TCAGTGATGAAAATGTATCGGTAAATATAGAAAAATAGGAATGATAAAGAATGCAAAAACGTATTGTACATTTTGAAGGACTTGTTGTTTTGTTAGCCACAATTTATGCGTATTCAATATATGAATTTAGTTGGATTATATTTTTTGTGTTCCTTTTAGCACCGGATTTATCAATGTTAGCGTATGGGATAAATAATCAAGTTGGTGCTAAAATATATAATATATTTCACACATATATTATATCCATATTAGTAGTTATCATAGGTGTCTATTTTAAGATAGATACCGTTATAATGATTGGTTTAATATGGACAGCGCATATTGGGATGGATCGAATGTTTGGATATGGCTTGAAATATGAGACGGATTTTAAAGATACTCATATTCAAAGGTTATAATTGCTTTTGAGGAGAGGGATACATTGAAACAGAGAATTACAATCGAAGAATATAACATCAAATGGGAAAGTGAATTTAATAAGCTACAATCGCTCATTAACAATGCAATAAAAGAACTTGTTTTTTCCATTGAACATGTTGGGAGTACATCTGTTAAAGGACTTACCTCAAAACCAATACTAGATATTGACATAGTAATAGAAGATTACGAAATTTTTCCTGAAGTAGTAACAAAGCTTGAAACAATCGGATACTATCATCAAGCGGAATGGAGCTTCAAAGGAAGAGAGGCGTTTGGCAGAAAGGACGCTTTCGTTCCGTGGGACGGAGAAAGTATAGTTTGGATAGAACATCATTTGTATGTGTGTGACAAAAATAGCGAAGAGCTAAGAAAACATATAGCGTTTCGGGATTACCTTCGTGAACATGAAAATGTTGCTATTGAATATGGACGCTTAAAGGAAAAGTTAGCAAGAGGATCGGAAAATCGAGCGAGCTATAGCGAAGGTAAGACGGCATTTATTATAAATATATTAGGGAAAATGAACTAAGGCGGCATGGAATACATGCTGCCTATTCTTTTGAAATAGAAAGTTGCCATTATAAAACAAATACAAACTGGCCCTGTTGAATGCTACGAGACTTAAATATAATGAGAAATAAAAGACCGGAAAAGAGGGAGATTATGTACATACCAAAATACTTTGCAATACAAGATGAAGAGATGAAGTACGAAATAATTGAACAAAATAGCTTTGCGACGTTATTTTCTCAACATAATGGAGAACCATATGCAACGCATTTGCCGTTGTTACTGAATAGAGAAACCTTTACATTATATGGTCACTTTGCACGTCCGAATGAACAGTGGAAAGATAGTGGGAAACAGCAAGCACTAGCTATATTTCAAGGACCGCATAGTTACATATCACCGTCATGGTATGAAACAAACAATGCAGTACCCACATGGAATTACGTTGCAGTGCATGTATATGGTGAATTAGAAATTGTGGAGGATGAACAGGAATTAATAGATTCTCTTCAAGAGTTAGTACATAAATATGAAGATCCAGAGGGTACCTACTCGCTAAATGAGGTAGATTCGAATTATATGGCAGGATTAAGTAAGGGAATAGTTGGATTCAAAATAAAGATAAATAAAATAGAAGGAAAAGCGAAGTTAAGTCAAAATCATTCTGTAGAGAGACGGAATTTAGTTGTGGAGGAACTTGAGAAAGTTGGTAGTGAGGGGAGCAGGGGGATTGCAGAGTTGATGAAAAAATAGAGTCTACTTGAAAGAAAAACATTCTAAATAAGCGTATTTAAAAAGACCTTCTTAATTGAAGGTCTTTCATTTTTTATAGTGCTTTTTCAGCTGTCGTTGAGTTGTAGTCTTTACTTATGTCAACAGATTGAACAAAGTCAGGTCTTTGTGGTGCAGGGAAATCTGCATGGCCTGCTTGATATGTAAATGAACTATTGAGACCGATAGATACAATACCTATAACAGATAACCCTAAAACGATAGAACTAATTTTTTTTATCATTTTAATGCCCCTTTCTCAAAAGTTTTTTCTTTTGCTTGTAACGCTCTATGAAAATACTCACTTGCTTTTATATGATTATTTTCATTGTAAAGTTTAACCGCTAATTTTTCTGAATATTCTTGAACGTAGTTATATAAAGATTCTTTGTCGAAATACGCAATTCCTTCAAGAATAATATTTTCTAAGTCTTCAGTTGACTCATTATTGTTAAGAGACTCTAAAATTTTAAAGTGAAGCATATATTCTTCATTGTTTAGTTCTGTACAAATTTTTAATCCTTTTTTTATGAATTGATCAGCAATATTTATTTCATTAAGTTTAGAATGTTCCCTAGCTTGTAAGAAAATTGCTTTGAAATGGGTAGGCATTTTTGTCGTTACTTCAGATAGATGACGAATAGCTAGTGTCGATAAGTTTTGATTGGCATATAGCCATCCTAAATTATTACGCACTCTTAAAAGTAAAGATTCTTCATTTTGTTTTTGTAAAATGTTGATTGCTGAATTATATTTTTCTTCTGCTTGCTCGTATTGTTTTAAATATACAAATGCTGCACCTAATACGCTTTCACAAGAGGCGACGTTTTTTTCATACCCTACAGCTTTTATGAAGAATTCTTTCGCTTTGGTTGCATATTCAATAGCTTCAATTGGCTGATAAAAGTGATAATGGAAAATAGCCATTCGATAATTAAATTCACCTTTTTCTAGATCCTCAATAGCATTTACTAGTAGTTTCCCAGCTTTTTCATAATGTTCACTTGCTAAATTATAATTTGTTGTTAAAGTAGCATGAATCGCTTTAAATAAATGATAGTAGTAAGAAAGTTGGTGATTAGGTGAAATCGCGTAAGAATCTATCTTATTGAAACTGTCTTTTGTAATACTTAAACCATCAGTTAAAACTTTGAAACGAAAATTTAATAGAGAATAGTATAATGCTAAGTTTTCATCTTCTTCAAAGTTTAGTTCCTTTTCCTCAATTTCATGCTTTAAGTTTGTCGCCTGGGACACATCTTGTTTTAGCATAGCTGCATACCAGTCATTAAATAATTTCGTAACTTGTTCATTACCTTGTAGTTGAACGTTCATGAAATCCCCTCACTTTTTTGAATATTCTTATAAAATATATTATCAAAAATAACAATATTTAGAAATGAGGTTTTATATTTCTCAATATTTGTTTCGTATTTTTATTATTAAGCTCATTGGAAGAGATAGGTTTTGGTTTTGAGTTAAAGAAAGAGGAGAGCTATATAGTTAGGGACTTGAAATGGATTAAAAAGATGTGTTCATACAAATTGCATAAACACATCTTTTTTTAATGTATTAAACAATCAAGTCCCACAAAAAGTACGATAAGGACGATTCGTCGGTGCAGGTGGAACACAGTATTCTTCTTGATTTGTAGAGTATGCATAAGGGTTTGATAAAGCTTCAAGAAGTTTCTCCATTACGCTATAATCTCCACCTGTAACAGCAGCTTCTAGTGCTTCTTCTACGCGATGGTTTCTTGGGATGATTGATGGGTTATTATTTTTCATCATCTCATAGGCGTTCTCTTTCGATTCTTCTTGTCGTTCTAATCGAGATTGCCATTGATTGTGCCATTCTTTAAATTCATCGCTACCAAAGAGAGGACTACTTTCTAACGTGTTAAGAGTTAAAGAACGGAATGTATTTGTGTAATCCGCTTTATATTTCTCCATCATTTTTAAAAGTTTCTCAATAAGTGCTTTGTCTTGTTCGTCTTCGTTAAATAGTCCTAATTTCTTCTTCATACCGAGGAACCAATTGTTTTCGTACTGCACGCTGAATTTTGAAATTTCGTCTTGTGCAATTTTTAAGGCTGCTTCTTCGTCTTCGTGTAGAATCGGCATTAAAGATTCAGCTAATCGCGCGAGGTCCCATGCGGCCATATATGGCTGATTTCCATATGCGTAGCGACCTTGTGTATCAATAGAGCTAAATACTGTTCCTTGGTCGTAATTGTCCATAAATGCACAAGGACCGTAATCAATCGTTTCGCCACTAATTGTTATGTTGTCAGTGTTCATTACGCCGTGAATGAAGCCGACGAGTTGCCATTTTGCGATGAGATTTGCTTGTCGTTTAATGACTTCTTGAAGTAGCGCAGTATATCGGTTTTCATGAGCTTCAATTTCTGGATAATGCCTTTTTATCGTATAGTTGGCTAGTGATTTAAGGTCCTCGTTTGAGCCACGAGCTGCAGCGTATTGAAATGTACCGACGCGTATATGGCTGCTTGCTATCCTTGTTAAAATTGCTCCAGGTAACTTTGTTTCACGATATGTTGGTTCACCAGTTGTGACGACTGCTAAACTACGAGTAGTCGGAATATCAAGTGCATACATTGCTTCACTAATAATATATTCACGTAGCATTGGTCCAAGGGCAGCGCGACCATCTCCTCGGCGTGAATATGGAGTAGGGCCAGAACCTTTCAATTGAATATCAAAACGTTCACCTGAAGGGGTAATTTGTTCTCCAATTAAGAGGGCACGACCATCTCCTAACATGTTGAAATGACCAAATTGGTGCCCAGCGTATGCTTGAGCTAATGGATAAGCTCCTTCTGGTGTTGCGTTACCAGCAAAAATCGCAATTTCGGCTTCCTTCTTCAGTTCTTCTGGATTAAAGCCAAGAGATATTGCTAATGAATGGTTTAGTTTAATTAACTCCGGTGAACTTACGGGAGTAGGGGGGATTTCTGTATAAAATGATTGTGGTAAAGTCGTATAACTATTATCTAAATTCCAACCAGCTTCATTATTTTTAGTCATTTTATCTCCTCCTTGTTTATTTTTTTATTATGTATTTGTACGTATGTATTCTTTGTAAAGTTAGCTAAAAGTATAATATGATATTTCCCCTTGAAATCTATTGTAAGGACTTCACTGCACTATGTCTATTTAACAGCAAATATAAAAACTCCATTTTAAAAAAATGGAGTTTTTATTATTATTTAATTTTTACAATTATTTTTCCTTTTGCTCCTCCAGCCTCTGAATATTCCATTGCTTTTTGAGCATCTTGAAAAGGAAAAACTCGATCGATTACAGGTTTGATTTTTCCGGCTTCAATATAGTCTGCAATTATACGTAATTGATCACCACTTGGTTTCATAAATAAAAATGAATATTGAGCATTATGCTTTTTTTCAAGTGCAGTAAGTTTTTTGCTTGCTAATGAAAATAAGAGTGTTTTGAAAAATCCTGAACCAAATTCTTTACCGAAGCGAGCATTCGGCATTCCTGAAACGGAAACAATGTTGCCTCCGCTTTTTATAATATTGAATGATTTTTCAAGTGTTGTACCACCGATTGTATCAAATATTGCATCATAATTTGTTAGTATTTCTTCAAAATTCTCTGTTTTATAATTAATAATTTCATCTGCACCAAGAGATTTTACTAATTTTGCACCAGCCTCACTAGCAGTCGTTGTAACGGTAGCGCCCATTATTTTTGCTAACTGAATTGCGAAAGTACCAACTCCACCAGATCCAGCGTGAATTAAAATCTTTTGTCCTTTTTGTAATTGCATGATGTCATGTAATGCTTGATATGATGTTAAGCCAACGAGTGGAATCGACGCTGCTTCCTCAAAAGTTAAATTTTTCGGTTTTAAAGCTATATCATCTTCATGAATGGCTATATATTCCGCAAAAGTGCCGATCTTATTTTTTCTTGGGCGTGCATATATTTCATCACCGACTTTAAAGTTAGTCACTTTTGCCCCAACCTTTACGATGACACCGGAAAAGTCATTACCAAGGATTAGGGGCATTTCATATTTAAGCAACATCTTCACTTTTCCATCGCGTATTTTAAAATCAATTGGGTTAATGCTAGCTGCATGAATTTCTGCGAGCACCTCATACTCATTTATTTCAGGGGTAGGTACCTCTGCCATACACATTGGAACTTTCCCGTATTTATCAATTATCATCGCTTTCATTTCTTATACCTCCAAATTTCAATAAAAGTTGTGCAATAGCTTTTCGATATCTAATACAAGGTTCTTTAATAAACCTAATTTTGTACGTATATCAATATAATAAAAGTTTTTTGTACCTTCTTTTCGCATTAAAATAATACCGGCTTCTCGTAAAATCTTAAGGTGATGTGATACTGCTGGTCGAGAAAGATGTGTTTGTTTCGTAATTTCTCCTACACGTAATCCGGTTTGACATTCCGTTTCCATGAGAACTAGTAAAATAGCTTGACGTGTTTCATCGCCAATTGCCAATAATACTTTTTGTGAATCAATAAAATCTTTTTTTATAGCATTTAATTGTTCTTGTTTATTCATTTCAATCACTTTACCTCCTGGTAATTAGTCGAAAGGTTTAAGATGATGAACCATTACAACGATACGGTAATGCTACATGATTGTTGTATGAGCTGCAATATTGGGAAAGAAAATCGAGACGAATGAATTTTCTATGTTGAAAATGATAGGGGGGATAGAAAAGGATTAAATACCAGGATGGATAAAGTTTTAAAAATAGAAAATGATTTAATAATACATTGTTTCCAAATGAGGATGGTTAAGCCATTGAGCAAAAAATTAAGCGGTCATAACCCTGTATAATTTTTAGGGTTACGACCGCTTATAATGTTTTCATTATTTTGGTGTCTACTAAAGTGAGTTCTTTAGTTTTACTTTTTCATACACGCATAATTCAAGCGGATTATAATTGTATGAAAAAGTAAAAATAATTTGGGGCGTAATCTATCTATATGATAATTCAAAATGAAATATAAGTCTATATTTTTGTTGGTTTTTTGATTATATTTATGTCACTGAGCTCAGAACAATGATGTGGAGGGTAAATATATGAAATCGAATTATGTACCAGTTTTAATTGTTGGAGGGGGATTATCTGGGTTAGCGTCTGCGTTATTTCTTGCAAAACATAACATTGAGTACTTACTTATTGAAAGGCATCCGTCTACTGCCATTCATCCGAAAGCAGGCGGTCTTACTTTACGTACGATGGAGTTATTTCGAGAATTAGGTTTGGAACAAAGAATTAAATTGGCAGGTAAAGCATTAGAGAACTGCCGAGGAAGAATAGCAGTTCATACAATAGCTGAGGCGAATAAAGAAGAATTGGAACAAATGAGAGCGACTCAATACGGAAACGATGAAGAGTTACTTCAAAAAATAGAAAAGATTAGTCCATCAAAACAAACTGCGTGTTATCAAATTATTTTAGAAGAGATGATGTTACAAGAAGCGAAAACATTAGGCGGGCAACTATCTTTTTATCATGAACTAGTTTCATTTGAACAAAATGAAAACGGGGTAAAAGCAACGATTCGAAATCGTGAAACAGAAAAAGAAAGTGTCATACATTGTGACTATGTAATTGCAGCAGATGGAGCCAAAAGTAAAATACGTGAGCATTTAGGGATTACAACTGAAGGTCGCGGTACAATCGGTGGCTATTATATGAATATTTATTTTGAGGCTGATTTAAGTGGATTTATACAAGGAGACGCCTTTGGTTTTTCTATGGTACTTCGTCCGGAGGTTCTTGGTGCACTTATTCCGGTCGATAACGTGAGTAAATGGATCTATCATGTAGCTTATGATCCAATAAAAGGAGAGCGACCAGAGGATTTCACTATAGAACGCTGTAAACAAATTATTCAAACAGCAATTGGAAGCCCAAATGTAGAGTCAGAAATATTAAGTGTTTTACCTTGGGAAGCGACTGAAAGTACAGCTACAAAATTTCAAGAAAATCGCATTTTTTTAGTTGGCGATTCTGCACATATTATGCCGCCGACAGGAGGATTTGGTTCAAATACAGGAATACAAGATGCGCATAACTTAGCTTGGAAATTAGCGGCTGTTATAAAAGGGGCAGCAAAACCAAAATTGTTAGAAACATATCATGAAGAGAGATACCCTGTTGCAAAATTAACAACGGACCACGCGAGTAGTATATTATTTCGTGCTGCGGGCAGAGAGGAAGGTAATTTGAGTAATTTGGATAGTTTAGCTGTCACTGTTGGGTATCAGTATTGCTCAGAAGCAATTATAGACGAAAGTAACACACCGCATAGAATGGATATAGTTGATTTGAACGGACGCCCGGGAACGCGTGCGCCACATTTTTGGGGAACTTATGAAGGAAAAGAAGTTTCTATACTTGATCTATTTGGTAGCAACTTTGTATTACTTTCTGGAGGAGAGTCTAGTGCTTGGACTGAAGCTGCAAATGTTGTTTCATCGAGATTAGGCGTAAAGATAAAAGTGTATCAGGTAGGTTTAGCTGGTGATTTCATCGATCAAGGTAACTTTTTTAGAAAACTATACGGGATAGAAAATGGGGGAGCGGTAGTAATAAGACCAGATGGATTTATTGGATGGCGTACGGAAAATGAGGTAGTAAAGCCGGGTATATTACTTGAAGAGATAATGAATCGTTTATTATGTAATTAATATAAAACCACCGCTTGTATTTCAAAAGCGGTGGTTTTTATGCTTACAACTTACAAAAATAAAATATTGTAAGTTATAAGCGGGTGTGCTAATCTTATAACCTACTTGAAAGATGAATTTTTTTGATTGTAACTTACAAATAATAAAAAATGTAAGTTGTTGAAATAACAGAAGATAATTTTATTATGTAAATAAAATGGACGGTGAGAAAAATGACAGATAAGGCGTTAACGAAAAATGTTGTTTTAGATGCAGCGGAAAAAGAGTTAATGAAATATGGATGGAGTAGGACGACACTTGTTAGTATTGCGAAGTCACTTGATGTTAGTCATGCGGCTTTATATTCTTATTTTCGGAGTAAGGCCACGCTACGCGATGCTATTTTAGAAAGGTGGTTGTTCAAGTACTCGGATCAGCTTGAGCAAATTGCGGGAAAAGATGGAGATACAGAAATCATTTTACAAGAGTGGTTCTTTTGTTTATTTCAGCTTAAAAAGAAAGAGTTACTTGAAAACGAAGAGTTATTTACATTGAATAGTTCGTTAGTGCAGCAAAAGAATAAGGTGATTCAAAAGCATGAAGAAAGATTAGTTGGACAACTAGAGAAAGTGATAAATTGCGGGATAGAACGCAATGAGATTAAAAAACAGGATAGTTTATTTTTAGCACATACGTTATTTGGGTTACTTTCACCGTTCTACCACCCTGCTTTTTCTGAGCGATGGAAAGAAGAGAAGATAAACGAAGAATTTCAAAAGTCATGGGAAATTGTTGCGCGTGGTATTTTTCAGAAGTAAAGAACTTCGTATCATATAAGGCTTTCAATCAGGAAACGTAATGAAAAGGGGAGATTATATGAGTCATTATAAAGAAGAACAACAACGTGTAAATGTAGTCATTGAAAAAGTAGACGAGGAACTGAAAGAGCTGGATAGCCGAGTTGGTTCGGTGAAGTCTGAAATTGTAAATATAAGAAAAAACTTTTGGGAAGATGTAAAAGTAAATATAGATAATATTAAAGAGGCGGTTGAAACGGCGGCCAGTATTAGGCAAGAGGCCGAGATTCTTTCGGAAAGGGAGCATACCCATCGACATGCGAAAAATGAATACAATCTTTTAATGAAAATAAAAGATACACCCTACTTTGGAAGAATTGATTTTAAAGAAGAACAAGAGGCGGATACTGATGAGATCTATATTGGTATCGGCTCTTTTTATGATAAAGAGACAGATGAATTTTTAGTATATGATTGGCGCGCACCTATTTCTAGTCTTTATTACGATTATTCTTTAGGAAGTGCAAAGTATATAGCGCCAATGGGGACAATATCAGGTGATTTACTTTTGAAACGTCAATATATTATCCGAAATGGTAACATTCAAAGTATGTTCGATACAGGTGTAACGATAGGGGATGAACTCCTTCAAGAAGCGTTAGGAAGAAATGCAAGTGAACAGATGAAAAGTATTGTAGCGACAATTCAAAAGGAACAAAACAAAATTATTCGAAACGATAAAAGTGATGTATTACTTGTGCAAGGGACGGCTGGAAGTGGAAAAACTTCAGCAGCTCTGCAACGGGTTGCGTATTTATTATATCGTTACCGCGGGACAGTAAACGCGGATCAAATTTTGCTATTTTCTCCGAATGAGTTGTTCAATAGCTATATTGCTAACGTCTTACCAGAGCTTGGTGAGGAAAATATGCAGCAAACGACTTTTCAGGCGTATGTGGAGCATATGATCAGCAAAAGTTTTATTGTAGAAGATTCTTTTTCACAGCTAGAATACATGTTAACGAAAGAACAGGAAAACATGTATGAAACGAGGCTAAAAGGAATTGAATATAAATCATCAATTGAATTTATGGGACTGATTGAGAAATATGCGAGATGTCTAAGTGAAAAAGGACTAGAATTTCATGATGTCACATTTAAAGGTGAAGTGCTGATTGAGGCAAGTACGATAGATGATTATTTTTATGAGCTAGAAACGTCTATTTCCATACCGAATCGAATGCAGCTTACAGCGGAATGGATTCGTAAGAAGATAAGTGAATTTGAAAAGAAAGAAGCGAAAAAAGACTGGGTAGAACAAGAAATTCAGTATTTAAATAAAGAAGATTACAATCGTTTTTATGAAAAATTAGAGAAGGATAACCAATTTGATTATTATGAGCAGGAACATGAATTATTAACGAAATATGTAGTGAGAAAACATTTTTGTTCATTGCGAAGAAAGGTGAAATCTTTAGCTTTTGTAAATCATTCTGCAATATTTCAGCAGTTCTTTGAAACCATCCAGAAAGATGTTTTTGTACCAGATGGTTGGGAAGAGATATGTAAACAAACAGTAAATCGGTTGGAGAGAAAACAATTAGCGTATGAAGATGCAGCGCCGTATTTGTTTTTAAAAGAGTTAATTGAAGGATTTAAAACGAATCACCTTGTTAAATTTGTATTTGTTGATGAAGTACAAGATTATACACCATTTCAGTTAGCGTTTATGAAGCGGCTGTTTCCGGAGGCGAAATGGACAATGCTTGGAGATGTAAATCAAAACATTTTATCACACGCTAGCAATAGAGGGATGGATATGATTTCAACGTTGTTTGCAAATAGAAAAGTAGAAACAATTCAGCTTAACCGTAGTTATCGCTCGGCAAAACCGATAATTGAATTTACAAAACATATCATTCCAAATGGAAAAGAAATTGAAGCTTTTAACCGTAACGGGAAGAAGCCGTTATGTGTAAAAGTGAATGATGAACGAGAGCGCGCAGAAAGTATCATAGATAAAGCAAGAGATTTGCAAAAGCAAGGTCATAAATCGATTGCAATCATTTGTAAAACAGATGAAGAATGTATAAGGGCTATGGAGTTAATAGGGGATAAATTAGATTTTCATCTTGTAAAAAAAGAAAATACGACTTATGAAAAAGGCGTTGTGATTATTCCTACTTATTTGGCAAAAGGGATAGAGTTTGACGCTGTTATTATATTTGATGCTTCAAATGACATGTATAGCAAAGAATCTGAACGGAATTTATTTTATGTAGCATGTACACGAGCGATGCATGAATTATATGTTTATTATACAGGAGAGATTACGACAATGCTTTCGAAAGTACCGAAAGCATTATTTCAAAACGAAACGAGTAAAGGGAGAGATGCTTAATGGCTAATCAATTAAATGTTTTTCAAAACTGTAGTAAGGAAGTTTCAATGTTATTACCAATTCCGAAGTATGTAAAATTAGTGCATGAGCATGAAGAATTGCGTGATGGTGTAAATGTTGAAATACATCGTTATCAAGCAGAAGAACGACTAAATTACGGTGGTTCTCATATTACAACGATTGCTGCTCAAAATGGTAAATACTTGTTGAGTTATACGAACATGATGCCCGTTTATTCTAGTAAGCTACCTCATAAGGATGAGGCAGAGAAAATAGCAATGGATGTAATGGAAAAGGTTGATCGACAATATGCAAAGGGCCTAACTTTACTTCGTATGGAAAAACAAACGAGACATTATGTTGACGGGGGACAAACTGTGGAGTTTCCTGTTCTATGGATAAAGATGATGCATAATAACGGAAGTTTTAACTGGGTGACAATTGGTGGTGACGGACAAATCATTGAATTTGAGCGGGAAGTACGCTGGGATTATATGATGAGCCGCCGTCAAACAGAAATGTGGTATTACGATGATTGGGTATTGGCGCGCACGGGGAAAGGACCGCAATTATTGCCGCCGTCTGCGTTGGCTTAATATGTGTACAATGGTAGGCGTCTATGATAATATACCGCTATTTATGCCTTATCTGTATAATAAAATGAACATAAAGGGCTGAGCGTTATGAGAAGAAAAGGTTATTTTATAGACAATGAAAGTAAACGATTGTACAACAATGAAATAGTAGTTTCAAATAAAGTGTATCCTAATAATCCTACGTTAGAAGAACTGAAACAAATGGTTTTTAACGGTGGAATAGAAGAAGTATTTATATCCCATTATTTTGACGGTCAAAAAAGTAATTTAGAGCGTGAATCAATAGATGATGTGAGAACCGAATGGGATACAAAATATCACAATAATATTTGTCTTACTAATGAACCAGTATCTTTAGAAGATTTCCCAGATGAATATCTTTTCGTTGTTGAAATGTGGGAAAATGAAAGAGGAAAAGTAATTTTAGTGTTATTTATGCATCATTAGAATGTTCGGGAAGCCTTTATATTGGCTTCCCGATATTTTTTATGTTGAGAAAATATTATGCAAGATGTTGGTAATATGATACGTATTTTTCTAATCCTTCAATCTCTTTCTCAGGAGGTTCAATTCCGCCTTTTCTACCATAGCAAACATTTCTCAAGTATTCTCCGAAAATCATAGAGCGACTTTTCTCATTTTCCATCCAACTATATCTGTTAATTATAAAATCACCATCAAAACTTGTATCAAATGTATATGGAATACAAGTTATATGTTTTGGTAAATGTTTTTTTTATACTCTATATTGCCGACCTGCTCCTAAACTTTTACATACAAACAGTAAACTATTAATTGTTGTAAAATCAAAAATCTTCTTAGCTTCAATTACATTTGCGATAGAATGGAGAGAGTTTTTCTCGAAAATGATAGCATCTTCTGGTACACCGTGTTCAATTAACTTGTTAACAATTACTTCTGATTCTGATAAATCTCCATAATCCCAGTTTGAATGTTTCATTCCATGTAAACTAGTACCACCTGTGACGATAATTTGTGCACCTAAACCTTGTTGATAAGCATGTAGAGGAGCTTGCCAATTACCAGGATGGGAACCACCGAAAACGAAAATTGCATCACACTCTTGTGGTGTTGATTCTTTTAGGAAAGTGATTTCGGTTATTTCTTCAATTTGTTTTTTCGTAAGATATGGGACTTCAGGGTATTTAGGGATTACCATATGAAAACCTCCTATATAGTGAAACGTTAAATTCATTATATAGCGATGTTATTTAGTGGAAAAAGGGAAGTTTTTCATTTGACAGTTCCCCTTTTATGATAACTCTCCTATAAACAAAAGTTCTACTTCATCATAAAATTCATCTTCATCCTTGATTATCTCTTGGAAATGCAATGTTTGGATGCTGTTAGAAATTGATATTCCCCATTCATGCCCGAAGTCAAACTCATTGGAAAGAGGAATCCATTTTTGAAATTCGTTATCTCTATTGAAAACACTGTGAAAGTAGTCATTGTTTTTAAAGATGATGATTTGTGAGTGCCATAAACTTGCTATTGTAATCATAACAACGACTCGATATGTATTTGTATCGTTCGGTTTCATTTTCATTAAAAGATCCGCTCTATCTAATAATGTTTGAATGCATAATCGCTTTACTTTTCTAGGTGTTTTAATTGAATCGATCAAAGCTTGAGTGCCCGGTAAAGGCATATGCCAGTATGCACCGTTATAGAAAGTAGATGGAAATGCTTTAGTGGCGTCTGCAATTCTATTTATAAGAGTTTTTGTTTTTCGTTTCATGCCGCGTATTTTCTTTTCACGCATTGTTGATCATCTCCATAAATTTTTGCAAGGCAGCTGAGTGGAAAATATCTTTTCGAGTAATAAAGGTAGTAGGAACCTTTTTAAAGTGATTTGGTAATGTCTTTAAAGATAAACCATGTTCGTAATCTGGAATAATAGATTTCAGCATAATAGCCGTGCCCATACCTGATTTTACACATGCAAGTATTGCTTCAATTGTTCCGAACTCTAGTATTCTTTTAGGTGAAATCCCTTCTTCTTGAAGCCAGTTTTCTAATAGTTTTCTGTAATAACATCCTTGACTAAAAGCGAGTAAATTCAGTTCTCCTATTGTTTTAAAGGAAGATAGAGGAGTCTTGCTAATGAGAACGAGTTCTTCTTCTCGAAATGAAAGTGTATGAAGTTCAGTATGCTGAATATTTCCAGCGATAAGAGCCCCATCTAGTTTTCGCTCTAAAACGAGCTGAGTTAATTGGTCTGTCGTATTTGTTTCTAGAATCAATTCAACTTCTGGATACTTTTCATAATAGGTCGTTAATATAGGTGGGAGACGAACGGCTGTTGTCGATTCTGTACACCCGATTTTTAACGTGCCTTTTGGCTCGGTTCCGTTACTTTGGACAGCTTGAATGGATTGATCCATTAAGTGGATGATTTGTTTTGCATATGTTAATAAAATTTCTCCGTTAGAAGTTAAAGTAACGCCTTTTCCGTTTCGATAAAATAAAGGCACACCTAACTCGAGTTCTAGTTGTTTTATACGCATCGTTACACCTGATTGTACATAGTTTAAGTTTTTAGCAGCATAAGATATATTTCCTACTTTCGCAACTTCGTAAAAAACCGTTAAATCTTTTATGTCCATTTATTATCACCCCGAAAAAGGTATCAAATTTTTTGATGGATTCTATTATTAACACTTATTTTACATGATATCAGAACCTTCATACAATGAAAGGGATATGGGGGAGATAACGTTGATAAGTGAAGGGGAAATTGCAAAGTACAGTAGTTCTAATAAATGGATCATGTTAACTTTGACAACGGTAGCACAGGCAAGTGCAACACTTATAACATATGGAGTAGGGGTACTCGCTTTATTTTGGAAACAGAAATATGCACTTTCGAATATGCAGGTTGGGTTGTTAATAAGTGCTGTAAATATAGGTCCGCTGTTTTGTATGCTTTTTGTCGGAAGGTTACTTGATCGATATAGCGAAAGAATATTAATTGGAGCGAGCACTGTATTACTTGGTGGGGCGCTTTTACTTGCTCATATGGCAAGGGAATTTATGGGGCTATTATTTGTCCTTCTTTTAATAGGAACGTTTTATAGCGTATCCCAGCCAGGGGGAAGTAAAGTAATCTTGAAATGGTTTCCGAAAGAAATGCGCGGATTAGCTATGGGAATACGGCAAGCTGGTATACCTATTGGCGGGGCGTTAGCAGGAGTAACGATCCCTTTGCTTACACTTAAATTTAGTTTATCTTATACGATAAATGTTATTGCAACTATATGTATAGTAGGTGGGTTATTGTTTTTCATATTTTATAAGGAATCGAACCCCCAAGAACACACTAGCCGAGAATATGTAAGGCTTTCTTTTTGGATGCAATTAAAAAAGGTGATATGTAAAAAAGAGCTGTATCCAATTTTTATTACAGGTATTTGTATGATTTCTTTACAAATGATATTAGTCGGACATTTTATGAAATTTTTAGCTACTGAAAAATCGATAACACCTATTTTAGCAGGGAAAGTATTTTCGATTATGCTATTTGCAGGAATGATAGGCCGAATTATATTAGCTACAATAAGTGATACATATTACAAAGGGAATCGTCGTACACCGTTGTTTATATGTGTATGTATTTCTTTTTTCTTAATTTTAGTTGTTGTGATGAGTATACATACAATGAGAATTGGGGCATTATTTGTGGTAAGCGGACTGTTAGGTTTTTTTGCAATTGGTTGGTTTAGTCTTTTTATGGTCGAAGCTGCTGAGTCTGCAAGTAAGGAATCGGTAGGTTTAACAGTGAGTTTTGCGCTTACGCTTAATCAAATTGCTATTATCTTTGCACCTGCTTTGTTTGGTTATATAGTAGATGGGAAAGGCTACACATATGCATGGATGGGTATAGCTGCATTACTAAGCGTTTCAGCAGTGAGTTTATGTAAAAGTAAATGAATATTAAAAATGTAAATCTTTTATGAAGAAAACCTAAAGAAATGTCATGGGAGTGACATTTCTTTTTTTATATGCTGTATAATCAATTTATAAATGAGATTCGTTTTCATTAACGCTCATTTCCTCTTTTGAAATTACCTGTAATTTTAGCCATAATAAGTTGTTTTTCTTTTTCGTTATTTGCCCGATTTATTTTGTTTGAAAATTTGTCAGCTTCATTTCCTTTTAAAAACATGATTTGTTTTCCGTAATATTCAATTAAAACTGTATCATTTTTTGTTACTCGATAATGAAACATCATATCATCTAAACGATTGCGTTTATCGGTCTTTTTCAAATTGCCACCTCTATTTTTGTTAATATGTAACGAATGTTACATAAAAAATTTAAATTAAAGTTGGATCTATCCGATTGTAAGGTGGAAATTTTGTAAAAAAGAACTACAATAGAGAGTAGTTAAAATTTGAACGTTAGAAAAAAGGAATCTAGTTTACTATGAGGAATAATAGAGTAGATAGATTATAAAATATTTAAAAATAAAAAGATATAGAATAGAATGGAAAAGTATAGAGTGAAACTAGATAAAAGAGGGTTCCCATATGTTTAAGAAATGGTTAATCTTTTTCTTTGTTTTTGCTATTTTTTGTGGGAGTGTCGCTGCACTCATACATGCAAATAAAGAAAAGAAATACAGTTTGAAGGCATTTTCAAATTTAAAGGATAAGGTTGGAAATGATCAGCCGAAAGTTGATGCAAATCAGCAAAGCCGTTATGATATTGCAGCAACGAAACTCGATCAATATTTAAAAGATAAAGGATTTAACGGTACAGTTCTCGTAACAGATAAAAATAATGTAGTTTTACGAAAAGGCTACGGATATGCGAATATAAAAGATAAAGTTTTAACAACGCCAAGAACAAAATATCGCATCGGTTCCATAACAAAAACAGTCGTTGCAATATCTATCATGCAACTAAGAGAAAAAGGGAAATTAAATATTGAAGACAATGTAAATAAGTATATTCCATCGTTTCCAGCAGATAAAAACATTACGTTACGAAATTTGTTAACACATACGTCCGGGTTACCAGAACAGGGGCAAGGTAGTGTTGATGCAGCGTCACGTTTAAAGTTAGTAACTTGGATCGGAGCGCAAACGTTACAATTTCCTGCAGGAACGGGATGGAGATATACAGATTATAATTATATGGTACTTGCATATATTGTAGAAAAGATAACAAATGAACCACTTGCTGACTATGTGAAAGAAAACATTTTTACTCCTGTTGGAATGCATGAATCTGGGATGGGTGCCACTTTCCCTGGAGATATGTTTTTAGCAGAAGGATATACGAAAAAAGATAATGAGTTAGTAGCTACGCCTCGTTTAAGGATGAATTGGCTATATGGTTGTGGTGAAATGTACACTACAGTTGATGATATGAAAAGGTTAGATGAGGCAATTATGGATGGGAAGCTGCTTTCTAAACAAAGTTTATCAGATATGTTTACTGTATCACCCGCTAGAAAGTATGGATTTAGTTTCTATATTTACCCAGATTATTATCATAATCATGGTGTATTAGCTGGTTGGAACACTTTTAATAATTTTAACTGGGATAAAAGAACGTTTGTAATATTATTCTCTAACGTACAAAATGGTATGAATGATACATTTAATCAAGAGTTTAGGAAATTAGCGAATGATTTAATAGAAGAAAAATAATTATTTTAAAATCGGTATTGATATGTAATTATCAATACCGATTTTTTTATTTAATAATGTTTTATTTAGTGAACAAGCATGTATGAGAGGGGATTAATATTAGAATAAATTTATGAAGGAAGTTAAATGATATTAATGTTAAATATAGGGGATTTGTTTTGTGAATGTCATCTATTTGTATTGAAATTATGTAATTATCATGCGGAAGAATAATTGGTAATTTTTACATTGATGAAAAAGCTTGAGCTTCACACTATGTGAAGCTTTACATTATTGGAGACACGAACAGGAGGTTGAAAAAATGAAAAAAGTAGTAAAGTTTTGTTTAATAGCTACATTATCTACAGCGATTATTAGTGGATGTTCTTTTGAAGGGAATAATGAAAATGCTAAAGGGAAAGAGGGTGAAAAAGTAGAGGTACAGAAAAGTGCTGGGAAATATACGATGCCGGATGAAAAAGATAAACATGAAGGTACATGGCTACAATGGCCACATGAATACACATACGGTCAAGAGTATAAACAAGAAGTTGAACCTATTTGGGTTAAGATGGCAAGTACTTTAACTGAGGGTGAAAAAGTCCACATTGTTGCATATGATCAGGAAGAAAAAGAGCGAATTAATAAGCTTCTAACAGATGAAGGGCTAAATATGGAGAAGATTGATTTCTTTATAGCGCCTACTGATGATGTATGGGCAAGAGATAGTGGACCAATTTTTGTTTATGACAATAATAAAAATCTAAAAATATTAGATCCAGCATTTAATGGTTGGGGGAAGAAAACTCCTTATAAAAATGATGCCCGTGTACGGGAGAATGTTAGTAAACAATTAGGGATTGAAAGAATTGATTGGGGGAAATTCGTCCTTGAAGGTGGCGCAATTGAATTAGACAGCAATGGGACTGCTTTATTAACTCGAAGTGCAGTAACGAATAAAAATAGAAATCCTGATTTATCAGAAAAGGAAATTGAAAAATATATAAGTGACCTTGGGGTGACAAACTTTATTTGGTTAGATGGAGTGCCTAATTTAGATATTACGGATTTTCATATTGATGGATTTGCTAAATTCCATGATAAATCTACCATTGTAACGATGAAAGAAGATGACTTGGCTGAATGGGGCTTGTCAAACAAAGATATGGATAAATTGTTAGATGCAAAAAATGCTTCAGGAAAGAAATATAAATATGAATACTTACCGCTTAGTAAAGATAAAGTTACTTTAGAAGGTGGAAAAACTCTCGATTATAAGGGATCGTATATCAATTATTATATTGGGAATAAAGTTGTATTGGTGCCTAACTATAATGACCCAAATGACAAAATCGCAAACGATACGATTCAGAAGTTATACCCAGATCGTAAAGTAGTCGGTATTGATGTGAGAGAGCTTTATAAAAATGGCGGAATGATTCATTGTGTTACACAGCAACAACCGATTCAATTGAAGTAATCGATTATAGTTTCGTTATGTTGCTTTATAGACAAAATAGGTGAAATGCTATCTTTACTTATTTTGTCTTGTTTTAACATCTGTAATAAGAATAAAATTTATAATTTTGATGTAATGATAATTAAATATATTGTCATTATTGTTTTATATGGAAAAGGAGAAAAATATTTGTGTTAAAGAATATAAAAAGAGTTTTTTCGTTGTTCCCTATCGTTCTACAGTACATTTTAAATGTTGCTTTGATCTGTTTGGGAATGGTTTTAAGTGTGTTTCTTATGAAAGAAGTTATTCAATTTATACAAGAACTTAAATTAAATAGTGAGGAATCTAGTTATCATTTGATTGATAGTATCGTCGTATTCTTTTTATATTTTGAATTCATCGTAATGATTATAAAGTATTTTCAAATGAACTTTCATTTTCCATTACGTTATTTTATATATATAGGTATTACGGCTATTGTTCGTCTAATTATTATAGACCATGATAGTCCAATGGATTCATTGTTATATGCTTGCGCGATTCTTGTATTAATTAGTGCTTTATTCATTGCAAATTCTAAAATAATGCGTCGTGATTTAGAAGAGTGAAGATTTGTTGTTGAATAAATAAGGTATTTTATCTTTTTGAAAAAAGGAGTAACAGTATTGAAAGAAATAATCTTAACCAGCCTCATAATGATAGGGTTTATGATTCTATTATTTAATTGTATACTTTCATGATTTAAAAGAATAAAAGGTTAATAGAGAAAGAGGTTTTTGTAAATATGGTTCATTACAATAATCAAAATAGTTTACATCAAATATTTACATTAAAAGGGACAATTATAAGAGATATTTTCCCACAAATCGTATTATATACGTGTATTTCAACGATAGTAGCTGTGATTAATTATTACTATGCAGAAATAAATATAAATCAGACTCCTTGGGTAATCGTCGGAGGAGCTTTAGGATTACTATTAGTGTTTCGTACGAATACTGCCTATGATCGGTACTGGGAAGGTAGAAAGCTATTTGGCACGATTGGTGCTTGTACTAGAAATTTAGCAATTAGTTTTTTGTGTCATTGGGATTCTAAAGGGAAGAGTATGGAGCAGGAAAAAATAAAATTTTTACATTTATTAATTGCATTTCCAAAGTTAGCGAAAGGGCACTTGAGGGAGGAAAAAGATTTATCTGAAGTGAAATCATTGCTTGCTGTCTGTTCTGAGAAGGAAAAAGCATTTTTGGTTGAGTCCAATCATTTACCGATTAGTATAGTTTTTATGTTGAAAACTATACTATCAAAAGGTTTGAAAACGGGGCAAATTCATCCAAATGCGATAATTAGTATGGAAACGGATTTGAATACGTTACTTACATCTGTGGGTGGATGTGATCGTATCAAAACAACACCTATTCCTTTTGCATATTTTGCTCATATAAAAATTTTATTGATTATATTTTGTGCTACTTTACCGATTGGTCTTGTTGATAGTCTCGGATGGTTTACAGTACTTGCGACTACGTTTATAAGTTTTGCATTCATAGGTATTGAAGCAATAGGGGTTGAAATTGAAGATTCCTTTGGTCAGGATCCAAATGATCTTCCGCTAGAAGGAATTTGTATAGGAGTAGAAATGCATTTAGTGAATTTATATAATCAAAACGATCTATTAGAAGTAATGGGTTTGAATCGTGATAAAAAATCATTTAATCATTTATTGTTGTTTTAAAATATGGTATTTAAAAAACTTGTCAAGAGTCAATTTAAGGCTTAACGTCAGCTTTATATTTTTTATATAAATATATAATATTTCTCCATGCTATAATCCATTCATGAAATGTACATGTTGCATGAGTTGTAATGAAAAAAGACATGAATTGAGGAATAGTTGGCTTTGTAAAATCAGTTATGTAACTACTATTAAAAAGCGAGGTAAATAATATGGAACAAAAACATAATGGCATTATTTTTACTGCAATACCAGACGAATCGAATGAATATTATCAACCATTTTATGAGGACTTGATTTACTTTAATGAATGTTTAAATGAAAAGAAATCAATTGCGGATCAACTTATATCTTTATCTGTTGAAGAGCAAGACTTTCATACAAACTTCTTTGAGTATGATGATATTTGGTTAAGAGATGTTGCGCCAGTTGTAACGAATCATCTTGTTAAATTTAAATATTACCCAAATTATTTACCAGAGGATCAGGGACGATATTTAGATCAACAATTTAATAAATGGTTGAAGAAAAATGACTTTGAGTATGTGAAATCACCATTAATATTGGATGGTGGCAATCTTATTTGGAATAAAAAAGATACTGTTATATTAACAGAACGCATATTTGATGACAACGATGATTGGACGGAAGAGGAAATAATTGAGCAATTAGAGTGGGACTTAGATGTGAGCCGGGTTATTATTATTCCTGCTGAAGAAGGAGATGTACTTGCGCACGCGGACGGAATGGTTAAATTTATTGATGAACACACAATGTTTATTAGTGATTTTCTAGGTGATAATGAATTTAGATATCATGTGCAAGAGATTATTCAAGAGCAAATGCCAGAAGCTGAATTTATCGTTGTTCCTTCGTCATATACAGAGAAAGGGCAATATGATCAAGAAATAGCATCGGCAAAAGGCTTATATATAAATATGTTAGAAACATGTGACTCCCTTTATGTTCCTAAGTTTGGGTTAGCTAAAGATGGGGAAGTATTACGATGTATTCAACAGTATACGGAGAAACAAGTTATTCAAATTCATGTAGGAGACATTTCGACTATGGGAGGCGCAATGAATTGTTTAACGTGGTATTGTCCGAGTCATTTGTTACCTTCAAAAATGAAAGGATTGAGTAATCAGAATGAAGTTTCTTCAATTAAAAAGTTTTTTGATTGGTTTTAGTAAATAAATTTAAAAAAGAAATATACTCAAGGGGTATGTATATGTATACAATTACTGAATTTTCTCGGATTTGTAAAATGAGTACACGGATGCTAAGACATTATGATAAAGAGGAAATATTGAAACCGGCATATGTGAATCCGGTAAATGGATATAGATTTTATGAGCAAGGGCAGCTAGAAATAGCACTGAAAATTAAAAAGCTCAGAGAGTACAAGTTTCCTTTGCCGAAAATTAAAGTAATTCTGCAGTCATCAGATCAAGATTCATTTATTCACCATATGCAAGCGCAAATTATAGAGTTGTCTCATGAGGTGAAACAAAATTTACAGGTTATTTCTGAAATGAATGAAATGGTCAATATGAATCATGCTTTAAATATTGCTCGCCATAGAAATTACGATATATTAAATGGAACGAGAAATGAAATAACAGTAATTGCTCAAAGGTTACAAATAGATATAGATCATATGGATGATTATTTTTATGACTTATATGAAGAAGTACAAAAAAATAGTTTGCAAATAGTAGGCTCTCCTTCTACTGTTTTTTATGATGAAGAGTTTATGCCGGGTCACAGTGATATTGAATTAAGAATTCCAGTTATGGATAGTGACGATAAAGATGGATTACAAGGATACGAAATAAAAAAGATACATCAACATCAAATTGTTACTACTATGCATTATGGTAGCTATGACTATATAGGTTATGCCTATATGGCATTAGAAGAGTGGGTGGAAAAGAACGGTTATAAAATAGATGGTCATCCATATGAAGTTTATATAAAGGGACCTGAATGTGATTGTTTAGCAGAAGAGTATGTTACACAAATTTGTTTTTTATTACGAAAATAGAATGAGAATAAGGATTGACATTAACATTATGTCAATCCTTATTCTATGTACGAAAGCAATTTATCATAATAAAAAGGAGAGAGAATATGAGAAGAACAATCATGATCATTTGTCTGATTCTAAGTATGGTATGGATTTCGGCATGTACTTCTGGAGTAGGAGAAGGTGAGAGTGGTAGCGCTGTTTTACCTAATCAGTTACCTAAAAACGTAGTGTTTAAAAATGGTGCAATCTATACTTCTAATGAAAAGCAAGACATCGTAGAGGCTATAGCCGTTAAAGAGGGGAAAATTACATTTGTTGGTTCAAACAAGGATGTAGAGGGATTTATAAATGAAGATACGAAAGTGGTGGATTTACAAGGACGTTTTATCCTCCCTGGTTTTGTGGACAATCATAATCATATATTTGAAGCAAAATCACCAGCAGCAGGGAATTGTAGTGTCTCACCAGATGCTTCCCTGCAAGAACAACGCTCGTATTTAAAGGCTTGTAAAAAAGATGTGAAAGATGGCGAATGGATAAGTGGAACGGGATTTAGTTTGGAAGAGCTGTTAAAAGATATGGACGAAAAGTCAGAACAACAAACTCCATTACAAGTTCTTGATGAGTTATTTCCTAATAATCCAGTGTTAATTATGGAAAGAACCTCTCATTCTGTATGGGTTAATTCAAAGGCACTTGAGTTAGCTGGAATAAATAAAGATACGAAAGATCCGCAAGGCGGAAGAATCATTCGAGATCCAGAGACAGGAGAACCTTTTGGGATTCTTTATGATACAGCAGGAGATATCGTAATGGAAAAAGCATGGAATTCTCAGCCCAATCTCTTTGAAAAAAATTATGAAGGTTTGCTAGACGGATTAGATGAGGTTGCTAAGAATGGTATTACTACAGTCGGCGATGGACGTCTCTACTGGAAACGAGGCTGGTTAGATGTTTGGAATAAAGTACATGATGAGAAAAAATTAACATCGCGAGTAGTACTTCGTCCATGGGTATATCCGAATTTAAATGAAGCAGAACAAATGGAGTATTTCAAAAAAATTAAGCGTGATGATGTATCATCTCGAATGCTTATTAATCAAGTGAAGATGTATAGTGATGGAATTAGTATTAATAGTACAGCTAAAATACTAGAAAAATATAAATTTGAGTGGTTTAAAGGAACGCCGTATGGTTTGAACTATATTCCAGAAGAAAAAATGAAATGGTGGTTGACGGAACTGAATAAACTTGGTTACGGTGCACTCATTCATACGATTGGAGATGGCGGGGTAAGAGAGAGTTTAAATGCAATTGAAGCAGCGAAAAAAGAAGGGGCGAATCAGCCTTATACGCTTACGCACGTGGAAATGGTAGAAGATAGTGATATAAATCGTTTTGCTAAGTTAGGTGTTAGTGCTGATTTTCAGGTAGGGCATGATTTTGCGGAAGACCCTAAACAAGGCTGGGCAAGTACGTATTTTTCAGATCAACAGATGAAACGAATTATGCCGTTAGGACGAATTTGGAAAACAGGGGCAAATGTATCGCTTAGTAGTGATTGGGATGTAAACGAACTGAATCCGCTTGTGACGATTTCGAATGCATTAAGCATTGATGACAAGGGTTTGTCTGATGTATATGCAGCTATTGATGCCTATACAATTAAGCCAGCTAAAGCATTAGGTCTTGATAACATTACTGGCTCGATTGAAGTAGGGAAATCAGCTGATATGGTATTACTAAATGAAGATATTACTAAAATGAATGCCGATAAGATTCCAAATGCGAAAGTTTTGGTGACGGTTTTACAAGGAGAAATAGTGTATCACAAGGAGAAATAAAGAGTCACCTTATAAAGTTTCTACAAGTAAATGAATATATTCCTGTTGACCTTAACACGATGTCAAAGTTTAGACTGAACTTACATTCGAAGAAGGGGTGAACATGTATGAGAAATATGGAAAATAGTTTGTTTTATATGCCAGCTGAGTGGGAAAAGCATGAGGGGACATGGCTCCAATGGCCTCATGATAAAGCGCATAGAGGTGAAGGTTACAAAGCTAAGTTAGATGATATTTGGATAGCGATGGCAAAGGAACTTCATTATGGAGAAAATGTGCATATTGTTGTATGTGATGAGGAAGAGAAAGTACATGTCCAATCAAAGTTAATGGAAGCAAAAGTAAATATGGATAAAATTGATTTCTTAGTTCAGGAAACTGATGATGTTTGGATAAGAGATAATGGACCGATCTTTGTGAAAGATAAAGAGGGAAATCTCCGCCTAACACACTGGGTATTTAATGGTTGGGGGGATAAATATCCGTATGAAAATGATGCTATTATACCAACTAAAATAAGTGAAAGGTATAGCATTCCAAAAGTTGAATCTAGTGTCTGTATAGAGGGCGGGGGAATTGAGGTAAACGGAAACGGGACCTTAATGGCAGCGAAAACTTCTATTATAAACGAGAATCGAAATCCTACACGAAGTCAGAAAGAGATTGAAATGGAGTTGACGAAATATTTAGGAGTAACAAATTTTATATGGATAACTGGTATACGCGGAGAGGATAATTATGATGAAGATACAGATTATCATATTGATGGCGCGGCACGGTTTGTAAATGAAAATACGATACTGTATGAATATGATCCTTTTGAGGAAGGAGAGTCGTACCTTTTGGAGGCGCAAGAAAAACATTATCAAGAATTGCGACAAGCAAGAAATATAGATGGAAATCCATTTCAGCTCATCCCAGTACCTGTAACAAGAAAAGTGGTAAAAGAGGCAGACTGTAAAGGTTCGTATTTGAATTTTTATATTGGCAATGAAGTTGTATTGGTTCCTATATACGGTGATGAACATGATAAGTTAGGGCTTCAAATTATTGAAGGGCAATTTCCAGGTAGAAGAGTTGTTGGTGTTTATGTAAATGAATTGTATGCGTATGGTGGTATGATTCATTGTGTGACGCAGCAGCATTTAGAGTAAAGTGATTCAAATGAAAAAAGCATGCAGAGCATATACTCTACATGCTTTTTTCTATAATGCTGAAAACTCTTCAACAAGTGAGCTAAAACGATTTAGTGCACTTTCAATCGGTTCTGGCGTAGTTAAATCAACGCCAGCTTTTTTCAGTAGGTTTAATGGATAGTCAGAACTTCCACCTTTAAGGAATTCAATATAATTTTTCTGAGCATTTGGATCGCCGCTTAATAATTTATCGGCGATTTGGATTGCAGAGGCGAAGCCCGTTGCGTATTTGTACACGTAAAATGGACGGTAGAAATGAGGGATTCTAGACCAGCCATATTTTACTTCTTCGTCAAATACGAGGGAGTCGCCATTATACTCTCTAAACAAGTTTTCGTAAACTTCGCTAAAGACTTGGGCATTTAATGGTTTACCTTGCTGCGCCATTTCATGTGTGATTTTTTCAAATTCTGCGAACATAATTTGTGTAAAGAAAGTGCCTTTAAATTTCTCGATGAAATGGTTTACTAAATGGTTACGTACATTAGCATCTTTTGCTTCTTTTAATAAATAGTGAATTAATAACACTTCATTTACTGTAGAAGCGACTTCTGCAACAAAGATAGTATAGTGTGCAGAAATTCTTGGTTGGTATCCGTGTGAGTAATGCGTATGCATACCGTGGCCACATTCATGAGTTAGAGTGAAAAGGCTATTTAAATCATCGTGATGATTTAAAAGAATGAAAGGATGAACACCGTATACACCAAAGTTATAAGCGCCAGAACGTTTTCCAGGTGTTTCTCTCACGTCTATATAGCGTTTATCTTTAAAGCTTTTTAATGTTTCGATATATTCTTCACCTAAAGGAGCTAGTGACGCGATCATTATGTCAAACGCTTCGTCGTATGGAATGTCTTGCTTTACACCTTTTACTAAATCAACACTCAAGTCGTATTGTCTTAGTTCATCTACATTTAATTTTTCTTTTCTAAGTTCATTATATGTATGTAATGATTGAATGTTTTTTTTCGTCGTATCGATTAAATTTTCATATACTTCTTTCGGAACCATATCGCCAAATAATGATTTTTCTAAAGCTGATGGATATTTTCTTAGCTTTGAAACAGTAACATTATTTTTAATAGCAGCAGATAGAGTAGAAGCGATAGAGTTTTTTAACTGAACATATGGTTTGTAATAAGCTTTATAAGCTTCTTTACGCTTCTCACGATTCTCATCTTCTATTAACTTTGCATACATTCCACGCGTTAAATTTACTTTTTCTCCATCATTAGTAGTCACGTCGCCAAATAGTATATCTGCATTATTTAACATGCCAAATGTATGCTGCGGGGAGGAAAGTGCTTCACCCATTTGTGATAAAATCTCTTCTTGGTCCTTATTCAATACGTGTTTTTTATAACGGTATAGTTCAAATAAGTCTTCTTTATAATATTGTAAGCCTTCTGCTTCTTCTATGTAAGCATGTAATGTGTTTTCATCTACGCTAAGTAAGAATGGGGAAAAGAAAGATTTAGCCGCACTTACTTTCACGTGTAATTGTGATACTTTATCGACGAGGGATTGAGCGTCAGTATCGCGTGTATCAAGATCAGATTGTAATCGTGCATAAGCGAACATTAAAGATATTATGCTAGAAATTTCTTCACTCTTTGTTAAATAAGCTAATAAACTATTGCCATCGTGAATATTTCCATTAAACTTGTGTAATTCATTCGTTAATACTTCAATTTTATGAAAATCGCTTTCCCAATCTTCAATTGTATGGTAAATATCTGTTAAATCCCATTTTTCTTTATCAGCTACTTGTAGTCGATCTTTAAGTTCAGTCATAATCATTTCCTTTCTAAATATGTAGTTATATTCCTATATAACTATGAAATACAACAAATTGCAAAAAATCCCTGCTGAAAATTGAAAAGCCTTGCTGTAAATAGCAAGGCTTAAACAGTTATAGTGTAATTCCGAACTTCGAATGTAAAAGATTTGTATATTGCTCGTCTGTAACTTCTTCTTTAGATTTTTTACCGTCTTTTGTTATTGTAAGACTATCTTTTGTTAAAGAAGCGTGTCCGTCATGTGTAAGTTTTACAATAAGAGGTACTTTGTTAAATGGTGAGCCCTCATGTTCAACGATGATTTTTTGTGCTACATTTGCTTGTTCTTCATCCACTTCTTCTATATGAAATGCATAGCCTAATGTCCAATCATCAGTAGAAGATTGATCCAGAAACTCATTGTTTTTACGCATTTCTAAAATGTAATTTCCTTTTTCAGTTGTTTCTTTGCGAATACGATAATCTCCTGTTACTGAGTGAACGACTTCACCTGAGAAAGGAACAGGTGCAAGAGGTAAGTATGATCCGAATCCTACTTCAATTAAATAAAGTTCATGATGATGTTTTAAAACAGTAGCGATATGTCCGGAATCGACAGCCCATATAGAGTTTGCAGCATTATAAACTGTCCCTGAAACTAAATAAACATCCAATCCAAAGTCTTTAAGAAAGTAATACATAGTAGGATTTAGTTCATAACAAAGACCGCCACGGTTGTTTACTAAAATTTTTTCTTTTAAATTCTCTTTTGATATTTCTTTAAAGTTATTTTCGAGAACATTTAAGTTTTCAAATGGAACAGTTTGCGCCATTCTATACATAATTTGAGATAAATCTTCAAATGATACGGTTTCTTTTTCTTCTATATGTAAACGTGCGAAAAATTGTTTTTGAAAGTCTGTCATAGAAATCCCTCCGTCATACTTTTATAGATAAATTGTATACAATTTTGAATACGATGTGAATTTTAAACTATGTGGGGGTACTTGTGGAATAGTTGAATTCATATTTTGAAAAATAATGTGAGAGATTAAAAGATTGTTACTTTACTAACTGTAGAACGAATATTATAATAATTTTGAAGAATTATGCAAACGCTTTCTTGAAGGGGATGGTGTAAATATGTTGAAAAGGATTACGGTAGTCTGTTTATTTTTTATTTTGCTTTTTCCTAGTATATATGAGGGAAACAAGGCAGAAGCAGCAACGATAAACAATGGAACACTAATGCAGTATTTTGAGTGGTACGCTCCGAATGATGGGGATCATTGGAATCGTTTGCGTTCTGATGCTGAAAGTTTAGCCCATAAAGGAATCACATCTGTATGGATACCACCTGCATATAAAGGGACTTCGCAAAATGATGTAGGGTATGGGGCCTATGATTTATATGATTTGGGAGAGTTTAATCAAAAAGGAACGGTGCGGACGAAATATGGGACAAAAGCACAGTTGAAATCTGCAATTGACGCTTTACATAAGCAAAACATCGACGTATACGGTGATGTAGTTATGAATCATAAAGGTGGGGCTGATTATACTGAAACCGTAACAGCTGTTGAGGTAGACCGTAACAATCGAAATATTGAAGTATCAGGTGACTATGAAATTAGTGCATGGACAGGTTTTAACTTTCCAGGGCGCAGAGATGCTTATTCTAATTTCAAATGGAAATGGTATCATTTTGACGGAACGGATTGGGATGAAGGAAGAAAATTAAATCGAATTTATAAATTTAGGGGGATAGGTAAAGCGTGGGACTGGGAAGTGTCTAGCGAAAATGGGAATTATGATTATTTGATGTATGCGGATCTTGATTTTGATCATCCTGATGTTGCGAATGAGATGAAAAAATGGGGAATGTGGTATGCGAATGAATTAAATTTAGATGGATTTCGTTTAGATGCTGTTAAACATATTGATCATGAATATTTACGCGATTGGGTAAATCATGTCAGACAGCAAACGGGGAAAGAAATGTTTACAGTAGCAGAATATTGGCAAAATGATATTCAGGCTTTAAACAATTATTTAGCGAAAGTCAATTATAATCAATCTGTGTTTGATGCACCGCTTCATTACAATTTTCATTATGCTTCAACAGGAAATGGGAATTATGATATGAGAAATATTTTAAATGGAACAGTAATGCAAAATCACCCTGCACTCGCAGTTACTCTCGTTGAAAATCATGATTCTCAGCCTGGGCAGTCATTGGAATCTGTAGTAAGTCCGTGGTTTAAACCGTTGGCGTATGCATTTATTTTAACACGTGCAGAGGGCTATCCTTCAGTTTTCTATGGTGATTACTATGGGACAAGCGGAAATAGTAGTTATGAAATTCCAGCGTTAAAAGATAAAATTGATCCGATTTTGACGGCGCGAAAAAACTTTGCATATGGTACGCAGCGTGATTATTTGGACCATCCAGATGTGATTGGCTGGACAAGAGAGGGTGATGGTGTACATGCTAATTCTGGTTTAGCGGCATTAATCTCTGATGGACCAGGAGGATCAAAGTGGATGGATGTTGGAAAGAATAACGCTGGGGAAGTATGGTACGATATTACGGGTAATCAAACAAATACTGTAACAATTAATAAGGATGGATTGGGGCAATTCCAAGTAAGTGGAGGCTCAGTTTCCATATATGTTCAGCAGTAAATTGGTGATGAAAAGAAGAGGTAGACTGAAATATAAGTCTTCCTCTTCTTTTTATATTGTTATCATACCTAAATCTTTATTTTAATAAATGAACTAGTCGACTTTTGAAACAACAAGAGATGCGTTGGAATAAATAATGTCACCCGTGGCTTCTCTTATTCGTACTCGAAGAACATCTCCTTGGTTTAAAGGTAATAGATCAGTTCTGGCGGATGTAGCTCTTACCCCAGACCCACCACCAACTCGTGTTTCAATTGCGAATTGAATGGAATCATTTATTGTAAGGTTTAATGTACTAGACGAAATAGCTTGTATCACAAATACAATTGAAAAGGATACCGAGTACACACCAGTGGTATCAATTGTAATGGAGTTGTCTACTGGGTTTAGAGTAGTTCCACTAACAGGTCCTGGAATTGTCAAATTAACATTTGTATTAACTACTGCTGCAAAACCGATACCTACTGCAGAAGTTATTGTTCCAAATACGGGGAGAATTCCTAAACCGGTTGCTCCAGTGGGACCGGTTATTCCGATTCCGGTAGGTCCTGTAACACCAGTGGGACCAGTTACTCCAATTCCAGTAGGTCCTGTAACACCAGTAGAACCAGTTATTCCAATTCCGGTAAAACCTGTAGCGCCGGTAGGGCCTGTGATTCCAGTAGGTCCGGTAGGGAATGTAAATGGTGGAATGGGTGGTAGTGTGGGGCCAATTAAATTTGGTTCAAGAGCAGGTCCATGTAAAATAATATATTCTTCACTCATATAGTAACCTCCTACGATTGCTTGTCATAATTATTAAATGTATTTGGGCCAGTAAATGACATTCGCAATAGCGGAGGCGCTTATTTAATTTTTCTACAATGAAATTAAAGTTGCTACTTTAAAATTGGATACGATAAAAACCGTACTGTGATTGCTATAGAACTGAATATTAGTATGTTTTTAAAGTGATTTTAATAGATGTTATATTTACTTTACGACAAAATCAATATAGTGTAAAATTACACTATAAGTGTAAAATGATAACTAAAGGGCGTTTTTACACTTGTGATTATTAGGGCTTTCTAAAGCAAGATGATGAGTTTTTATTATTCAAGTCAGCGAAGACAATTTAATGTAGCGGTTATTAGAAGAAGTTCTTTATATAAATCGTAATTTAAAATCCATAATGACATTTCTGTATAGGCAGTAGTAGCAAAAGGAGAGGCAATATGAAAAAAATAAAAATGAAATATAGCATACTGTTTAGCTTATTACTATTAACATCATGTGATATATCGGATGATGAAATTGAACAAACAGCACAACGTTATACAAAAGCTGAGTATGGTATTTCTGTGGAACTAAATCGAATTGAAATACCTAGTCAAGGTAAGGATTTTTTAGGACCAGACACACGAATAGCTTATGTACAGCAAGTAGATGAACCATATTTACAATTTCAAATATGGTTCGATGGACGAATCTCTCCAAAGGTAAATAATGATAACTATAAAATAAAAAAAGGAGCGAATGATTTACGAGAAAGGTTCAATACCTATTATGAAGAAAAAAGGAATAATACTATACTTACTTTCGAGCAAATGCAGACAGGGGATACTGTTTTCGGTAAGAATGAAGAGAAAAAAATAGCGAAGAAACATCCGAAGCATTATGTTACGGCAGTTTTCAAAAGTAATATCTTTTTGGACGTAAACAACCGTGCACATATGGAGACATTAGCTGAGGTTGCAAGAAGTATTCAGGAATTTAATCAAACGATTGAAGATAGTGCGATAAGTGTGGATGATATTACAATTCAGTTGCAAAATGATAATAAGGAGTTATTACAACATATTGCGGTAGATTATATAGTAACGGCTGAAGATGCGAAAAAGACCCTTGAGAAAAAGGTTGATTATATGAAAGTTTTACAATCTACAAGGCAATAGTTTGACACCTTTACTTATTACAAGACATATAGTATGATGATTTCAGTAAATTAGATTTCAATGACTATAATATAAATTAATGAGAGGTGCTTTTTGTGAGTGCGGTAGGTACTAAATAGGAAAAATTTAATGAAATAAATCGGATAAGACCAGGGGATTTTTATGTACATCATACCCCTAATTTTGTCATGGATTTATTTCGGAACCTATGAAGATACCTACAATACTTTATAAAGCGTGTAATAAGGGGATTGCCATCTGTTTTTTATGGCTTATTTCCTCATATATAATTACACTTGCCTTGTAAATGTAAAAGCTGCGGTATCCCCGCAGCTTTTTTGTATATATTTTTAGTGTATAAAAATGGTGATTAAATAATGTAGGGCTCATTGGAATCTAATGAGTAGGTATCTTCATTTATGATAGAAATCAATCATAGTGAGGAGAAACAAAATGAATACGATGACTTTTGAAAAGTTACAATATAACGAATTAATGGAAATAGTGAAATCATATTGTGTAAGTGGATTAGGTAAGGAATTATTAAATAAATTAGAGCCGAGTACAAGTATAAAAGTAGTGAGAAATCGCTTAAATGAAACGACAGAAGCACGAGCTATAGTAGATGCAGAAGGGCATGTTCCTTTCTTCGGAATTTCCAATATCGCTAGTACAATTCAAAAATTAGAAAAAGGGATGATTTTAGACCCAGCAGAGTTAGTGAGCGTTTCAGACTTTTTACGTGGGTGCCGAAAGATTAAAAAGTTTATGCTAGATAAAGAATTCTTTGCTCCAGTATTAGCCTCTTATGCAAATTCAATGACTGAATTTAAAAGTGTCGAAGAAGAAATTAACTTTTCGATTAAAGGAAATAACATTGATGCGGCGGCTAGTAAAGAGTTAAAACGGATTCGAAATAACATTGATTCTGTTGATGGAAAAATAAAAGAACGTTTAACGAAGTTTTTAAATAGTAGTGCAAATAAGAAGTATATTCAGGAATTCTTTATTAGTAAAAAGGATGATCGCTATACGATTCCAATCAAATCTACCTATAAAAATCAAGTTGCCGGGAGTATCGTTGAAGCTTCGGCTAAAGGTTCTACTGTATTTATAGAACCACATACGGTTACAAAGTTAAATGCGGAGCTCGCAAGTTTGAAAGCAGAAGAAGCGATGGAAGAGTATCAAATTTTAGCGACTTTATCAGGAATGGTATTAGAAAATATTTATCATATAAAAATTAATATGGAATTGATTAGTCAATATGATATGGTATTTGCGAAAGCGAAGTTCAGTAAATCAATCGATGGAATAGAGCCGAAATTAAATGATCATGGCTACATTCATTTAGTGAATTGTAAGCACCCGCTTTTAAGTGGGAAAGTAGTACCATTAAACTTTGAAATCGGTCAAAGCTATCGAAGTTTAATTATTACAGGACCAAATGCGGGCGGGAAAACAATTGTGCTAAAAACAATCGGATTGTTAACATTAGCGACAATGTCAGGCCTTCATATCGCTGGAGATAAAGAAACAGAAATTGCTATTTTCGAAAATGTATTTGTAGACATTGGTGATAATCAAAGTATCGAAAATGCACTAAGTACATTTTCGTCTCATATGAAAAATCTTTCTGAAATCATGAGGATGTCAAATAATAATACGTTACTGTTATTTGACGAAATAGGAAGCGGTACAGAACCGAATGAAGGTGCGGCGCTTGCGATATCTATTTTAGAAGAATTTTACCTTGCGGGATGTATTACAATTGCAAGTACGCATTACGGTGAAATTAAACGCTTTTCAGAAATGCATGGTGATTTTATGAACGCAGCAATGCAATTTAATAGTGAGACACTAGAGCCACTTTATAAATTAGTGATCGGTAAATCAGGTGAAAGTAATGCACTTTGGATTGCGAATAAAATGAATGTGAGAGAACATGTACTGCAAAGAGCGAAAGAGTATATGGGAAATAAAGAATACGCTCTAGAAAAAGTGAATGAAAGTAAAATTAGAAAACCGAAATTCGTGCAGGAAAAAAGAGAAGAGCACCATGAATACAGAAAAGGCGACCGTGTGAAATTGTTAGATCATAACGATTTCGGGATTGTATATAAGGAAAAAGATAATTTCTATAATGTCGTTGTATATTATAACGGTGAATTCGTTGAAGTGAATGTAAAACGTATTACTTTAGAGGTAGCGGCGAAAGAATTATACCCAGAAGGATATGATTTAAATACACTATTTGTTGATTATAAAGAAAGAAAAATGCAGCATGATATTGAGCGCGGATCGAAAAAAGCGCTTCGTAAAATTGAAAAGGAAATAAGAAAGAATAGAGGGTAAGTTAAAATGGTAGCAATTAGACAAGAACAAAAAAACGATTATAGAAAAACAGAAGAAGTTGTACAACAAGCATTTTTAAGTGAAGAATTTAGTGATAAAAAAGAACATGAACTTGTAAAACGTATTAGAGAATGTGACGCGTTTGTTCCAGAGTTATCTATCGTTGCGGTAGATGAAGAAATAGTTGGTCACATTATGTTATCAAAAATTACAATAGAAAAAGATGGAGCGTCTGTAGAATCATTAGCGCTTGCGCCAGTGTCGGTTGCTAGGGGCCATCAGAAAAGAGGAATTGGCGGGAAACTTATTGTAGCTGCATTAGAAAAAGCGAAAGAACTTGGATATGGATCGGTTGTTGTGTTAGGGCATCCAGAATACTATCCGAAATTTGGTTTTAAGAAAGCAAGTGAGTGGAATATAAAAGCGCCATTTGAAGTGCCTGAAGAAGTGTTTATGGTAATGGAATTAACAGAAAATGCTCTTGAAGGTGTAGAAGGAATTGTACAATATTCGAGTGCTTTTGCTGAGTAGGGGTATCAGTTAAGAAGTGTAATCATAAAATACGCTACCTTTTTGTAGGAATATACAGAAAGGTAGCTTTTTTATTAAACGAATCTACTTACATATATTTTGCTCAATGAATAATTAAGGTGGTAAAATTGATATAGAAATGTAAAGGGAGAGAATAAAATGAATAAGCGAGAAAAAGATAGCAATGAGAATGTAGTTACGTTATATGTTACGAGACACGGTAAAACAATATTAAATACGAATCATCGCGCGCAAGGTTGGGCAGACTCTCCGTTAGTAGAAAAAGGTGTGGAAGTTGCCACAAATTTAGGAACGGGATTAAAAGATATTCATTTTACAAATGCGTATAGTAGTGATAGCGGCCGAGCGATTGAAACTGCTAATTTAGTATTAAAATATAGTGAGCAATCAAAATTGAAACTTGAGAAAAGGAAAGATTTACGAGAATTAAATTTTGGTATTTTTGAAGGTGAAAAGCTTGAAAATATGTGGGATGTGGTTGGAAAAGCTGCGGGCGTTGCATCACCAGAAGAACTCATGAAGTTTTCTATTCAAGAAGTGATTAATCTTATTAGAGCAGCAGACCCTACGAAACAGGCGGAAGATTGGGAATTATTTTCTACTCGTATAAAAGCAGAGATTGATAAAATTAGTGAAGAAGCTGCTGGAAATGGTGGCGGTAATGTTTTAGTTGTCGTTCATGGGCTTTTGATTACAACCTTAATAGAAATGTTAGACAGTAGCAAAACAAAACTTGGAGTGGAAAATGCTAGTGTGACGAAGATTGTATATCAAGATGGAACATATACAGTCGAGTCGGTTGGAGATATGAGTTATGTTGCAAAAGGGAAAGAAAGTGTAGAAATATAATTATATCTCAAATAGAAATAAGAAAACGAAGATAGAAAGATCTTAATGAAATCTCTTTAGGGTGAGTTTTACTCAAAATAACAAATAAGTTCGTATGCCTTTTCGCATAAGCGGAAGGGTCTTTTTTTATTGATTTAAATCACTTTTCGTTGACTTTGTACCAAAAACAGTACCACTTTCAACATAAAGTAAGAGTGTACAATGATTTATGTTACAGTTGATTAGAATAGGTGTATAAAATCTTGGTTGAGTAGTAATGTAAAGAGAATCGCAACTGTTTCAGATAGATTTTCAAAATGGGGGGAAGTAATGGATTTTCAAGATTTGATGGAATTTAAAGGATATATATATTTAAACAAATTGTTTGAACCTGAAGAAAATTCACTGAAGGTACTTATTGATAGGTGTAAAGTTAACAAAACTAAGGGACTCGCGAAAATTACAGATGAGGTTGAAATAGAAGCATCATCCATTGATGTTGATGACAATCTGCCAATTGTTCAATTGGATTTTGACTCGTATATTGCTTACTCCGTTACTAATGAATCGTTTACTGTAATGGATGACTACGAAATTTCAGAAGGTAGAATTTTTAGAGTTTACTCAAAATCAAAATATTTAGATTTTGTTAAAGCAGGAACGATTGCTGAATTTATATTTCCTGAAGAGCAGTTCATTCACTATCAAATTCCTTGTTTGAACCATATAATCGACATTATTTCATATGATGAGCCGGAAATTACTGAAATAAAAAGAAACGAATAAAATTCCATAATAAAAGAGCATCGTAATCGATGCTCTTTTATATGTTTATTTTTCCTTTTTAAATTGGAACGATTACGGGATTAATAAAATCTTCCCTGTACTTTTTCTGCTCTCTAATAATTCATGAGCACGGGCACCATCTTGTAAAGAGAATGTCCTAGGACTCGCGATATTTAATTTTCCTGCAGTGATCCAATCAAATAATTGAGTAGAGCGTTGCTTGCGTTCTTCATACGTAGTAAGAACGTTCCAAAGGTCTCCGCCAGTTAAAGTTTTTGAAGTATCCATAAGCATACGTGGATCTACAGGCGCAGGATTACCACCAGCCATTCCGTAAAATACAACGGTACCACCAATTTTAGTAGCGCTAAAGCTTTCCTCTAATGTAGAACCTACTGATTCATATACTACATTTACGCCAGCACTACTAGTCATTTCAAGTACTTTCGTATGCCAGGATTCAGTATATAAAAATACGTGATCGGCGCCGGCTAACGTAGCTACCTGTACTTTTTCTTTTGATGATGTTAGACCAATTACTTTTCCGCCTTGTAATTTAATCATCTGAACGAGAAGTTGACCAACACCGCCAGCCGCAGCGTGTACTAAAGCTATATCACCTTGTTTTATTTGATAGCTATCTTTTGTTAAATAGTGTGCAGTTAATCCTTGTAATAATACAGAAGCAGCTGTTTCAAAAGAGATAGATTCAGGAAGTGGAATTGCTTTCTCTGATGGAACAGCTACTAGTTCTGCGTTTGCAAATGGGACATCAGCAAATGCAATACGGTCTCCAGGATGGATAGTAGTAACTTCAGCACCTACTTTTTCAACAATCCCAGCGCCTTCATAACCTAATATATAAGGCGGATTGCCAGCGAGATGATAATCGCCGCGGCGTCTATAAATATCAGCGAAATTTAAACCGATTGCTTTCGTGCGAACAAGAATTTCATTTGGATTTATGATTGGATCATGTATTTCTTTATATTGTAGTACATCAGCGTTTCCGAATGTTTCGAAACAAAGTGCTTTCATATGGAATACCTCCATTATATTGTTTGTCGATGCTCTTTATCATACAATATAAATATCAATAGACAAAGAGGATTATTTCGATGGAATCAATCGGAAATACTGATTGAAAAGAGGGATGATAAATGGAGATAAAACAATTAATTACATTTAAAGTAGCAGCGGACACTTTGAATTTTACGCAAACTGCGAAGAAATTGAACTTTGCTCAGTCGAGCGTGACAGCGCAAATTAAAACGTTAGAGGCAGATCTTGGTACACCATTATTTGAAAGATTAGGAAAACGTCTTTTCTTAACTGAAGCGGGCAGGAAGTTTCAACTATATGCCGACAAGATGATTGCACTTAGTAACGAAGCGAAAATGGCAGTGAAAGATGATGAGGAAATAGCAGGTACGTTAATAATCGGTGCACAAGAGAGTCAATGTACATATAGACTTCCTTCTATATTAAAGAGGTTTAAAGCACAATTTCCTCAAATAAAGCTTATATTTAAACCCGCACATTCCAATAAAGATGCGAAAGAACAATTGATGGAGGGAAAAGTCGATCTTGCATTTATTTTGGACGAATGTAAAACAGAAGATGCTTTACATGTGGAGCCGCTTATGAAAGAAGAATTAAAAGTAGTAGCTGCTCCAGGGCATCGTTTATTTGAACAAACTTCCGTTTCTATAAAAGATTTAGAGAGGGAAACACTTTTGTTAACAGAACTAGGGTGCTCGTATCGAACTTTATTTGAAGAGCTGTTTCGTACGGAAGATGTGTATCCAGCAAATAAGATTGAGTTTGTTAGTATAGAGGCAATTAAACAATGCGTTATTGCAGATTTAGGTATAGCGGTTTTACCGGCGATAGTAGTAGAAAAAGATATACGAGAGGGAACGATAAAAGAATTACATCTAGAAAATACTATCAATCCGATTTATACACAAATTGCTTGGCATAAAGATAAATGGATGACATCGCCGTTACGGCAATTTATTGAGGTAACGAGGGAGTCTTTTAATTAACAGGTGTTATAGGTGAGCAAGTAATATAATAAACGATTAACTTATTTACGGAAAGAAAGAGCATGTTTTGAAAAAGATTAATCAAAACGTGCTCTTTCTTTTTGTGTTTATTAAGTATAGTTGCAGTAATTAACTAACTAAGGTCTGTATCAGGAGGTGTGTATCCAAGGTGACGAGCCATTGATACGATTTGTCCTTTATGATGAAACTCATGTGTCTCCGTATGAGTTAAAAGCCATAGCGGAGTTGTACTCCAAGGTTCTTTTTGCCATTTCACTTCATTTGCTATATTTTCGAGCCAACGGTCATTGTATTCATCTAAAAAACGTTGTACAGTTTCATCTACTAACTTAAATCTAGCACGGACCTTCGTGACATCTGCATGCTCAATTTCATAATCACTAGCAAATGAAAAATCTGCTCGCTTTTGTTTGAATGCGAATGATCCAAGCCAGTATCGATAGCAATCGGCTACATGAATATGCGTCTTTATAATACTACCGCTTCCGAAATTCGGAACAGTGCTATGTAATTTTTCTAGTGAGATTTCTTCCAAAAACGAAAATAGAGTTTCTCTTGTAGAGCTAATAAGATTATATTGTTGTTTTAAAACATGTAACATGCAACTACACTCCTCTTTTATTTACTAAACTATTTGTGTAGTAAGTAATTCTATATTTACGAGAGGTGAACCTTTTTATTATTTTTACTAAGCATATTAGATGTGTTTTTTAATTGTTTCTGATAGATTAAACAAGGTGAAACTTTAATAAGTTTAACATTCTTAGTTCATAATAAATAGTACATCAAGAAGGGGAACGATAAAATGAATAGACTAGTTGGCTTAAAACAATTTGAAATAACGCGCGGGGCATTACTTAAATTTATGGAAACATTAGATGATAAAACTGCGGATACGCAGCCGGATGGCTTTAACAATACAATTCGTTGGCACATTGGTCACGTGTTAACAGCAGCGGAAACATTCATGTTCGGAAGAGAGTTTAAACAATTACCAACGGAATATCCAGGTATGTTTGGATATGGATCAAGACCATCTAAATGGAAAACAGAAGGACCATCGTTAGAAGTGTTAACGGCCCAATTAAAAGAACAAGCAAAACGTATTAACGAAATTCCAGCAGAAGCATTTGAAAATAAACTTCCAGAGCTATTTTTAGGGTTGGAAACAGTTGGAGAGCTTTACGGTATGATGCTTTATCATGAAGCAGACCATATTGGGCAAATGAAGGCGATGGAACGTATTATTAAGGCTCTTTAGTTTGAATTGCATATAAAAAACGAAATTACAGATGTTTTGTCAAAATTGAGGTGTAAGTAGTTACAACCTTATTTTTCACAATACAGGTGTAATTTGAAATAATATATAAACAAAAAGGGTAGATAATTTATTATCTATCTTTTTTTGTTTTTGAACTTCTTGAAGGATTATGAACGCTTACCATCGTGATACTGATGAAGTAGGGATAGTTATTATTTTTTGTTTTACATAATAGAAAAATATTGAAGATAATACAGAAATAAGGTTGCAAAATCCGTATGAAATAGGGTATTCCTAAATATGGAATATACGTATAATAAAAGAGAGGAACTAGAAAATGGGGGAATACTATGATTACATTGGAACAAAAGTTGGAGCAATACACACATACATATGCACAGTTAAAGGGAGAACTAAAATGGAAAACGAGTGATTCTCGAACAGGAATGATGATTGCTGCTATGTATGCAAGTAGTGATAAATTGTTTGATCTCAGACGTTTTTTAGAAATTAGTAGTTATATTAAGAATCAGGTAGGGATGTTTTCATACTTAAAGTCTTATCATCGCTTTGTAGTGGCTGCAACTTTAGATATTCACTTTACAGATTACAAGGAAGCTTTTCGGAATTTTTTAGATTTATATGAACAATTGGTCGCTGGTGGTTTTAGCCGAAGTATATTTACCTATCTCGCAGCAGCTGTGCTTTTAACAGAAGAAAATGAACAGCATGGCACGCACATTCAACGTTCGATGCAAGTATATAAACGCATGAAAGAGGATCATCTTTTTCTTACTGGTACAAATGATTATCCGCTCGCGGTTTTACTAGCAGGACAATCAGAGAATGTAGAAACACTTATGGACCGAGTGGAACGTCTTTATCAGAAACTAGCGAAAGCTGGTTTGCGTAAAGGGAATGATCTTCAGTTTTTAAGTCATATTCTTTCATTAAAGAAGGATGTCCGTGAAGAAATGTTAGTTGCAACATGTACAAACATATGGAATTTGTTAAAACAAGAAAAGGTAAAAGTGAAACAGATGCATTATCCAGCAATCGGGCTACTAGCGTTACTTGAGGATGGAGAAAAAGAGATTCATTCTATTAAAGAATTGATTGAAAAATTGCGGGGGGAGAAATTATTCCGTTGGCATACAGATACGAATATTCTTATTGCTATTCAACTGTTCGTA
Source organism: Bacillus cereus group sp. N8 (assembly GCF_016483685.1). Taxonomy (NCBI): domain Bacteria; kingdom Bacillati; phylum Bacillota; class Bacilli; order Caryophanales; family Bacillaceae; genus Bacillus; species Bacillus cereus group sp. N8. Next base: position 189,003 of record NZ_JAEHBK010000003.1, on the reverse strand, counting down.
AGTCAGAAAGGTGAGGAAAGTAAAGCTACCAACACAGGTTTACAAACTATGATAGAAGTCCTCATACAAGCACAACAAGCAGCTATGATGGCAACGATTGCCGCTTCCTCTGCAGCAACCTCTACTGCTAGTAGTGGTTCATAATGTGCAACTGCTTATGCTCTTGTAAATTATGATGAACCTATAATGCCTTTGATCCCGCATTAACGGGCAGTAAAATCCCCACCTGAAAATTCAGCGAAAGCAAAGAAGTTAGGTGGGGGATCAACTGCCCGTAAAAGTCCGATTGGTTCAACTAATAATCAGTGGGGATGAACAAAACCCCCACTGATTAAAGTTTCACTTTATGAGGACGGTTTAAAAAATATTATTAAAAAAGCCCATCACTCTCTAATGAGTGATGGGCTAACTGTTTTTGCAGAGTGGATTTCTTTTTTATTGGACAAGTAGGGAAGATAAGTTGTTTTTTAATTTTTTTACATAAGCAGTATCACCTTTTCGACTCCTTCAAATGTTTGAGTTGTGCAACAATCATAATGCTAATAACAACGAGTAAGAACCAGGAGCTAATTTTGCTTAAGTGAACGAGATTCCATGCTTCACGTTGATTTGGATATTGCCATGCTCCGAAGAAGGTAGCGATGTTTTCCACAATCCAAATAAAGAATCCGATTAGGAAAAATGAGAGAACGAGCGGCATTTTATATGTAACTCCTTGTAAGGAAAACTCCACAAAAGTTCCAGAGAATACAATGAATAAAAGTAAAGTTAATACCCATCTAAAATCGTATAGAAAATGGTGTGTGAAAAAATTGAAGTAAATCATAGCTCCTAATGGCACGGCAAAAATAGCCCTCGGCCAATGATGCATTTGTAAATGTAATCTTCTCCAAGCTTGGCATATGTAACTTGCGACACTTGCGTACATAAAACCGCTGTAAAGTGGAACTCCAAAAATCTTCGAATATGCCTCTTCAGGATAACTCCATGAACCGAAATGTACTTTATATATTTCTAGTAAAAGGCCGATGAGATGGAAGACAGTAATTACTTTTAGTTCGTCTTTTGTTTCAAGACCTGTCTTGTACATAATCCATTGCATCAGAAGACATACGATGAGTATGAAATCATACCGGTATAACCCTGGAATCAAAATGATTTTTGAAAGGGCTAGTGTTAAAAAAATAACGACTGGGAATAAGCAAGATAATGCTTGTTCGTAAGTGAAATAGAGTAGTTGTTTTACATAAAACATTGTGTCACCTTCAAATTTTTTATTAGAAAAATCAAAATAATGACTAAGTATACTACAATTTCAAAAATATAACAGTATTCTATTTTGCATGTATTTGTAAGTTTTGGAACGAGATTGTAATAAGTGTTTTTCATATTTTAACAAAGTAAAAAAATAGTTTGCTATTTAAAAAAAGTGGGGATATAATATCTAAATGAAAATGATAATTATTATCAATAATGATTATAAATAAAAAATAATTATAAAAAACAACTGAATATAAAGGATGAAATGAAACATGTTACATAAGTCTACTGTACATGCTGGCAATAATCGCTGGATACATATTAAGTTCGTATGTTTCATGAGCTTAACAATTTTATGTTTAATTGGATCTATATTTTTAGCTATTGCATTCGGGGCAAAGGATATTCATTTGCAAACGGTGTGGGCAGCGGTTTTTGATTATAATCCGAAATTAACGCAGCATCAAATTATTTATGAATTAAGGCTTCCGAGGGTAATTGGTGCGGCAGTTGTAGGAGCAGCTTTTGCAGTCGCTGGGGCTGTAATGCAAGGAGTAACACGAAATCCTTTAGCTGATGCAGGGGTGCTCGGAATAAATGCAGGTGCGATGTTTGTAGTAGCACTTAGTTTTGCTTTTTTCCCGCATATGCCGTATTCCTACTTAATGATTGTTTCCTTTATTGGAGCAGTTTTAAGTACCGTACTCATTTTTATTATTGGATCAGCAACATCAGGCGGATTAACACCGATGAGGTTAACAATTGCAGGAGCAGTTATGGCAGCGCTTTTACACTCATTAAGTTCAGGTATTGCAATTTATTATGATTTAAGCCAAGATTTAGCGTTTTGGTTTGCTGGTGGTGTTGCGGGGGTGAAGTGGGAACACTTGAAATTTTTAGTGCCTATTATTCTCATAACGATTGTTTTTGCTACAGTGCTAGGGCGATCTATTTCACTCATATCAATGGGGGATGATGTTGCTACGAATTTAGGTGTGAAAACGAACCGTACGAGAATACTTGGGATAATTATAGTAGTCATTCTTGCAGGTGTGTCTGTTTCAGCTGTTGGTTCCATTGGATTTGTAGGACTTGTCATTCCGCACATCGCTAGAAAATTAGTAGGTGTTAATTATCGGCTTATTATTCCTATGTCAGCATTATTAGGAGCTATGTTATTGGTGTTAGCTGATTTAGGGGCAAGAACAGTAAATCCTCCTAAAGAACTTGCGATAGGAATTATGGTAGCTCTTGTTGGAGTTCCGTTCTTCCTCTATATAGCACGTAAAGTTGGGAGTGAGCTATAAGTGACGAATCTTTTTAACACGGATAAAAAGAGAGCTATTACTGTAACTACAATTTTCGGGTGTATAAGTATCGCTGTAATTTTGATTAGTTTAAATACAGGTACGCTGAGCATTGCACCGCTCAAAGTGATTCAAACGCTTTTTGGTTATGGTGATTTTGAGAGTGCAACCGTGCTGTACGATTATCGTATGCCAAGAATAATTATTACAATGTTAGCAGGTATTGGCCTTGGGGTTTCCGGTGCGATTTTGCAAGGGTTATCTCGTAATGCACTCGCAGATCCTGGTATTCTCGGATTACATTCGGGTGCATCTTTCGGGCTTATTGTATTTGTTACTCTCTTTCATTCTATTAACGAGAGTGCATCGGTTTTAATACCGTTATTTACATTTGGCGGAGGAGTGTTAGCTGCATTTCTTATTGTTTTGCTTGCGAGTGATCGGTCAAAAGGTTTACTTCCCATTAGACTCATTCTTGTTGGTATTGCAGTTTCAGCTGGTTTTAGTGCACTTTCGTTATTTTTCTCGCTCAAGTTAAATGATGAGACGTATACGTTCGCTTCTAGGTGGCTAGTTGGTAATGTGTGGGGAAGAGATTGGATTCATGTTCTAGCATTATTACCTTGGATTTTGATACTAACCCCGTATGCATGGCTAAAATCAAAAACGTTAAACGCATTGTCATTAGGTGATAGTGTAGCGGCAGGACTTGGTGTTTCTGTTCAAAAAGAACGGTTACTACTTTTAGCTACAGCGGTAGGGTTGTCTTGTGCAAGTGTATCAATGGCAGGGGGAATTGGCTTTATCGGCTTAGTTTCTCCGCATATTGCAAGGAAGTTAGTAGGTAGTACATATCAGCACTTCCTACCGCTAGCTGGCATTATTGGAATGATTATTTTAGTACTCGCAGATACGATAGGTCGTTCTGTATTCGAGCCAAACTCTATTCCGGCTGGCGTAGTAGTAGCGGCTTTAGGAGCACCGTATTTTCTTTATTTACTTACAAAAACAAAATAAATACTTCAAAGAGAAGAACATATGAAAAAGAAACTTTCCATTTTATTTAGCATTATGTGTATGTTAGTATTAGCAGCATGTGGTCAAACGAAACCTAATGAAGAGGCAACTAAAAAAACTGACAAAAATAATGACCCTCAAATTGCTTCAATGTCTATTCATTTAACGAATGATTTACTTGCATTAGGAATTACACCAGTAGGTTCTGTTATTGGTGGAGATTTAAAAGATTTCTTACCGCACGCAAAAGAGCAACTGAAAGATACGAAGAAACTTGGCGTTGCAACAGATCCAAACATGGAAGCGTTACTTCAATTAAAGCCAACAGAAATTTATGTTGATGAAAAATATGCTGGCAAAGATTTAGCGAAATACGAAAAAATTGCAACAACACATTCTTTCAATTTAGATGAAGGTACGTGGAGAGATCATTTAAAAGAAGTAGGTAAACTTGTAAACCGTGAGAAAGAAGCGGATAAATATATTCAAGACTATGAAGAACAATCAAAACGAGTGAAAAGTTTAATAGATAAAGAGCTAGGTAATAACGAAAAAACAATGGCAATTCGCGTGACTGCAAAAGAATTACGTGTATTTAGTACGAAAAGACCGATGGGACCAATTTTGTTCCAAGACTTAGGATTACAACCTGCAAATGGTGTGGAGAAAATTGATGGAAACCGTCCTTACGAAGTCATTTCACAAGAAGTATTACCTGACTTTGATGCAGATGCGATTTTCGTTGTTGTAAATAGAGACGATAAAGCAAAAGCAGCATTTAAACAACTTCAAGAAACACCAATTTGGAAAGACTTAAAAGCTGTTAAAGGCAAGCACGTATACATTATAAATGACCAACCATGGCTTGACTATTCTGCTTTAGGTAACAAAATGGCAATGGATGAAGCAGAGAAAATGTTTACGAAATAATATCGATTCGTTGTTAGGAAGATCCTCTAAATTTTGAGGGTCTTTTTTTATTGTTAGAATAAATGAAAAATTATACAATGAAGTTAATGTAGAGGAGATGTGCCAATATCAGCGCTTATTGTAAGTATCCCGTTCATACAAGAGTATATGGAAAATGGGGATAAATAGGCTAGAATTATTATCCCCGCTATTTAAAAAGGGGGAGTTTTAGATGACAATGAATCTTTTTCAAAATAAAACTATTAAATTATCAGCTATTAGAGAAAAAGATGCTTAAGTAATGGCTATGTGGCAAGAGGATAGTGAATATTTAAGAAATGTAGATACAGATTTGGCATTCCCACAATCGTTACAAGAAATAGCAAGTGATGGACTATTAAAGGGACGGAGATCGAATAGTGTTTCTTTCATGTTAAGAACAGTTCAAGATGATCGTTTAATTGGTTTTGTGGCGATTCATGGCATAGAGTGGAATAACAGAACAGGTTTATTAGCAATTGGAATAGGGGATGCAAATGATAGAGGAAAAGGGTATGGGAGAGAAGCGATGCATCTTATTCTAAAGTATGCTTTCTATGAAATGAATTTACATCGCATCGGACTCGATGTTATTTCTTATAATAAGGCAGCTATTACACTGTATAAAAAGATGGGTTTTCAGATGGAAGGATGTATGAGAGAAGCAGTTCAGCGAGATGGGAAGTGTTTTGATCGTATGATTATGGGGATATTGAGGGATGAATGGATAGAGCTGCAAAACTAGTAAAAACATACAGAATAATTGTATAGTGTGGTGAGGAAAATCTAATATTCAGATGATCAGAAGGGAGGGGTGTACTAATGGAAGGTTTCTCTCCATTAAGAGAGTGTTTATATCAGCTAGAGGAACGATTACTTAAGCCAGAGGTTCGCACATCTCAAAAAGAGCTTAAAAAGATACTTGCAGATGATTTTTTTGAGTTTGGGAGTTCTGGTAAAGTTTTATATAAAAATGAGGATATCGATAAAAATGGAATAGGCGTGGTAAAAATGACTTTAAGTGATTTTGAAGTACATCCTTTATCCAAAGATGTAGTATTAACTACTTATCGAATATTCAATGAAATAAATAATCAACACTCGTTACGTAGTTCAATTTGGAAATTTAGAGAAGGAAGGTGGCAAATGTATTTTCACCAAGGTACACCTGCCAAATTTTAATGAAGCTATGTTTTTTAGGTGTGAAAAGAAACTATAAAAAATAGAATTGTTGAATATATGGTATGCAGGAGAAATAATGATAATTGGCGAAATTTTACAGTGAACTGATTGAATTTATAAGGAGTTATGCAAAATGAATTTAGAAAAAACAAAACCAGTAAATGAAGAGGTCGCTGAATTAAAAGAACTAATTAAAGAATTACACGGAAGTGTACATCAACTTCAAAGTGAAGTACAACAACTAAGGCACGAAAGACCGGTTGTTGAAGTGAGGAAAGGTGTTCAATTATCACCGGCAATCGTCGGACAAATTGGTGGTATGATTTTAGGTGGATTAGCAATTATAGGTATATTTTGGTGATGAAAAAAGGTATGCGGCGTAGTGCTGCATACCTTTTTTGTTTGAAGGTATAATTTCATATAATACAACTTTTACATTAAGTAACGTAAATAAATGTAAGCATGTGATAACAATAGCGCAATGATCGTTAAGGGGAAACCGATTTTTAAGAAGTCCATATAAGAGAACCCATGTCCTTCACGTTTTGCAATACCAGCAACGACTACGTTTGCTGATGCGCCGATTAACGTTCCGTTTCCTCCTAAGCAAGCGCCAAGTGATAACGCCCACCATAGTACTTCGATTTGCGGGGAATCGACAGATAGTCCGAGTCCTGTAGCTAAATCTTGAATAAGTGGGATCATCGTTGCGACAAATGGGATATTGTCAATTGTCGCAGATGCGATGCCAGATACCCATAAAATAAGTATCGCAGCGAAACCGATATCACCGTTTGTTACGTCGATTACCTCTTTTGCGAGTGAGGAAATAAGTCCGATATCAATTAACCCGCCAACGAGAACGAACAATCCGGCGAAGAAAAAAATGGTTACCCATTCAACGTGGGCAAATACATCTTCAATATCATGCTCTTTCACACCGATTAGCATAAGAAGTGTAGCGCCTGTCATCGCAATTACGGCAGCATCTACATGAATAATAGAATGAAGTACAAAGCCTAAAATAGTTAGTCCTAAAATCGAAATGGATTTTAAAAGGAGGCTTTGATCTTTAATATAATCTTTTTCATTTAATGCCATTAGTTTTTCGATTTGCTCAGGTGTTGTTTTTAGTTTGTTACGATACATGAAGTAAATAATGCCAAGTGTAACGATAGAAATAATAATTACGATTGGAGCTAAGTTTAGTAAAAAGGCATTAAAATCTAAATGCTTATTTGCTGATCCAATCATAATGTTCGGCGGGTCACCGATTAATGTTGCTGTTCCGCCTATATTTGAAAATAGTACTTCTGAAATTAAATAAGGAACAGGGTTTACTTTTAAAATACGTGTAATAGATAGAGTAACAGGTACGATTAATAATACGGTTGTTACGTTGTCCAAAAATGCTGAACCGACAGCAGTTAATAGGGATAGCAATAATAAAATGCGGATTGGTTTTCCGCCAGCTGCTTTTGCTGCTTTAATGGCTACAAATTCAAATACGCCTGATTGACTCGTAATATGCACGAGAATCATCATACCAATTAAAAGGGTGATTGTTTCCCATTGAATATGTGATGTGAAAGCAGTATGTAAATCTACAATTCCAAAAATAATCATAATAGCAGCACCGAATAGTGCGATTACAGCACGATTCAATTTCTCAGAAATAATAAATCCGTACGTGACTAAAAATACGGCAATTGCAAAATAATATTGCCAATTTGCTACTTCATGTGCTGATTGTTCCAATCGTGTCACCTTCTTTAAAGTATGTATTCAATTGTAAACATGCATCCCTCTGCATAATTTATATTGTAGCAAATTCAAAAAAGAAAGAAAACTATTTAACAAAGTGAAGGGAAAAATATGTTTTTTACATATGATATAAAAAATATAAAAAACACAGTGCAAATTATTAGGAAAAGTGAGCGTTGTCCTCTAATATAGAGATAGCAATTTACATTATTTTTGCGTAAAATGGTTTAAAGAGGTGAATTCCGATGGAAATAGTAAAAGATAGTTCTCTTATTCAAAATGAAATTGAACGTTTTGTAAATAAAGATGTATATATTCATTTAGAAACGACGAACGGAGCGTATGCGTCACACTTTAATGAAAAGCTGATGACAGTTGGAGCATTCATTCGAAATGCAATTATTCGCTTTGAGCGCGGGAAAATAACTGGAACAAACCCATACCGAGTTGGTTTGAAAATGGATCATGGCTGGGTATATGCTGAAGGTATTACGCACTGGGAAGTAGACGATAAAGAGCGTTTATTATTAGCGGGGCATGATAATCAAGGCCGCTTAGCAGTTGCACTTGAATTAAGCTTAACGCCATTTAAGTAAGAAGGAGGGAAACTTATGGAGAGACATGTACTTGTTGTATTTCCGCATCCAGATGATGAAGCATTTGCTGCGGGAGGAACAATTCGCTTATTAACAGATCAAGGAGTACCTGTAACGTATGCGTGTGGTACTTTAGGACAAATGGGACGTAACATGGGGAAAAACGTGTTTGCTAACCGTGAAACGATTCCAAATATCCGTGAAAAAGAATTAAAAGATGCATGTGAAGCGATGGGGATTCAAGATTTAAGAATGCTCGGTTTCCATGATAAAACGTTAGAATTTGAAGATGTTGATTTCGTTGCTGATAAAATCGAAGCGATCATTCAAGAAGTAAATCCATCTCGAATTATTACATTTTATCCAGAACACGGCGTACATCCAGATCATGATGCATTTGGCCGCGCTGTCGTTCGCGCTGTATCACGTATGCCAAAAGAAGAACGTCCAGCCATTCATGCGGTTGCGATTACGAGAAATCGCGAAGCAGTACTCGGTGAGCCGGATGTTGTAAATAATATTAGTGAAGTATTTGAACATAAATTAGCTGCACTAGGCGCGCATCGTTCACAAACAGAAGCGATGCTAGAAGAAACGCATGCAAAAATAAAAAACAAAGATGCAGCAACATTAAAATGGCTGCAACTTGAACAATTTTGGACTTACAAATGGGAGTAGGCTAGAAGGATACCTTCTAGTAGCTCTTACATAGAAAAAGCGCCGTCACTTGTGATGGCGCTTTTTTGTGCTATTGTTTCGTGCTAGCCAAATACATGAGCATGTGGAATTTTTCGTCTCTTACATGATAATCGAAATAAGGTCCTGGATCTGTACAGTAACCAATATTTTCATTTTGCATGATTTGAAATCCGTTAACTGATAGATTTTCTTCTAAGTATTTTGGATGTAAAATATGCTCATGGGAATTTGGATATAAGGCTGAAATATTTTTCAAGGATTTGGCCGAGCTATCATAATACGAGTATCCACCGACAATTGTTGAACTGCTATGTAAATAGTTTTTTAGAACGTGACTTGGGAACTCTGAGTTGAGCAGTGAAAAATCAGTTATTGTAAAACTATCCACAAAAACATCGATGCTAAGCGGTTTTAATGGTAGATTTAAATCGGAATTTAAAATATAAAGGACGCGTGGCTTCGGATTCATACGCTCAATTCTATTTCTAACCTTCTTGAGCATTGCGAGCGAATAGCCACTGAATACATAGGATGCGCTCGTTTCAAGAGTATCAATATATTTTGGTAGTGATACAAAAGCGTCAATGTTTGTTTCCACAATTAATTTGTTTGTCAAATCTATATTTTGTAGAACTTTTTGAAATTGAAAATTACTTTTTTCAAATAAGTTAATCATTTTGGGATTGATTTCTTTAATCGTTTCTTTATCGTAAAAATATGATGGATAAGGAGACGTTTCGTACAAGTTTGCGGTAATGATAATACCTTCCTCTATAGCTGCCTCGTATCCACAAGTGCAAGTTAAATTCCCCGTGTGAATGTAGACTTTTTTTATCGTTACATCTTCCATTTCAAGTGGAATGCGGCACTTTGGACAATAGAGCAAATTTACAAAGTCAAGCGGAATCCCTGTAACATTCTCTTCTTTAGGTGAAGGTGAGCTAGTTTGAACCGCTTTTTCAATCAAATGAATCGCTTTTGATATGTCTTCTTTTTTATTGTTCAGCTCGTTCTTTTTATCAGTGAGTAAGTTGTTGTAGTAGTCGATATCCTCATGGTCCGAGAAGTTTGTGACACGTCGATATGATAAAATTCGTTGGATTTCTATCAATGAAAAATGAAATTTTTTTAGCTCAGTAATAAAAGTCATGTCGTCGAAACACAATTGGTTCATTTGATACTGGGTGTTTTTTTTATCTGGTATTAATAATCCTAGTTCAATGTAATAACGAACTGTATCGGTTGTAACGTGAAAAAGCTTCGCAAATGTACCAATCTTCATAGATGTACCCCCTGATGAAAAAAGTGGAGTTACTCCACTTTTTTCGCAAAATGAATTCAAAAAACTCTCAAATGGCTATTGACTTGGAGGGAACTCCAAGTCATATTATTAATTCAATAAGTTCGAATATTTTGAATATTTTCGACTGTATTGTAACACACATGTCACGAAAGGAGAAGGATTAGCTATGGATAAGATGGATCGAATGGATACTCTCTCATTGTGGACAGCGACTGCAAACAGATATGACAAAGGAAAACCTCTTGAAGGAAATAAAGAGGCGGATGTTGTCATTATTGGCGCAGGCTTCACAGGTCTTTCTTCTGCATATCATTTGCAAAAGTTAGGGAAGAGTGTCATTGTCCTTGAGCAGGAAACAATTGGGTATGGCGCAAGTGGTCGTAACGGTGGGATGGTATTGCCGGGCTATAAGCCAACGATGCAGGAGCTTGCTAAGAAGTATGGTGCTAAAGAGGCGAGACAACTTAACGATCTTTCGCTGCTTAGTGTTGAACTAGTTAAAAACATCATCGATGAGCATCAAATCCACTGTAACTTTAGAAAGACAGGTCACATTGTGGCGGCTTACAAAGCAAAGCATTTTGAAGGATTGAAACTTGAAAGTGAATACTTAAACAAAAATTTTGGATATGAATGTAGCGTGCTTAATCGAAGTCAGTTGCATCAAGAAATTGATTCCCCGCAATATTATGGTTGCTTAGTCGACGACTCGAGCTACTCGTTCCAACCACTGAACTATGCAATTGGTTTGGGAGAAGCAGCTAAATCGATAGGTGCAAAAATCTTTGAACATTCGAAAGCACTATCTATTGAGTACGGCCGGAATAGTGTGAAAGTTGTTACAGAAAAAGGTGCTGTTACAGCGAAAGACATTATTGTTGCTACAGATGGTTACTCCGGAAAAATTATGGCTGAATTGAATAAAGGCGTACTGCCAATTTCGGCACGTATTATTGCTACTGAACAGCTTCCAGAAACACTTTTGAATACCGTCATTCCTAATGATCGCATGGTTTTTGATACAAGCAGTTTCCTTTACTATTTCAGGCGCACACCAGATAATCGGATCGTATTTGGCGGTGGCGATATTCGTCCAAACTTAGGCGATGCTGTTTATCAAAGTGTTTATGATGCCATGGTTAAAATAATGCCAAAACTAGAAGGAAGCAAGATTGATTACAGGTGGGGTGGATTTATCGGTGTGACAATTGATACGTTCCCGGTTATCGGTAGATCCAAAGAAGGCGCATATTTTGCAACGGGTTATACGGGCCATGGCGCGTCTCTCTCGACATTGTTTGGTAAGTTATTGGCACAATGGATTGTTACAGGGAATGCAGGTGGATATCGATTTGAAAAGGAACGACTCAAATCATTCCCATTCTATAATCAGAAAACGATGTTGGTCAATATAGCGCATATTGGTTTCAAACTAGTTGATATTATTGCGTAAAGGAGAGAGCTATATGGAAATTAACATGTTCATTGACGGGAAATGGGTAGAAGCATTATCCGGTGATAGACGAAACATTATTAACCCTGCAACCGGAGAGGTTATGGCAACTTCTGCTCATGGATCGGCGGATGATGCGAAGATAGCAATCAAGGTGGCTCGTAAAGCGTTTGACAGCGGAATTTGGTCAGATTTATCGGCTGATGAAAGAGCTGATTATCTATATAAGATTGCAGACCGTCTTGAAGAGAAGACAGCTGAAATTGCACGTTTGGAAACGGAAAATAACGGTAAAGTTATTCGAGCAACGACCTTTGTGGATATTCCGGTATCGATTCAATGCTTCCGTTATTATGCTGACTTGATTAAAGGTATGAAAAAGGAATCTTACACTCGTGATGATTCTTCGGAAACAGTGATTATTCATGAACCAATTGGGGTTTGTGGACTGATTGTACCTTGGAACTTCCCGCTTATGTTAGCCGTTTGGCAAATTGCTCCTGCACTCGCTGCAGGGAATACAATTGTAATTAAACCTGCTGACGTCACTCCTGTAAGCGTATTTAAACTGTTTGAAATTATCGAAGAGGTTGGACTTCCAGATGGAGTGGCAAACTTGGTACTGGGACCTGGTTCAAAGGTTGGGAATGAGCTTGCAGAGAGCCATGAGGTTGACAAAATTGCCTTTACTGGTGGAACAAAAACAGGTCAAAGTATTATGCGCGCAGCTGCGGGTAATATGAAAAAAATCACACTTGAACTTGGTGGTAAATCTCCACTTATTGTGTTCGACGATGTGGATTTTGAAACTGCAGTTGATAATGCGATGTTTGGTATTTTCCACAACGCTGGGCAAGTTTGTTCAGCTGCATCCCGTTTGCTTGTACAAGAGACCATTTACGATAAGTTTGTTGAACGGTTGGCCGAGCGTGCGAACAAAATTGTAGTTGGAAACGGGGAAAGCGAGACCATTGAAATGGGGCCCCTAACAAACGAGACTCATATGAATGAAGTTTTACAGTATATCAATAGCGGAGTCGAAGAAGGTGCAAGATTAGTTTGTGGTGGTAATCGCTTAACAGAAAATGGGCTTGATCGAGGATTTTTCATTGCACCAACAATCTTTGCTGATGTAAATGCAGATATGCGTATTGTTAAGGAAGAGATTTTTGGACCAGTCCTTGTTGTACAGAAATTTAAAGATGAGGAAGATGCGATCCAAAAAGCGAATGATTCCATTTATGGATTAGCCGGTGCTGTATTTACTGAAGATATGGACCGAGCAAAACGTGTTATTAGTAAATTGCGTGCGGGAATTACTTGGATTAATAGTTATCATCTTGCTTATGTTGAAGGTCCTTGGGGCGGATATAAGCAAAGTGGAATCGGTAGGGCTTTAGGTGTTGCCGGACTGGAGCACTTTATGGAAACGAAGCAAATCAATATCCACCAGCATGCCAAGCCTGTAGGTTGGTATGTGAATTAATTGAGCTTAACTTGCTATATAAATTATTTGTAAGGGGATATGCTCATGAAAATAGTGGACAACGGTCCGTCATCGAAATTAGAGAAGCCGGAAGGAATGAATAAGCCGATAGATGATTCAGTGCTTGGAACCAAAAGTATTCCGTTACTATATTTACGGTTTGCTTTGGCAGGGATTATGGCCAATGTAATTCTAGGAGTTGTATCGGTTATCGATGGCTATTTCGTCAGTGGCTTTCAGGAGCTGGAAATCGAAGGGATAGGAATTGGATTTACTGTCATGGTTATTACCCGTATGATCGGTGTTCTTTTGGGTGTGGGAGCCGGAGCAGTCATTTCACTTCGACTGGGAAAAGGGAAGATAGAAGAAGCTAGAGGTATTATGGGACAAACTTTATGGTTTACTCTTTTCCTTTCTACTTTGATAGCTGTACTTGGATTGGTCTTTGAAAATGAAGTTATGATTTTATTCGGAGCAAGTGATGAAGCGCTCCCGTATGCGGTGGAATATAGCCGACTACTATGGATTTCATTGCCATTAACGATTTTGGCCGTTGTATTAAGTATTTTGACTAATATTGATGAAAAACCTGGATTATCAATGAACAGTTGGTTAGTCGCAGCGGTAGTTGCTGGTGTTACAGAATGGATTTTGGTAACGAAGTATGACATGGGGATGATGGGTTCTTCATGGGCCAATACGATTTCGCAATCGATCCCTGTTCTCCTAATCTTTTATTTCTGGTTTGGTAAAACAAAACTTAAGCCGAAAATGAAAGATATGCTGATTAATTTTAAGAAGATTGGTGAGGTAGTTTGGACGGGATTTGCCTCTTTCTCAAGTCAGTTCATGATGTTTTTTGCCATTATTATCTTCAACAACTTACTACAAAGCTACGGTGGTGGGCTGCACGTTGCCGCTTTTACGATTCAAAACGGTTATATTACAAATTTGCTCGCCTTAGCAGCGCTCGGTGGGATGACAGGACTTCAACCAATTATTAGTTATAATTACGGTGCGGGAAACCTTGATCGTGTTAAGCAAGCAATTAAGATGGGGCTCATTTTTACAGTTTCCTTCTTTGTTATTGTGACAGCCATACTAATCATTTTTGCAGATCCAATTGTGTCATTTTTCTCAGGTGGTAATCCTGAATTGCAGAAACTGGGCATTTGGACGACAGTTGTATTCAATTCTTTATTTATGCTTAATGCAGTCAGTTTACTTATCTCCGGTTATTTCGAATCACAAGAGAGAAATTGGATTGCAACGTTTATTAGTGTTAGCAAAATGTTGTTGTTCTTGTTCCCATTTCTATTTATTTTCCCGAAATTCTGGGGTGTGGAAGGTGTATGGTATGCAGGTCCTGCTGCAGAAATTCCAGGTATTCTCATTGCTATATACTTTATGAGAAAAGAGTTTAAACGTTTAAAAGCTACCAATATTAATACAGATACCAATGTTAAAACAGTAGATTTATAGGAACGTATTCCATCAAAATTACCAATAAGAGAGAGGGATATCATCATGTTTTTTGCGAAAAAAATTACAGCAGAAGAAGCAGAGAAACTAGGTGCTAACACATGGGAACCATGGGTAGGTGAACCGAATAAAGGAACGTGGCATGTAGAAGAACAGGAAGTTTTCTATGTGACAGATGGTGAAGTGTTTATTACTGTTGATGGAAAAAAGTATCATGTTACAAAGGACTGGATTGTTTCCTTGGCTAAGGACCTTGTTTGTGAATGGGATTGCCCCGTATTTTTGAAAAAGAATTATAAGATGAACCATGAGATTGATCTGAAATAATGTGAACTGGGAGTGGACAAATGCTAAGCAGATGACTGCTCCTGCGTATTCAATGGACAAGATTAGTAATGTTGGAGATATGTAAATCAGTTTATATACAATCAAATGAATGCGCTTTCTTTCGAGCGTTGTAATACAAAGGACGGTTATCTTAAAATAGGAGGTTTCACCATGGTAGTAACGAAAAATGTACAAATGTTGAAAAATTATATTGGCGGACAATGGATAGAATCCACAGGTAAACAAGTTGAAGATGTACCAAATCCAGCAACAGGCGAGATTATTGCTCGTGTGCCACTTTCGACTAAAGAAGATTTAGATAGAGCTGTAGCAACTGCGAAAGAAGCATTCAAAACTTGGAGAAGGGTCGCTGTACCTCGGCGTGCTCGGATTCTATTTCGTTATCAACAGTTATTGATTGAAAACTGGGAAGAGTTAGCAAAACTCGTTACCTTGGAAAACGGAAAAAGTTATAAAGAAGCTTACGGTGAAGTACAGCGAGGAATTGAATGTGTTGAATTTGCCGCAGGTGCACCTACTTTAATGATGGGAGAGCAACTTCCTGATATTGCGACTGGTGTTGAATCAGGGATGTATCGTTACCCGATCGGAGTAATCGCAGGAATAACGCCATTTAACTTTCCGATGATGGTGCCATGCTGGATGTTCCCACTCGCGATTCCATGCGGAAATACGTTTGTATTAAAACCATCTGAAAGAACACCATTGCTGGCTAATCGCATAGCTGAACTATTTAAAGAAGCAGGTCTTCCAGATGGCGTGCTAAATATTGTGCATGGTGCACATGATGTCGTGAATGGCATTCTTGACAATGAGGATGTGAAGGCTGTATCTTTCGTTGGTTCTCAACCTGTGGCTGAGTACATATATAAAACAGCGGCAGCTAACGGTAAACGTGTACAAGCTCTTGCGGGTGCAAAAAATCATTCGATCGTATTAAAAGATGCGGACCTTAGTTCTGCAGTGAAAGAAATTACAAGTGCTGCCTTCGGTTCAGCTGGTGAAAGGTGCATGGCGGCGGCTGTTGTTGTTGTGGAAGAAGACGTTGCAGATGAATTTGTTAATAGACTGCTTCAAGAGGCGAATGCTATTACGATTGGTAATGGGCTGGAAGAAGGTGTGTTCCTTGGTCCCGTTATTCGTGACGGACATAAAGAGCGTACACTCGGATACATTCAATCTGGTATAGAGCAGGGAGCGACACTTATTCGTGACGGACGTGAAGATGATGCAGCAAACGGTAACGGTTATTTTGTTGGCCCAACAATTTTTGACAATGTGACACAGGAAATGAAAATCTGGCAAGATGAAATCTTCGCACCGGTTCTTTCTATTGTACGTGTAAAAGACTTGATGGAAGCGATTCATGTTGCTAATGCATCACCGTTCGCAAATGGTGCATGCCTGTACACCGATAGCGCGAAAGCTATTCGCGAATTCCGTGAAGAAATTGATGCAGGTATGCTTGGGGTCAATCTTGGGGTTCCTGCTCCAATGGCATTCTTCCCATTCTCAGGTTATAAGAAATCCTTCTATGGTGATCTCCATGCAAATGGAAAAGATGGCGTAGAATTCTATACTCGAAAGAAAATACTAACGGCTCGTTATTGAAAGAGTGATATGAAAATATAAAAGAATGGAGTTGGTGATTGTGCAAGCGACAGAACAAACACAAAGTTTGAAACAAGCAGATGAAAAGTACCTTTGGCATGCAATGAAAGGAGCATCCCCTAATCCAACGAATTTAATTATTACAAAAGCAGAAGGAGCATGGGTGACGGATATTGATGGAAACCGTTATTTAGATGGCATGTCCGGTCTTTGGTGCGTGAATGTTGGCTATGGCCGAAAAGAGCTTGCAAGAGCGGCTTTTGAACAACTGGAAGAAATGCCATATTTCCCTCTCACACAAAGTCATGTTCCTGCTATTAAATTAGCAGAGAAATTGAATGAATGGCTTGAGGATGAATATGTCATTTTCTTTTCTAACAGTGGATCGGAAGCAAATGAAACGGCGTTTAAAATTGCTCGTCAATATCATCAACAAAAAGGTGATCATGGACGTTATAAGTTTATTTCACGCTATCGCGCTTATCACGGTAACTCAATGGGGGCTCTTGCAGCAACAGGTCAAGCGCAGCGAAAGTATAAATATGAACCACTTGGGCAAGGGTTCTTGCATGTAGCACCACCTGATACGTATCGTAATCCAGATGATGTTCGTACACTGGCAAGTGCTGATGAAATCGATCGTGTTATGACATGGGAGTTAAGTCAAACAGTAGCCGGCGTGATTATGGAGCCGATTATTACTGGGGGCGGCATTTTGATGCCTCCTGATGGATATATGGAAAAAGTAAAAGAAATTTGCGAGAAGCACGGTGCGTTGCTTATTTGTGATGAAGTTATATGTGGATTTGGCCGGACTGGGAAGCCATTTGGATTTATGAATTATGGCGTTAAACCAGATATCATTACAATGGCAAAAGGTATTACAAGTGCGTATCTTCCTTTGTCAGCAACAGCAGTCAGACGAGAGATTTATGAGGCATACGTAGGTAGTGAAGATTATGATCGCTTCCGCCATGTGAATACGTTCGGAGGAAATCCAGCTGCTTGCGCCTTGGCTTTGAAGAATTTAGAAATTATGGAGAATGAGAAACTCATTGAACGTTCCAAAGAATTGGGTGAACGACTGTTATATGAATTAGAAGATGTAAAAGAGCATCCAAACGTAGGAGATGTTCGCGGAAAAGGACTTCTTTTAGGTATTGAACTAGTGGAAGATAAGCAAACAAAAGAACCTGCTACTATTGAAAAGATGAACAAAGTTATTAATGCTTGTAAAGAAAAAGGGCTAATTATTGGTAAAAATGGTGACACTGTTGCAGGTTACAATAATATTTTGCAGCTTGCTCCTCCATTAAGCATTACAGAGGAAGACTTTAATTTTATCGTTAAAACAATAAAAGAATGTTTAGCTCAACTTTAATTAGTTATTGATAAATTTTGCTGGAAAGCGGAACAGCATCCCAAAAGATATATCTTTAAATATGGAACGAATCACTCTAAAAGAGTAATTCCGAAAGGGCTGAGTTTATGAAAGCTGATGTTGTATTGATAAATGGAGAAGTTATTACAGTAGACAAAAAGAATACAGTGGCCGAGGCTGTAGCAATAAAAGATAATCGTATCGTAGTTGTTGGTTCACATCAGGAGGTTAAGAGTTTTATAGGAGAAAAAACGGATGTAATTGACCTGCAAGGAAAAACGCTTCTTCCTGGATTCATTGATTCCCATCTTCATCTCATTTCTTATGGGCAAAATCAGTTGGCTGTCAGTTGTAAAGCTGAACATATTGATTCTATCGAGGCTTTGTTAGATGATCTGAAAAAGAAAGCCTTAGAAACGCCAAAAGGTGAATGGATACGTGCTTGGGGCTTTAATGAAACCGCTGTGAAGGAAAAGCGTTATCCGACAATTACTGAGCTGGATGAAATTTCAGTTGAACATCCTATTATGATAACTCGTACTTGCCACCATATAAGCGTAGTGAACAGCAAAGCATTAGAAATTGCGCGAATTAACGAGAACACACCGAACACGAGTGGGGGAGTTATTGAAAAGGATCAGGCAGGAAAGCTTACAGGAAAGTTAATTGAAGCAGCAAATATGAGTATGAGCGAGGTTGCCAGTTATAAAGAAAGTGAAATGATGAAGGCAGTAAAAATTGCATCAGATCATTTCGTTGCAGCTGGCATAACGAGTATACATGACGCAGGTGGAGATGGACCTGAGAGTTTTCGTTTACTACAACAAGCTGTGAAGAGTAGGGATATTCGTGTCAGAATATATGCAATGATATGTCAAATAAATAACTCCCATGAATTTGTTAATAAAATGGTCGAAGCTGGTGTGGTAACTGGTACCGGAGATGAGAGATTTAAAGTTGGACCAGCTAAATTGTTTACAGATGGAAGTAGCACGGGTCCTACAATTGCAACCCGCAAGTCATATTCTAGTGACTCTAACAATTATGGTATTCTTTATTATAGTGAGGAAGAAATCTATCAAGTTTTAGGTGAAGCACATAAAAAAGGCCATCAAATCACTGTACATGCACAAGGTGATAAAGCTATTGAAATGTATTTAAATTGTGTAGAAAGAGCGCTAGAGGAATCGCCAAGAAAAAATCACCGTCATCGGATTGAGCACGCGGGAATTTCTTCACCAGATTTACAAGAGAGAATGAAAAACCTCGAGATAGTTCCAATTCCGAATCCTCCATTTCCATATGAATTTGGAGAGATATATGCAAGGCACTATGGTGAGCGTGTTAACCACATGTACGCTGCTCGTGATTTTATTGATCGTGGCATCATTGCAGCAGGTAGTTCGGACGCTCCAGTTACTGACTATAATCCTTTATTAGGAATTCATGTTGCTGTTAATAGAAAAAGTAAGTCTGGGATGGAGATTGGTGCGAATCAATCTATAAGCGTAATGGAAGCCATTAAACTATACACATGGAATGGCGCGTATGCGAGTTTTGAAGAAGAGATAAAAGGAAGTATAGAGGTCGGAAAGCTGGCGGATTTAGTTATATTAAATGACAGCATTTTAAGTGTCAATCCAAACCAAATTAAAGATTTAAAAGTAGAAACAACAATTATTGATGGAGAAATTATCTATCAAGAAAAACAATCAGTGAAAATGTAACGAAATGCCCCCCGATTGTTAGATTGGGGGGCATTTCGTTGCTTAGTTGAACTTTTTAATCCTGTCTAATCATTAAGGTACGAATGCAAGGAGTATTTTCCATCTGCATACTTTCCTTCTAAGGCAATTGTATTAAGGTATTATCTTTTTTAAAACGCCTTAAATTTCTGAGAGAATAAAGTGAAACTTTAATCAGTGGGGTTTTGTTCATCCCTCACCAATCGGGCTTCCCGTTAATGCGGGATAAAAAGGATATTCGTCTACTAACAAATATTCAGATCATGAACACTAGAAAACAAATACAACCTATCATATAATTGAAAGACTATATTGTAAAATCAATGTTAATATTACCCTCCTATAAGTATTAACATGCGTAATTGAGGTGTTTTCTTTGTTGTTTTATGATCGAATTTCTATAATGGCCCCTCCTGTTCCGTAGCTAAGAAAGTCTATTCATTTCTGAGATTTTCAAAGTTATAGGAGGGTATTAAAAATGAAAAAAGTCTCAGTACCATCACTTTGGTTAATGATTATTCTTGTGGCATTTCCGCAAATTAGTGAAACAATTTACACACCGTCTTTACCAGACATTTCAAAGGCGTTACATGTAAGTAATAATGAGGTGCAGTTAACGCTTAGTGTTTATTTTGCTGGATTTGCTTTAGGCGTATTTTTTATTGGATGGTTATCAGATATAATTGGTCGTCGCCGGGCAATGTTATTTGGAATTGTCGTATATAGCGCTGGGAGTTTCTTATGCTTTATTGCAAGTTCCATTGAATTTTTATTGCTAAGTCGTTTTATTCAAGCGTTTGGGGCAAGTGCAGGATCAGTTGTTACACAAACGATTCTTCGTGAAAGTGTAGATGGGTATAAACGTCATGTTATGTTTGCTCAAATTTCGGCAGTCATTGCTTTTACACCAGCGATAGGACCGTTAATTGGTGGCTTTCTTGATCAAATGTTTGGGTTTAAAATAGTATTTTTAAGTTTAGTAGTTATGAGCGTCGGAATTTTGCTGTATACGTTTGTTTCTCTTCCAGAAACAAAAACGGACTCAGTGACGAATCAAATAAATGTGTTTTCTGTTTTAAAACGGTTGATTACAAATCCGAAAGTAGTAACATACGGTCTATTAATTGGAGGAGCGAATGGTGTTTTATTTAGCTATTATGCAGAAGCGCCGTTTATCTTTATTGAATACTTTCAGTTATCGCCTAGTATGTATGGATTTTTAGGAATCGTTGTCGCTTCTGCTTCAATTATTGGGGCGAAAGTTTCAAAACGTTTACTGGCTACTTATAAACCAGAGAAAATTATATATATCGGTTGTCTTGTAATGACAGGGGGAGCTATCCTTTTAACTGTTATTACTTCAGTTGGATCAAATCCAAACATAATATATATGATTGGATTTTTAGTATCGATGTTTATATTGCTATTAGGAATTGGGATAGCGTTACCGAACTGTTTAAGTTTAGCATTAGTAGATTTTCAAGATGTCATTGGTACAGCAGGTGCATTGTTTAGCTTAGGATACTATGCAATTGTAACGGTGACAATTTGGGGAATGAGTCAGCTTCATACAGGTTCGTTGATGGTGATGCCACTTTATTTTCTGGCTATTGTAGTTATCATGGTGGTGTTTACTAAAGTATTTATTTTTGGTAAACAAACTTCAAAAACGATTTAAATATGAAATGGCAAAAGAGTCTCATTTTTTAATGAGACTCTTTTATATTTTATGAAAAAATATAGGTATGAATATGTAATTAATGTTGAAATATAACAAAGTTGTATAGTTATAGTTTTTGGGAGGGTTAAATATGTTAATGAATCTAGTATGTACTTTACTAATCATTTCCGGATTTACTATATTTGTAAGAAAAACTTTCATTGTCAACCACTATCTTTGTAATTTAATGGCATTCTTTTGTGCTTATATGACAACATCTTCTTATATGTTAAATCAACTTTCATTAGTGAAAA
Organism: Bacillus cereus group sp. N8; assembly: GCF_016483685.1. Classification (NCBI taxonomy): domain Bacteria; kingdom Bacillati; phylum Bacillota; class Bacilli; order Caryophanales; family Bacillaceae; genus Bacillus; species Bacillus cereus group sp. N8. Next base: position 167,447 of record NZ_JAEHBK010000003.1, on the reverse strand, counting down.
CAATAGTTGTGCTAGTTTTGTTGTTTATAACTTTAGTTCTCGTATACTCACATTTCGATATTAGAGGCCTAGCTTTTAACGATTATACAGTGTTTAATTTACCTTCTAGCCGAGTGAATATATTAGTGAAAGAAGGGCTTACTGAAGCAAATATAGAATTTACTTTGGATAAAAATAATATATATTTATCAGGATCTCCTGTTAAAATTCGAATATTAAATAGGCCATTACATACAACTAATATTTTATTTAAAAAATGTCCAGATGATATGAAGGGGAAAATTAAAGATATTATTGAGGAAAAGATAAAAGCTGAAGAGAAGAGTTTTCCGCTTTCGGATGTATTGTTGATTGCTTTAGGAGGACTAATATATTTCATAAAATAGTAGTATTATGAAATATTTTTGTGATAAGGTTCGAATTTTCAATTAGAATGAGGTGGAATGCATGCGAAACTTAGTAAATAAACTAAATGTTAAAGCAACTGGACAAGAAGATTTACAACAAATTTTAAAACTATGTACAATTTATGATCAAGCCATTTACGGTGAAGTTAATACAACGGTAGAGGATATTAATAACTCATGGAAAGGTATTGATGTTAGTAAAAGGTCTTATGTTGTTATGAATGAAGAAGAAATAATCGCTTATGGAATTTTGACAGGGAATGAAGGGCAGTTTCCATCTGCCGTATTTGTAAACCCTGCTTATATAAATCAAGGAATTGAACATGTAATATGGTCAAAGCTTGAAGAGCGTGCTACGGGGCTTGTAAGTAATTCCTCTTGCTTAAATGGCACGATTGTAACACAAGCAAATAATTTCTATGAGGAAAAAGTATTAGAAGAAGATGGATTTATCCCAACTCGTATATGGTGGGGGATGGGGATTGAATTAAAGAGAAATGTTCCATCGCCACTATGGCCAAAGGATGTTATAGTGCGACATTACATACCAGGTTTAGATGATGAAAGATTACATCAAGCTTTTAATGAAGCATTTGCAGACCACTGGAATTCGCATCTTTCTACGTTAGAAGAGTTTTTGCAGCGTACTGAAAGAGCTGGGTTTCATCCTACGTTATGGTCACTAGCAATGGTTGAAGATGAAGTAGTGGGATTTATTTTTAGTAAAAAGGGTACTGATAATAAAGCTGAAATTACTCACTTAGGTGTAAGAAGTTCTAAGCGGAAACAAGGATTAGGATTGGCGTTATTACACCATGCATTCGGGCAATTGTATGAAGAGGGGATTTCGAAAGTGAATCTAAATGTAGATTCTGAGAATATTACAGGTGCACCTCGCGTATACGAAGCAGCTGGAATGGAAGTAAAGAGTAAATTCGTTCGCTTTGATAAGGAAGTCCGTGCGAAGGATGTATATGGTATGTAATTTTACTAATATATTATATTTCCAGGTGAGATGGAAATGTAATTCATTTAAATGATGGACAATGACGTTATCAACTATAAATATTGAAGTACATGCTGTATAAAACCGAGGAAGATATGATCTCCTCGGTTATTTATATTGTAATAACATTTAAACTAGAATCATATTGAATAGATGTATTTTATTTCTAATTAAGTTAAAAATTAAACGTAATCATGCATATTAATTTATTGAAAAAAAATTGAATTTTTCAGATAAATGAATTAATATGAAATAAGTAATTTTAAGATTTATAGAATATTGGAAGATGAAAGGTTTTGAGAATTTTGTTAGGGGCAAAAAACGATTTTAGGATAGCTTTAAAGCTAGTGTAAAATGACGTTTGCTTCATCATTTTCAGGGCCGAAAGGAATTAGGGGAAAGCATCTTGTTTTAAAATGCGGCTATGAATCATCTAAGAGGGGGAAGTGAAGTGGCAAACAAAGAATTGAAAAGAGGTTTAGAAGCACGTCATATTCAAATGATTGCTTTAGGCGGAACAATTGGTGTTGGTTTGTTTATGGGATCAGCCAGCACGATTAAATGGACAGGTCCGTCAGTAATGCTTGCTTATGCAATTGCAGGTATTTTTATCTTCTTCATCATGCGTGCCATGGGAGAAATGTTGTACATGGAGCCAAGTACAGGTTCATTTGCGACGTTCGGTCATAAGTATATTCACCCGTTAGCTGGTTATATGACAGCGTGGAGTAACTGGTTCCAGTGGGTTATCGTTGGGATGTCAGAGATTATCGCAGTTGGGGCGTATATGAAGTATTGGTTCCCAGATTTACCAGCCTGGATACCGGGTGTTATCGCAATGGTTATTCTTGGTGCAGCTAACTTAATTTCTGTTAAATCATTTGGTGAATTTGAATTTTGGTTTGCGATGATTAAAATCGTTACGATTTTATTAATGATTATTGCTGGATTTGGTCTTATTTTCTTCGGAATTGGTAACGGCGGAGAAGCGATTGGTATATCAAACCTTTGGGAAAATGGCGGTTTCTTTACAGGTGGTTTTTCAGGATTCTTCTTTGCATTATCACTTGTAGTTGGAGCGTATCAAGGTGTGGAATTAATCGGGATTACTGCTGGTGAAGCGAAAGATCCGAAGAAGACACTTACAAGAGCAATTCAAAGTACAATTTGGCGTATTTTAATTTTCTATATCGGTGCTATTTTCGTTATTGTAACTGTTTACCCTTGGGATCAATTAAGTACAATTGGTAGCCCGTTCGTAGCGACTTTCGCGAAGGTTGGTATTACGGCAGCTGCTGGACTTATTAACTTCGTTGTTATTACAGCAGCGATGTCTGGTTGTAATAGTGGTATTTATAGTGCTGGACGTATGCTGTATACGTTAGGTGTGAATGGACAAGCACCGAAATACTTTACGAAGATTTCTAATAACGGTGTACCTTTATTCGGTACAGTTGGTGTAATTATCGGTTTAGCGGTTGGTGTTGTATTAAGTTATATCGCACCGAAAAACTTATTCGTATATGTATATAGCGCGAGTGTACTTCCTGGTATGGTACCATGGTTCGTCATTTTAATTAGTCAAATTAATTTTAGAAAAGAAAAAGGAGCAGCGATGAAAGATCATCCATTCAAAATGCCATTTGCTCCTGTTACAAACTATTTGACGATTGCCTTTTTAATTATGGTATTAATCGGAATGTGGTTTAACGATGATACTCGTATTTCACTAATTGTAGGTATTGTTTTCTTAGCTATCGTAACAATTAGTTTCTATGCTTTCGGAATAGGGAAGCGTGCTCCGTTAGATGTTCAAAATGATCAAGAGATTTCAAGTAAATAAAAGTAAAAAAGTCCGATTTCATATTTAGAAATCGGACTTTTTTATTAAAACTTTTCTAATACAATTTTCCCAATTGTACGCCCACCCTCAAGTAATGCATGTGCTTTTTTTAGATTTTCTGCATGTATCGGTGTTAACGTATCGTTTAAAGTTGTATGAAGGATACCTTCATCTAATAATTCGCTCACTTTGTTTAATAGTTCGTGCTGCGTAATCATATCGCCAGTTTCATACATCGCTTTTGTGAACATAAATTCCCAAACTAGTGTGGCGCTTTTACTTTTTAAAATGCCCATCTCAAGAGGGTGCTCATTTTCTACGATAGAGCAAATTTTTCCTTGTGGTTTAATGAGGTCACATATTGCTTGCCAATGTTGATCTGTATTGTTTAAGCAGAAGATGTAATCGACATCTTTTAGCCCAAGTTCTACTATTTGCTCTTTTAAAGGTTTGTGATGGTTGATTGTATGATTAGCCCCAAACTTTTTCACCCAGTCTATCGTTTCTCCGCGTGAAGCAGTTGCGATTACATTTAGTCCAGCCCACTTCGCAAGCTGAATTGCGATGGAACCTACACCACCAGCTCCGCCGATGATTAAAATGTTTTTAAATGAGTTTTCACTTTTTTTAGAGTAATCAATACCTAAACGTTTAAATAAACCTTCCCACGCTGTGATGGCTGTTAAAGGAATTGCTGCAGATTCAGCATCACTTAACGCTTTTGGTTTTTTACCAACAATTCTTTCATCAACTAGATGGTATTCACTGTATGTACCTTGCCTTGTAATGCTTCCAGCGTAAAATACTTTATCGCCTTCTTTAAATAACGTACAACCTTCGCCCGTTTGTACGACAACACCACTAGCATCCCAGCCAAGTATTTTTGCTATATCTTCTTTTTTATCTTTCGGAGATCGAACTTTTGTATCAACTGGGTTAACGGAAATAGCGTTAATTTTTACAAGTATATCTCTTCCTGTGGCAACAGGTCTTTCAACTTCAATATCAATTAAACTGTTTTCTTCTTCAATAGGTAAGTATTCATGTAAACCAATTGCTTTCATTTCTATTCCCTCCATTAAAGTAAGAGTTTTTCTCTTTTATTATAGGGGGGAAAGATTGGTATGTAAAAAAGTATACTTTAATTATTTTTGTGAACTTGGAAATTTTTTAAAATATTAAGTATATATGGTATATTTTTGATAGAAAACATTGCGAGGTGAATAGCAAATGACAATGCAATTAAGAAGAAATGACTATTTTGTAGTAACGGCAATTATTATCATGTACTTTTTCATCGGTCACTTATTCGATATTGATATATTGAAACTTATGACTATTTATAAAGATGGTTTCAGCGTTAGTTTCTTAGGGATTGCTATATGTTACATCTCGATTGTTTTAGCATGTTTTACTATTCGGAAATTGAAAAAATAGTAAGTAAAGATGGAATGATGGTCTAGAAGGATTTTATTTCTAGAAAGAAGAATTTTTACTGTGTGTCTTATTCAAAATTAAATGTAAAGGTGGATACATAATGACGGTAAAGAAGCTTTATTTCGTACCAGCTGGTCGTTGTATGTTAGATCACTCTTCTGTTAATAGTACGCTCACACCGGGGAATTTATTAAACTTACCAGTATGGTGTTATTTATTGGAGACTGAAGAAGGACCTATTTTAGTAGATACAGGTATGCCAGAAAGTGCGGTTAATAATGAAGGCCTTTTTAACGGCACATTTGTTGAGGGGCAGATTTTACCGAAAATGACTGAAGAAGATAGAATCGTAAATATTTTAAAGCGTGCAGGGTATGAGCCAGAAGACCTTCTGTATATTATTAGTTCTCACTTACATTTTGATCATGCAGGAGGAAATGGTGCTTTTACAAATACACCGATTATTGTGCAGCGGACTGAATATGAGGCGGCACAACATAGTGAAGAATATATGAAAGAATGTATATTGCCGAATTTAAACTACAAAATCATTGAAGGGGATTATGGAGTCGTACCAGGTGTTCAATTATTGTATACACCAGGACATACTCCGGGGCATCAGTCACTATTCATTGAGACAGAGAACTCTGGCCCAGTGTTATTAACGATCGATGCATCGTATACGAAAGAAAATTTTGAAGATGAAGTGCCGTTCGCGGGGTTTGATTCGGAATTAGCTTTATCTTCAATTAAACGTTTAAAAGAAGTTGTTAGGAAAGAGAACCCAATTGTTTTCTTCGGACATGATATAGAGCAGGAAAAGAGCTGTAAAGTGTTCCCTGAATATATATAAAAGAGAAAGTCATGAGCTAATGTGCCCATGACTTTCTCTTTTATATAATCTTTTTAAATAAGCTATATACTTTTTTCGAATTGCCTTCATTTAATTGATAATAAGTAAGATCTATGTCATCAGGACTGTTTTGATGAGCAATCATAATTTCACTACTGTTGTTATCTACTATCCAAATTAAATATTGTTTATAAGTCCCATCTTGGAAAGTAATCCACATGTTACAATCTACTAGATCAGAACCTTCTTCATCTAGCGTTAAATCGCCTTTTTTTGCTGTATTCATACTGTTAATGAATGTTTTTAATTCATCTGTTTTTGTAAGGAAGATAGATTTTTTTGTTTTAATTGACTCTACATGTATATCTTTTATTTCCTGTTTCCCTAAAAAAACAGGAGGTGCATCTGGGTCTCTTTGAGTTGAAATAATAGTAGCTTTCTTTTTTGGTTTACTTGCTGTATAGAGATCTTGAATAGATTTTCCAGAGTTTAAAAACCATACGGTTCCAAAAATAATTAATGCGCTACCTATCAATAAAATGATTTTCTTAATAGGGTATTCTCCTCTCTATTACTTCGTGTGAAGAGCTTTTCTATTAATATATGATAGGTAAGCGCAAAGTATTATAGTTGAACGTGTTTATTAGGCAAAGTTTTAATAGGGCGATCAACAAGTAAATTGTAAGTAAGTCCTATTAATACGAAAACACCGCCGATAATTTTTCCAGTTGAGAGTTCATTTGACAGGAAGAAGTCAATGATAGTCCCCGCAAATAATTGTCCGATAAAGATGAGTAACGTTAAATAAAATGCCGATATTTTAGGAGTAATATAGTTGGATAATGAAATAACGATAACGCCTACTAATCCGCCTAAGTATACAGCGATAGGAATAGATCGCAACGTATGACTAGGAATATAAAATGAATCTGAACTGAAAATTAAAAATATCATAGAGAAAAATAATCCAGTAATATAATTGAAAAATGTACCTTCCCAATTCCCAATTTTCTTTGCTAAATTCGCGTTAATAATTCTAGCAACAACGATAGAAACACCAGCTAAAATAGCGATACAAATATATAACATTTTCTTACCCCCATTAATAAATTGTCATGACTATAATCCCAGAAGAGATGAATAATAATCCAATTAGTTTTTTCTTTTCGAACTTTGCAACTTTCATTCCTAATAAGCCGAAGTGATCAATAACAATTGCAGCAATGGATTGACCGAGTAAACTTAATGCGATTGTAATAGAGGCACCAAGGGCGGAGAAACTTATATTATTAAAAAGAACAGTGAACACCCCAATCGCTCCAGCGCTATATAAAGCAAGTGGAATACCTTTATCAAAATGGATTTTATTTTTGTTTATGATTAAAACGAAAATAACTGCAATTAAACCGACAAGGTGAATGACAACGCTCGCTGTGTACTTGCCAATTAACTCAGATAAAATCCCATTCAATGGAAGCATAACGGCGATGAGCACACCAATAAAGACAGAAAGAAAGTTATACAATGTAATAGCCCCTTTATATTTCATATTTGTAATGACTGTATCATGCTGAAATTGTGTATTACTATGACATATGTCATAGTGGAAGAAGAAAATTTTAATTACAATGGGGATAGGTTGTAAAGGTGGGGGAACTATGAAGAAAGTATGTAATTCTATTAAATTAGCAGAGTATATGAAACAAAATAATATTGACTCATTTTTTAGTAATGATATGAAGCCATATATGGAACTTTTATTTTTTAAAAAGAATGAGTTTATTTGTAGAGAAAATGAAGAGATAGATTATTTATATTTTTTTGTTGAAGGAAAAGCGAAAGCGTTTAACACATTAAGTAACGGGAAATCGGTATTATTATGTTTTTATGATAGTTTGCAGTTACTAGGAGATGTGGAGTTAATTCATTCTCAAAAGACTGCTTCAAACGTACAAGTAATGGCTGATTCGTATTGTGTTGGTTTACCTTTAGGGAAAGTGAGAAACCAATTATTTCATGATGCGAAATTTTTACGATGTATTTGCGGATCGTTAGCACATAAATTAAATCGTCTTTCAAAAAATAGTACAATTAATTTACTATATCCACTTGAAAATAGACTTGCGAGTTACATGTTAGCAGCAGGGGAACGAGCGGCTCAGTATGGAAATAGAATTGTGTTTAGTGGGAATTTAACGGAAACAGCTGAATTGTTAGGAACGAGTTATCGGCATTTATTGCGCACTTTGAATATTTTTTGTGATAAAGAGATAATCAAGAAAAATAATGGTTGCTTTGAAGTAGTAAACGTGGATGTTTTGAGAGAATTGGCTGCGGATGTTTATAAATAGGAGAGGATTATAAATGATTACACCTATATTTAGAATTTTTGATATTGAAAAAGCTCAGTTGTTTTACTTTTACTTTTTAGGATTTAAACTGGATTGGGAACATCGGTATGAGGGGAATATGCCATTATATATGCAAATTTCGTTACATGATGCTGTGATACATTTATCAGAACATCATGGGGATGCTTCACCAGGCGGTGCGATTCGGGTGAAAATAGAGGATTTAAAAAGTTATTATGCTATTTTATCAAGTAAAGATTATGCTTATCCAAAACCTGATATAGAGAGAACACCTTGGGATACAATGGAATTAACTGTGATTGATCCGTTTTTAAATAGAATTATATTTTATGAGGAGCGGGTTTAGAAATTGAGATGACATAAATAATTTATCAAGGTAGGTGTAACAATGAACAGAAAAATAGCGATAATTTCGGATATTCATGGGAATAGTCACGCTTTAAAATCTGTATTAGAAGATATTGAGCGTCGTAAGGTCGAAATGATAATAAATTTAGGGGATAGCGTGTATGGGCCGTTAGATCCTTTAGGGACAATTGAAATATTAATGAATAACGAGATGGTATATATTAAGGGGAATTGTGATCGCATGCTTTGGGAATCTATACAAGAGCAGTCTGCTACACTAACTTTTGTCCAAAATCAATTAACAAAAAATCATATAGATTGGTTACAACAACATTCTTCACAATTTATTGTAGATGATATGTTATGTTGTCATGGCACACCTACTTCAGATGAGGTGTATTTGTTAGAAGAGATGAATGAAAGTGGTGCGGTATTAAAGAATGAAAAAAATATAATGGACCAACTCCAAAATATTGAGCAAAAAATAATAGTATGCGGTCATACGCATATTCCTAGAGTTGTTTATTTAGCAAACGGAAAGATTATTATAAATCCAGGGAGTGTAGGACTTCCAGCATACAAAGATGAATTACCTGTTATGCATAAAATGGAGTCAGGAACTCCGCACGCAAAATATGTAGTGATAGAAAAGGTTTTGGGAGAATGGATAATTGAACAAATTTCAGTTCCTTATAATTGGGAAGAAGCTGTTGGATTAGCTGCTCGACAGGAAAGACATGACTGGGCACAGGCGCTAAAGACTGGGAAGATAGAATGAAGGGGAGTTTACTTTATAGTAAACTGCTCTTTTTTATTTTGAGTAGATATTGAATTATATAAAAATAAAATGTTATGATTACGGAAACATATGAATACATGAACAAGTATTCATATGTATAAAAGAAGGAGGGATTAGAGTGAAAGACCTAATTATTATTGGAGCTGGTCAAGCTGGATTAACAATGGGATACTACTTGAAGCAAGAAGGATATAATTTTTTATTACTTGAGGCAGGAAAGCGAATTGGTGATTCATGGAGAAACAGATATGATTCTTTGCAGCTTTTTACCCCAAGGTCTTACAGTAGTTTGCCGGGGAGGGCATTAATAGGTGGGAAAAATGAATTACCACATAAAGATGAAATTGCAACGTATTTAGAAGAATATGCAAGGCACTTTAAATTACCGGTCCAATTGCAAAACGAAGTTTTAAAAATAAAGAAAGAAAAAGATATATTCGAATTACATACTCCTAGAGAAACTTTACAATCAAAAAAGGTTGTTATCGCAACAGGTGGTTTTCAGCAACCGTATATCCCCTCATACTCACAACGTCTTTCATCGCATGTTTTTCAAATACATTCATCACAATATAAATCACCACCGCAAATTCCTAAGGGAAAAGTACTAGTAGTAGGTGGTGGGAATTCAGGAATGCAAATCGCAGTAGAACTTGCAAAAACTCATGAAGTTACAATGTCTATCAGTCATCCTTTAACATTTCTACCGTTACATCTTTTTAGAAAGAGCATTTTTAATTGGTTAGAAAAATTGGGTTTATTGTACGCTGAAGTAAATACAAAGAGGGGAAAATGGTTTCAAAAGAGGAAGGATCCTATTTTTGGTTTTGAAGGTCAAGAACTTATTCGTAATGGAGCAATACAACTACAGGAAAAAGTAGTAAGTGCATCAAAAAATAATATTATGTTTCAGAATGGTGATACATATAGTGCAGAAAGTATTATATGGTCAACTGGTTTTGCTTCAGATTATAACTGGATTGAAATAGAAAAGACAGTGAATGAGAAAGGATTTCCTAATCATGTAAAGGGAATAAGTCCCGTAAGAGGATTATATTATATCGGTTTGCCGTGGCAATCTCAAAGGGGCTCTGCACTTATTTGTGGTGTAGGAAAGGATGCAGCGTATTTACTTTCTGAAATCAAAAAAATAGATCAGTAGCAGCAACTACTGATCATCCATATGTACATGAATTAGGAGAGGTCAAACATTTATTAACTTTATTATAATAGATTTTCATAGATTTAAAAACTGAAAATTCTAATTTTATGTTGAGAAAGTTTTTTGTATCGAAATATATGAAAGAATAGGAATTTTTATTAAAAGGAAAAATGATATTTATATTTTAGTAAATTATGATATAGTCTAAAAAAGAGTCTTTTCCATAAATGTAATTAATTTTATTTTAATTTCATTTATGTGAGGGAAGGAGAAGTAATTATGAAGTTTGATGATCAACGCTTACTAGGAGTACGATTAGGATCGGTACTCGTAACAGAAGAAAATCAATATTTAGTAATTAAGAAGAAAGATCATTATGCACTATTAAATATACATAATTTAGAATGCACACATGTCGAAGTACAGCTAGAACATATTGAAGAACTGTTGCATGAAGATTTCCAAGAAAGTATAACGGAGATTATCGCACCAGAACATATAAAAATTGTTGCGAAAAATGTTATATAAAGAAAGAAGCTGGAAGGAACAGCTTCTTTCTTTTCATTATAAGGATAACGTTTTTAAAACCTCGCCAATAATTCCTTCCATTTGATGAACACCTAAATCAGAGTTTGTCATAATAACAGCACCATTACCTTGGTATGGATAGCATACCATCATACATTGAAATCCAACGCCCCATCCATATGAATAAATTTGTAAGTCTTCATTAGAATCATCTAGAAAAACACCTAACCCAGTCCATTTTGAGCAACCTTGAGGAGAAATCATGTCTTGTACTATTTTTTGAGAAAGTTTTAGTTTGCTATTTCCATGTAAGGAATGAATGAGTTCGATTACTAAAGTTGATAAGTCAGTTGGTGTTGTCCAAATGCCTGAAGCTGCTGGGAATGGATAAAATGGATACTTCTCATTTGTAACGGTGCCATCTTTATTATGTCCGCAAGCAAATGTATCTAATTTATTTATATCTTCAGTAGGGAATACCGTACTATTCTTCAGTTGAAGTGGCTGAAAGATATATTCTTCAAGTAAAAGATTAAATGGTTTTCCAGTTATATTTTCAAGTAGTAGTTCGATAATACAAAAGTTTGCGTCAGAGTAGTGAAATTCGCTTTCTGGTTTATAAGCTGCTTCTATCGGTACTGGGCAATATAATGTTTTACCAGCAAGGAGTTCAGACATGTTTGGTCGCCCTTGTGCAAGTGTATAATGTTCAAAACTATTAGGAGGATCAATGATTCCAGATTGATGACTTAATAAGTTTCACAACGTGATTTTTTTCTGTGAAGTAAATAGATTGGTAGGGATGTTCCAAGATGTGAGTCTATCATTTACGTATTCATCTAAATGTACTATGCCTTGATTACATAATTTTAGCGTGAGTATGGCGGTGATGAACTTGCTAATAGAACAAGAATTGAATATGGAATCCGTAGTGACAGTTCTAGTTGTTCCGGATTCAAGTGTTCCGAAAGCAATCGCCTCGTCTAGTTTGCCGTCACGTATAGCGGCAAGACTTAAACCTGCAACGGAATATTGGTTCATTTTCTCGTATATATCGTTACTTTTTAATTTCATAGTGACTCCTTTCTTCGAAAAGACAGAATGTTAATTCTATTATACAGTAGTAAATAGATAGAATGAGAGAAAAAGAAAAAACTTCATCTTTTATCGATGAAGTTTTTTAGTTAATTCGAAGTGAATGCTTTAAAAAATTTATCCCGGTACATGTACATTAACCATGAGGCTGTTAGTAAGGAAATAATGCTTACTTTGTTTTTTATGGGCGCATTGAAAACAAGCCAGCCAACGATATCAAATAATAAATGTAGTGCGATTGAAAGAACTACAAATTGTAGTAACGTCTTAAAAAATCTTTTCATAAAGTGCCCCCTTAAAATAAAAGGTTTTATCAACAGTGTTGTATATTACTATTATACATTAAATGTGTTTCATGGTAAAATTTACATAAGTTAGTGGAATAAAACAAATGAAAGCTAATGAGGAGGGATAGTCATGGAATTTTGGATGATCATACCGATAGCGGTCTTTGGGTTTATTTATATCGTTGAAAAATTAAATAGAATCGAAAAGAAAACGGATGCCCGTTTAAAGAGGATGGAAGATAGATTACAGCTAATTTCGAAAGAAATGGGAATTATAGATAGAGAACCTGAGATTAATAAAGAATTACGCCAGCTTGTGGAAGAAGGAAAAACAGTTACAGCAATTAAGAGAGTAAGAGAGGCTTTTGGATTTTCATTGTTAGAAGCGAAGCAATATGTTGATAAGTTATAAAAAAGATCATCCAATTGGATGGTCTTTTTTTACTGAACCATACGTGTATTTGTATAAGCAGCGATTATAACGTGGCCAATAATAATGATGGGAAATATAATTTTAACATTAGGAGTAATGAAGACACTGCCAATTGTGGCAATAACACCAGCAGTTAAATTATAAAGACCAACTATTTTTGATAACTTCACTTTATCTGGCACACGGCGTTCATTGAATCCTGATAAGAGCCAAGTGTATTGCTTTACTCCGATGAAATATGCTAGTGCAAATGAAATGATTGCTAGTATGAATAATGATGGGGAAGCGAAGAGAGTCATTAAAAACACCTCCGTTAATAGGCTATAAATAAATTATAGTATGAATGTTATAATTTAACAAAATACATTTTTGATTTTAAATGTAATAGAAAAACGGAGTATTTGTGATGAAGGGAGATTAAGTATGAATATAGTGGAATTCCAGAGATATGTATCAAATTTCAGTAAAGAAAAAGGATTTCAAGATACAACAATTGAAGAGCGTACGATGTATGCGATGGCCGAATTAGGTGAATTAGTGGAAGTTATATTAAAGCGTGATAAAATACAAGATTCGAAAAGAGAGATTGGTTTAGAAATGTTTGATGTAATTTGGAATGTATGTGATTTAGCAAATAAGTTAGAAATTGATTTAGAGAAGGCGTTTGAAGAAAAAATGATGATTAATAAAAAACGTGAATGGTAAAAGGAAAGTTAAGTTAAAAAGCGTACAAAATTTTGTGCGCTTTTATTAATTTCATGAAAAATAGGTAAGAAATGATGGAACAAACATTTGAGATGAATTGTCTAATATAGGTAATAACTATTTAGTTTGAAAGAAAGGGTGGAGAAAATGAAAAAGAATACATTATTAAAATTAGGGGTATGTGTTAGTTTACTAGGAACAACTCAATTTGTTAGCACAATTTCTTCTGTGAAAGCGGAACAAAAGCTAGAGAAAAAAGTAATAAAAAATGAGACAGGAACCATTTCAATTTCTCAGTTAAACAAAAATGTATGGGTTCATACTGAGTTAGGTTATTTTAACGGAGAAGCAGTTCCTTCGAATGGTCTAGTTCTTAATACTTCTAAAGGATTAGTACTTGTCGATTCTTCTTGGGATGATAAGTTAACGAAGGAACTAATAGAGATGGTAGAAAAGAAATTTCAGAAGCGAGTAACGGATGTCATTATTACACATGCGCACTCTGATCGAATTGGCGGAATTAAAACGTTGAAAGAAAGAGGAATTAAAGCGCATAGTACAGCATTAACTGCGGAACTAGCAAAGAAAAATGGATATGAAGATCCACTTGGAGACTTACAAACAATTACGAATTTGAAGTTTGGAAATATGAAAGTAGAAACGTTCTATCCAGGGAAAGGACATACAGAAGATAATATTGTCGTATGGTTACCGCAATACAACATTTTAGCTGGAGGCTGTTTAGTGAAATCTGCGGGGGCAAAAGATTTAGGGAATGTTGCTGATGCATATGTAAATGAATGGTCGATATCGATTGAGAATGTGTTGAAGCGATATGGAAATATGAACTTGGTAGTGCCTGGTCATGGAGAAGTAGGGGACAGAGGATTACTTTTACATACATTGGATTTGTTGAAATAAGAAACTGTTGGAATATAAAAGCGAGGGGAAACAATTTCCTCCTCGCTTTCTTCTAGCTATATTTAAATGCGAAGCTATTAATTACGCCTATATACGTTACTGAGATTTTAATTCCAAGTATACAAATACCAGTACCGTCATAATTGCTATAACAACGTAAGTAACATCAAGCATTATAAGTGTTTTTAATGATTCAGTCATTCTAGTTCACCCCTGTTATAAAAATATAACATGATCTTTTTATCAATCAGATAAGAGATCATAAAGATAAAATGTACATGAAATTTCTTAAGTAGTTTCTATATAAATATATCATATAAATAATGTAAACAATGTAAAGATAGTGTAAATGTATTGTAAAGAAAGAGGGTGCTCATAATGTGTATAAATCTTTTAATTTGTAAATACTATGTATCTCTCGTGTGCCGAGTAGAAAAAAGTTATAACATGTGAAAAATAGATTTATTTTGATAAATCAATCACGATGGTAGCTGTTACTACATTTTCCTCTAAGACTTCTACCTGTACTTGTTCATCGTTTCTCCAATTGATATTGAAGTTCTCTGTCGTATACATGTCCTTAAGAGTGACTTCTTTATATTTTTTTAAAATGCTACCTCTTTTCCCATAATAGATTCTTACAGTTGAACTGGGACTTGGTCCTTTTGATTTTATTGTTTCCCTAAACTCGATAATATTTATTAGATTTGGAGATTCACTTTTTTGAAAGGTAAAGGAACTGACCACTTTTTGTACTTTCTTAAAAACAGAACTACTGGATTTATCTGATACATTAAATTCCACAACTTCAGGTACTGTTTCTTTTCCGCGTAGCGTTATTGTTGCTTCATAATCGTTTTTCCAATCTATTGAAACGTTTGAAGAATCGAGACGTTCCCCGTCATTTGCAATATTTGTGTCCAAATGTTCCGACCAACCGTATTTAATTCTGACGGGAGAGGAACCAAGAGAAGAGTCAGAATCTATTTTAACTACTTTAATCGTATTTATATTATTCGGAGAATGACTTTTTTCTAGTGTAACGTCCTGTAAATACAATATGTAAGAAAAACAGCCTACTAATAAAATAATTGGAATTAAAATACGTATGGCAGTAACGGGACGGCCTCGTGTCTCTTTTTTCTTAGTACTTTTCATATTTTGTTCAAGGTCTTTTTCAATGCTCGTTGAAACTTTTACTTTGGCCGGGCGAATAGACCACCAAATGAAAGCTATAAGTAGTAAGAAAAGAGGTATTCCTTGAATAAAGAGAAATCCTTTCCAAAAATCAAGTCTAGTACTATATGGAGAATCTGTTGCCATCACCCCTATAAAAAGTGCCACTGGACTTGTAAGTATATTTATCCCTAAACCGATCATTACGAATGAAAGATTTTTATTCCTAATTTTTCGTGACCCAGCCATAATAAACAGAAATATTGCAATACCGAGTATAAGAAACAGTATTCCATAATAAAACACCATATATACCATATTATCCCTCCATAACTTTAATTGTACCATCAGCAAGGAAAATTTTGTGAAATATTAGATGGATATGATATTTGTGTTCCTTAAAAGTGCGTCGATACATTATGCAAATAAATGATTATGCGAAAGCATTAATATTAGAAGATGATAAAAATATTATGTCAACAATGTGAACTGTCACAAATCTTTATATATTATTGTGATTGATATCACATCCCTTTTCATCAATGGGTATTATGCTTAGGTTGTAAGGAATGCTTGGGAGAGGGTGGGATGATAATGTTTTGTTATCAATGTGAACAAACGCCAACAGGCGGATGTAAAGTAATAGGTGTTTGCGGTAAAAATGAAACAATTGCAAGTTTACAAGATACGATTGTGTTTGGATTAAAAGGAATTGCGGCTTATCGTACTCATGCTGCTCAGCTAGGATATACAGATGCATTTGTAGATGCTACAACGCAAGAAGCGTTATATATGACGTTAACAAATTCCAACTTTAATGAGCAAGAACATATTGATATGGCTATGAAAGTCGGGAAATCAGCTTTACGAGTGATGGAGTTATTAGATGAGGCACATACGAATCAATTTGGTGTTCCAGAGCCGGTTCAAATTACACAAAATCGTGTAGAAGGTAAGGCAATTGTAGTTACTGGTCATAATTTATTTGCGTTAGAAGAATTATTAAAGCAAACAGAAGGAAAAGAAATTAATATTTATACGCATTCTGAAATGTTACCAGCACACGGATATCCGCAGCTGAAAAAATATAAACATTTAAAAGGGAACATTGGTAAGGCATGGTATGATCAAAGACGTCTTTTCGAAAAATTTACTGGTGCCATTTTAGCTACAACGAACTGTGTTATGCCAATTAAAGGATCATATTTTGATCGATTCTTTTCATATGATATTGCAGGTTTAGAGGGCGTACAAAAAATTGAAAATGATGATTTTGCACCATTGATTCAAAAAGCGTTAGAACTTCCAGAAGTACATATGGAGTCGGATGAACAGTTAATAACAGGGTTTCATCATAATACAGTATTATCATTATATAGGATTAAATACCCTTATTTCAAGCGGTTTGTATACTTTTTCAAAACCGCTTGCCCACAATTTGCCCACGTTATTTCAAAAATTCATCGTATTGATTTACTGCGGTTACTTCCATCGATTGTGTTACATGAAGATAAACATCTGCTGTCATGTTGATGGTGGAGTGCCCCAGACGTTCAGAAACATATTTTATATTCGCTCCACTTTGTAGCAAATGTACAGCATGAGTATGCCTGAATCCATGCAATTTAATAAATTCGAATCTACCCTTTATGCATGTTTCTTTTAAAAAAACTAACGCTGTAGCTCGCAACATACAAGAGTTATCTTCGTTGGTAAATACAAAGTTATAATCCTTGTAATATTTTCCATTTATTGAAGTGTTCTTAGCTTGTTCTATTTTCACCTGCTTTAAAAGTGCTAAAGTAGAATCATCTAGAGTAAGTATTCTGATACTACTTTTATTTTTAGGTGGTCCGAATTTAATAGGCTGGTTTCTTTGAGTGGTAATTAATGTTTTGTTGATAAAGACCTGTTTTTTATCAAGTTCTATATCATCCCATTGTAAAGCCAGGCATTCTCCAATTCGTAGACCAGTCCTCGACAAAAACATAAACAGAGAATAGTATTTAAAAGTAGCTTGTTCATTCAAAACATAATTCAAGAATGATTTTAATTCATCTATGTCATAACATTTAATTTCTGATCGTTTGTCGATTACTTGATGTTCTTTAATACTAATTTTGTTTGTAGGATTTTTAGTGAGAATTTCAAGTTCATAAACTGCTATTTCTAATGCATTGTGCATTGTAGCGTTAATCTGTGCTACGGTTTTCTTACTACGTGTCTTTAGAAGGTCATTTATAAATTTTTGATATTTAACACGAGTTAAATCTTTTAATTTCACATCACCAAATGCAGGTAATATGAACAATCGAATATTTTTTTCGTAATTTGTATATGTTCGTTCAGAGATATTTCCTTTTTTATAAGTATCTAACCATTCATACATATAGTCATAAAATGTTATATTATGACTGTTTACGTCCACTCCGTTTGCTAATTTTTCTTCTACTTTAGCAGCAGCTAATTGAGCTTCTTTTTTTGTTTTAAATCCACCTTTAGAGGTTTCTTTGTATTTGCCCATTTCTTTGTATCTAATCCTATATTCCCATTTGTCTTTACGTTTTCTAAAACTAGCCATCGTAGTCACTCCATTCTATTTTTAAAGAATGTTTGTTTTTTAGGTGTAAAAATATATAGCGGATTTCAAATGAATCTTTCCATTTGCTTAGGTATCCCGTAATGCTGTAATAATTCTTGTTTGGTTTGTATGCAGTAATCATGGTGACTTCCATCTATAAGAAATCTTGTCGCAAAATAATTTGCTTCGGCTTCTATACGAATTTCAGAACAAAGCGATACCGTAGATAATTTAGGTGTATTTTCATTTGGATGAAAGATAGCATGCCCTAATTCGTGAAAACAGGTAAATACTTGATCTTGATATGAAAGTCGTTCGTTTATATGAATAAAAGGGATACGAGATATTTTGTGATAGTATCCAAAAATATCTCCTAAGTCTTCTGTGATGATAATAATTCCTTTTTCTTCGGCAATAAGGTATGGATCTCTGGTATTATATCGACTAAGTAGTTCGTCTGTTTTTAAATTGATTTGCTGTTTTGAGACCAACAAGATCCACTCCAATCACTCTTCGTTTCTGTATTTTTTAGGTGTAAATTTCTTTTTAGCCATTTGCTTTCCTAATCTAAGAGAATTTTCTAATGAGACAATCAATAATTGTCTAGTTTCCTCTGACATAGGTTCAGAGTCTTTAGAGAAAGCAAGAGCATCCGATTTACTCATATCTTCTATTAATTCTTCTAATTTCTTTTGTATATCTTTTTCGTCCTTTTCTGTAAGTTCCCAATACTCTTTGTTAGTTCTACCTAATAAGTAGTCAACACTTACGTTGAAATAATCTGCTACTAGTTGAAGTTTATCGATAGCAGGTTTTTGCGTTTTCCACTTATAAAGTGAATTTTCTCCCATGTTTAGCTCCTTCGCTAAATCAGATAGTGATATTCCTTTCTTGTTCGCAAGCTCTTTAATTATGTTGAATGTAGACATATTAACCACCCTTATCAAACCTACGAACACCTTTTCTATCCAATTGGATAGAAAAGTATTGACTTTTATCCGGTTGGATATTAAACTATGTTCATAAGCTAATTATTTAGCCGCGAAACCATTAAAAATTAAGCCTGTATAGCACGTCCCTCAACGTTTAAAGGCAATTTAATTCGGTTTATTTAGCTATGCTCTAATTTTATCTAATTGGATAGAAATAGTCAATAGAAAGCTAAAAAATTAGCTAAATGTATAGAAGGAGGTGTGGGTATGGATAAAGCATTTGGAAAGAAAGTGAAAATATGGCTATTTGTTAATGAAATGAAACAAGGAGAATTAGCAAAGATACTTAACGTTTCTGGTCCATATCTCTCTGATATTTTACACGGTAAAAGAGAAGGGAAAAAAGTAAGAGAAAAAATAAATCGAATGTTGGAAAGCGAGGGAATTTGTAAATGACAGCAACTGTGCAAGTTGTGATTGATGAAACTTACTTACAAAAAGAAGTATCTCGTCAGGTTAATGAAAGATTGGCGGATATGGGTGTTGGTACTTGGTGGGATATGAAAAGACTTCAATATGAAACAAGTCGAAGTTATGACTGGTTAATGGAATATGTCGTTTGTGATCCTCGTGTACAAAAATTTGCAAAACAAAAAAATAATCGCTGGTTGTTTAAGGCGAGAGAAATGAAAGAATTTCTTTCTAAATTTTTCGATGAGCTGTAAGGAGTGAATAAAAATGAAGAACGGTAAAAATCCAACAAAGAAGGAAAAGAATCATATTAAGTCATACAATCTTAATCCTGATAATTGGTTAATTTTTAAAAAAGTTAGTAACGAATTACATTTGTTACATCGCAATATGAATAAAACTAAGGTTATTCCAAGTTTATAGCCAGGAGGAAATTAAAATGGACCAATTAGCTGTAGTAAACGAAACGTCAGTACATAGTGAATTAGTATTTGAAAGTAATGGGGAAATTGTGACGGATAGTTTGATGATTGCAGAAGTATTTAACAAGAGGCATTCAGATGTATTACGTGACATTGAAATACAATTCGAAAAAATGAAAGCTGCCGGAGAAGAAGTTTGGGGGTTACGCAACTTTGCGCAGACCCAATATCAACATCATCAAAATAAACAATGGTATACAAAATACAATTTAACGGAAGAGGCATTTGCTATTGTCGCTATGAGCTATGTAACGCCAGAAGCAATGAAAATGAAAATTAAGTTTATTGAAGAGTTTAAACGAATGAAACAACATATACAAGATCAGCAACAACTTCCTAAAGACCCAATAGGTATTTTGAAACTCACATTCCAAGCGTTAGAAGGACAAAAACAAGAAATACAAGATATTAAATCAGATGTGAAAAACTTGCGTGAGAATGCACCGTTGTATGCCATTGAGTGTGATGAAATATCAAAGGCTGTAAGAAAGTTAGGGGTTCTTCTATTAGGTGGTAAGGATTCTAATTCATATCGGGATATTAGCCTTAGAAGAAAATTATATAGCGATATTTATAGTCAACTACATAGGGAGTTCGGTGTGAATAGCTATAAGGCTATTAAACGTCATCATTTAGATAGAGCTATTCAAATCATTAATGAAGAATATTCAATTCCAATTGTTTTAGATGAAGAAATTACAGCTACAAATGCACAGATAAATATGGCGGAAGTTCAATAGGAGGAAAAGAAAATGAGAGAAACTAAATATTTTGTACTTCACAACAGGGGATATGGTCTAAACGCTTACGAGTGTGAATCAAAAACTGAAGCAACTCGTAAGATTAAGAGGTTAATTGAAGATGGTGAACCAACATCATCTATCATACTTACACAACAGGTTCCCCTAAAAACACAGATTCACTATGTAACAGTTGAAATTGATGATAAATAATACGCTGAATTTATTTAGAAGGGAAGTGATTTTGTGGAAGATTCAACATCGTTAGCTGTATTCGGAGTGTTAATCGCATGTAGTTTATGGTTGTTTTACATTACTTACGAACCAATAAAACAATGGGCTTGGAGTGATGTAGAACAAAAGGAAAAGACCCACTGCAATGGGTCCCTTTAGAAAAACTCTTATTATTAGTATATCACGAGAATAGAGGAAATAGTACGTGCAGATAAACTTAGCTACTTATCAAGTACTGTTACCTCAGAAGTTTTGGGAACAAGCAAACAATGAAGAAGAATTAAGTCAGATGATTGAAAAATACTTCAGTGTTGGATATCCGCGTTATGAAATTCAGCGCATTATCAAAAATGGACAAGCATATGTGGCGGTTTGTACGAGGAGGTAAATAAATGGCAACATTTCGAGTTAATAAAAGTAAAAACTACACAACCATTAATAATACAGGTCTTCGTGATGAACGTTTAAGTTGGAAAGCGAAAGGAATACTGGCTTACATTTTATCATTACCAGATGATTGGGTGTTTTATATGGAGGAAATATCCACTCATGCGAAAGATGGAATCGATAGTTTAAGGGTAGGGATGAAAGAACTGAAAAAATTCGGTTATGTTAGACGATTTCCTGTAAAAAACGAAAAGGGAAAGATAACAAATTGGGAGACAATCATATATGAGGTTCCACAAGTGGAAAATCCACAAATGGAAAACCCACAAGTGGAAGTTCCACAAGTGGAAAATCCAACACTACTAAGTACTAAAGAACTAAGTACTAATAAACAAAATACTAATATACAAAGTAGTAGTAGCATCTTCTCTTTCTACGAAAATAATTTTGGAATTTTAAATTCATTCATTGCTGAAAGTATTTCGCAATGGGTAAGCGATACAAGCGAAGAACTTGTACAAGCAGCTATGGAACGTGCTTTGAAACAGCAGAAGAAATGGAATTATGCTGAGGGCATTTTAAAACAATGGGTTAATAAAAACATTCGTACTTTAGCCGATGTTAATGCAGCAGAAATAGAGTTTAAAAGCAAAGGAAATAAAGGGGCGAATAAAAATGGCAACACCAATGAAAAAGCTGGCAGAATCCCTGGAATCGAAGGTGACTTACCATTCTGATCAATGTATGAATCACTCTTATGAAATAGGGGGACGGAAAATCATTAAGCCAGTTCAAATGATTGAATACAAAGGACAAATTGTTTGTCCTAGATGTGTAGTTGAACAAAACAACAAAGTTTTAGAAGAACAGGCTAATGCTCACTATAAAAAAATTAATCGTTTGCAGAAATTTAACATGCTGGAAAAGGCTAGTGTTATTACAAATAAGAGAATTCCTCTTTCAAGATTGGCTGATTACAGAATTGGTTGTAATGAAACGAGTAGTCACAAGAAAGCTATAGAAGAAACCTTGGAAGATTTAAAGAACGGAGAAATTAGAAAAGTTGTATTTACAGGAAACCAAGGGACGGCAAAAAGTTTCCTAGCATACAGTATGCTTCATGAATTAAATCAATATTTCTGGGATATCAGTCAAGAAGAAGAAAATTATCATCTTATGAAAAGTTGTTTGTACGTTGAATTAGAAGCAATAACAAGGATGATTATGGATTCTTTCGATGATAAGAACAGCAAATATACTCTTCAATATTTTGTTCAATTAATTGGACAAGCTGATTTTGTTGTATTAGATGATCTGGGTGCGGAAAGTGGATCAACGGATTCAAGTAGACAGGCATCTGATTTCATTCAACGTCTTTTATATGCAGTATCAAACTCTAGACAAGGAATGAGTACATTTACCACAACAAACTTTACTGGAAAACAACTTTTTAATAAATATGATGCTAAAACAGTTAGTCGTTTATTAGGAGATTCAAAGGTGTTGAAGTTTACGACAGCAGATCAAAGACTTGCAAATTTAGGTTTCTAATAAGGAGGAATAAACATGTGTGTATTATGCCGGAATACAGGAATTATTCGTAAAGAAACTTATCCAGGTGTAATTGAAACGAACGATTGTAATTGTGAAGTAGCAAAGCAACAGCAAGAAGAAAATGATAAGCGTTGGGAAGCGTGGTTAGTAAAATTTGAATCAATGAAGCAATCATTAAAACAGAAACAGCAAAAAGCTAGCTAACAAGAAAAAGGGGGATTTCAGTCGTATGAAGCCTACGAAAATTGAAATCGATGTTACTGATAATAAAATTTATGTGGTCAAAAATGGTAAGGTTACTCCGCTGAACCCTCCAGCCACAGGATTCGGAGAACAAATAATTACCTGGCAAGGTGGAAAAGTTGATCGTGTATCAACTACAAGCACAGAAAAAATCAAATAACTGGGGGTGCGATTATGAAGCAATTAACAATTGATGATGTTATAGGTAGTTTCAACTATAACGCGATAAGTACCAGTGAAAAGTTTTTGAATCCAAGCTATGAAGTACATTTCTACGATAAAGAGGAACGGCAAAAGATGGATTGCTTTGATGCTAAGACTGAAACTGAAGCTTGGAATGCAGCGATAGAAGAGCATGGAAAAGGTATTCAGAAGATTAGGATAAGTTGTTCGAATCGTACCAGATCTGAATTTTTGGCACTAGATTAGGAGGGGTAAATGATGACTTTCAATCGTTGGCTAACTGATGAGGAATATAAGCAGGCTGAATCAAATGGTATTAGCAGAAGAGTTCTCTACATGAGGATGTACAGATATCGTGTTGATGTGAAGTAAGACCAAATTTGAATTTTGTACAAAAGTGGGGGGGAGAAACATGAAAGCATATCATGTGCAGCGTAGCGATGGTGAACATCAAGAAGTTGTGTTTGCAGAAACGACTGGTAAAGCAAAGATGAAAAGTGAAGCTTATGGATGGTGTGAATATACAGAAGTTAGAGCAAATAGAGTTAAAGAATTCGATCAGTATTCCGATTTGGGTTATGTGCCAAAAGAAGCAATGTTAAAAAGCGGTTGGTGGTTTGTATGTGAGAAGTGCTCAACTACGTGTACTGTGGAAGATGCTGTAGTTATAGATGAAAAGGTATTTTGTGAGAAATGTAGACAATCTTAATAAAAGCGTTATTTTAACAACAAAAAGCCCTAGCAGGGGAGCTAGGGCAGGGGACGGGGTATTAAGAATTATTGATTCTATAAATAACGAATGACATCTTCGAATGAATTTAGTGTAACACACAAACTTGTATACATCTGTTACAAAATCATGAACAAAGGGGAATGGGAAATGAATAAGGACATTCAATTTTTAAAGGACCTTCAGGCAATTATGAAACATGAGGGTGAACATGATTATGATTCGCAAGCCGCACCGCGTTTTTGGGTAATTAAGGATTATCGAATTGTTCCGGGGCATGAGGATTATGACAGTGGACATGAGGAACATTTCTTTAATGATGGTGATCACGTTACATTCTCTAATTTTAGTAATTTAAAAGAGTACTTAGAAGAATATTTCGAAGATGAAATTGAGGAGGATGAAGACTTACAAGAACTTATAAACAATGAGAATGAGAGCTTTTATGATTTGTGGGAGTATGTAGAAGGAAATCTAAATGATTCGGGTTATTTTAATAAAGTTTTTGTTAAGGAAGAGGATTTCATTGTTCCTAACACTATGTTTCTAACAAAAGAAGAAGCCAAGCGTCACCTTGAATCGAATCGCCATCACTACACTTCAAAAGCTCACACGTATGCTATGACGGCTTGGAGAGCACCGAAAGTGGAACGATTGATAAAAATATTAGAAACATTTGATTGGGGTTCAATTAGTACAAAATAGTTATTGTATGACAAATAAATAAAAGAATCCGTTAGTAATAAACGGATTCTTTCCACAAGGTGTGCAAGAAATTCAAGGAAACTGGACCAGAGCAACCTGTGGAATTCCTTGTGATAATAATGTATGCGAAGGAATCAAAAAAATACATGAGAATAATACAAAATCCTTATTTAAACATAAAAAGAGCGCTGTTAAAAGCGCTCTTTGACCAAGACTCATATCGAAAAGGTGACTACGATAACATCATATGTATGCTTTTAGTGTACGTGCAAGTTTAAGCAAAATCTTTATTTGAATAGAGAAAAGAAAAAAGACAACAACCGGAGGCTTGTTGTCTCAAAAAAAGTGGAATGGCACTAAAATATTAGTTTAAGTCATAACAGGTTATTTAAAGTATATGAATTGCGTATAAAAATATACATCTTTCAAACAAAATCGTTATTTGGGTAGAAAGGGAGAGAATCAATTGACTGAATATGAGTTTGAACGCGGTTACTGTGAGCGTTCTGGAATAACGATTCATGAGTATCATATCGAATACAATCTTAGAACATTACCGTGTAATTGTGGAGATAGCTCTTGCGAAGGTTGGGGCGCTGTTATAAATACACCGTACTTTGTGAAACTTCACAATGATCTTTATAACAACAAAGTTAAATTAGTTTAATACAAAAACGCTATTTTATTAGAAAAGGAGAGCTAAATTGTGAACTTAAAGGAGTACGTCGTTTATAAAGGTGAATCATTCGTTTGTCTCGGGACCATAAAGGAATGCGCTCAACATATGGGCGTACTTCCTGAAACGGTTCGTTATTATACAACGCCAGCTTATCAGAGGAAGTTAGCAAAGCGGAAGAAGGCTAGGAATTACTTAACAGTTGCGGTCCTTGAGGAAGATTAGTATAAAAATTTCAGTTTGTAGAATAGATGAAACTAAAAAAGAGCACTTACTTACGGTGCTCTCAAATAAGAAAGGTAGAATGCTATGAATGGAAAGCTTCCATACAATAACACATCTTTGGCACAACAAAGCAGCTAGCTCAATAAACTAACTACTTGTTGTACAAAGGAAATTAGGCCTTACAAGTAATGATGTGTAACCTTAAGTTACAGTTGTAGTGTAAACAAGATTGGAAAGGTTATACGGAAGTGAACTTAATAAAAACTTCATTTTGTAGAATAAGGGAAACTAAAAAAGAGCACTTGCTTACGGTGCTCTTTAGAGAAAAAGTGAAATGTTGAAAAGTAGATTAGGGTTTCTTGCTTCGAAATAATATATGACCATTTCATCGTAATGTGACAATGAATCGCTAATGCTAACTACTTGTTGAAAAAAGAATCCCCTCTAGATTATTGAATGCCAGAGCTTTAAGAAATAATTAATTTAACTTTTCAATTACAATCGAAGCATTTATATTTGTTTGTGTTCCACCTGCTAAAGTCTGCAAAGTAACTGCAGCAGCGGAAGTATGATTGTTAAGGGTAAGAATATCACCTGCGGCTAAAGTGAGGATTGTTTGCCCGTTGTTTGGTTGAGTTCCTGCACCTGATCCATAAACTGCGTTGGTAACTGGAGCACTATTTAAAAAGAGCGTAAATTGATTAGACTGAACTCCTGATACAGAAAAAGAAATTTTATAATCTCCTGCATTAATAACCATGATCTGAGAAGTTCCAGGAGTATGAGTAAAACCAGGTGTCATTAAACCGTTTGAATTGAAAAGAATAGGTGCTTCTAAGGCAACAACTTGAGCTGCTGTATTATAAATATAAGCATATTGAGATAAGCCAGATACTGTAAGTCCGGTCGCTCCGGTAGGCCCGGTAGGTCCTGGAGGTCCACCTGATGGTCCGGTCGCTCCGGTAGGCCCGGTAGGTCCCAGAGGTCCACCTGATGGTCCGGTCGCTCCGGCAGGTCCGGTAGGCCCGGTAGGTCCCGGAGGTCCACCTGATGGTCCGGTCGCTCCGGCAAGTCCGGTAGGCCCGGTAGGTCCTGGAGGTCCACCTGATGGTCCGGTCGCTCCGGTAGGCCCGGTAGATCCCAGAGGTCCACCTGATGGTCCGGTCGCTCCAGCAGGCCCGGTAGGCCCGGTAGGTCCCGGAGGTCCACCTGATGGTCCGGTTGCTCCAGCAGGTCCGGTAGGCCCAGTTGGCCCTATTTGAGGTAAAGGAAAGGCACATGGAAAGGGTATGTGACAATTCTTTTTAAATTTACTCATTTTTACACCTCTCTTATAAATTAACTAACTAATTTTTTAACAACTTATGAGTAAACAGACACACAGGTGTAAGTAAAGAGCCTATAAAGATCACACAAAAGGTTTTAAGAGCAAGCCTCTATTTCACATTCGATACTAAAAAGCACCATATAAAAGTGCTCTTCGGACCAAAACTCTTAATGTAAAAGAGTACGTGATACCATATGTGATTTTTTCATGAGGCGTGAAGGATTTGAACAAAAACGCTATTTGATATGTAAAAGTTAGAGCACTTTGGAAAGTGCTCTGTAAAGGCTATTTATTTTAAAAAGAGAGGGTAGAAGATATCATATGAGGCTATTTTTAATTGAGTGTGTATCTTTTGCACAAAAATTGCATTGTGTAGAAATGAGGAAACTAAAAAAGAGCACCATGTACAAGTGCTCTTTAAGATAGGAGGTAACTCTATGAGCTGGGTCTAGGTTAGAAGTATATGGTGTGAAAAAGAAATAAGAACAAAATTTTATAATCAGACTAATAAAAAAGAGCAGCTAGCTAATTAAGCTAACTGCTTAGCCCCAGGGAAGGGAGAGGAGCGATTTGTTAGGTCTAAGGTTGAAATAAGGGTTTTAGATATTAAGACCTAAATATAGTATGGATTTCAATTTAAAAGTTATGCATATAAACTGTATTCGTGCAAAAAATGGTTAACAAACAAAGCAGCTAGCTAATTAAGCTAACTGCAATGTTCTTAGTACTGTCTTTAAAGGATATGTGATTCGGCACAATTTCATGGGAAAACTATTATGGCTGTTAGCCTACCTATAGTATCTACAATTTGTGGGAATTAATTCTTGAATTTTATAATAAAGGACCAATGAAAATAAGATGGCAGACAGTTGGTAAGTGAACGGCCTGCCAAATGAATGAACAAATGTGATTTGGAAAGATTGAGCTACATCTGTAATAGCTCATGAGTAGTATAGTTAGAAACTTAAAAGTTTATTCATCGGGTAAAGTGAATTAAAAAACTTCATATTGCACAACAAAGTAGCTAGCACAATTAGCTAACTACTTGTTGTACAAAAGGAAATTAGGCCCTACAAGTAAATGATATGTAACTTTTAGTTACAGCTATAGTATAAGCAGCATTAAAAATATTATGTGGGAGTGAAAATGAGTTTAATAAAAATTTCATTTTGTAAAGTTCAAGTGCATCCAACAGGAGAATAACCAAAGGATGCATTTGAACAGTAAATTTGTTATTAGAAATTTTGGTCATGTATACACATAACTAATGTTTAGTATGGGTTAAAATATAACAAAGTATGCAAAAGAGCAGCTAGCAAAAGCTAACTGCTCCCTACAAGGAGATACAGAGAAAACTACTTTAAATGAGTTCTGGCTAACAGCCTATCTACAGTATTGACGGAATATTGAGTTTTATCCAGGGGGTAGATGTATTTAATGAAAGAATATAGCCCACCACATTGCGAATAATGCAATCCAACCAATGCTAAGTAATATGTATTTCAAAATTTTCATAATTAATCCTTTTAGATATAGATTGCTCAATGAAGATGGATTTTATAAATTTTTTACAAAATAATCCTTTTCTAATAAGAAAGTTACTAAAATATGAGAAAATGATATAATAATATCAATTACACATTTAGTCCTACTGGAAGAACCAGCGGACATCAAACTATAAAGAGCATTAGTGATATTGCTCTATAGTTTGGTGTCCGCTTTTTGGTTTTTTTAACAAAATAGATAAGGGGTGTTTATAAATATGATGCAATTAACTTTCTTACCTAAAATTGACCGAAAAGCAACACAGGTTCGTTTAGAAGAGATTTTAG
Source organism: Bacillus cereus group sp. N8 (assembly GCF_016483685.1). Taxonomy (NCBI): domain Bacteria; kingdom Bacillati; phylum Bacillota; class Bacilli; order Caryophanales; family Bacillaceae; genus Bacillus; species Bacillus cereus group sp. N8. Next base: position 138,773 of record NZ_JAEHBK010000003.1, on the reverse strand, counting down.
AAAACGTTCGTATTTACAGACAATTTGGGATGATTAGAAACGAGATGAAGGTCACAGCCTCTGGTGAGGTAAGGTATCATGGTCCAACAAACATAATAGGAAAGCCAGCTGAAGATGTTGCTTTAGCAAATGTTGCTATGAGTGAAAGAGAAGTGAAATTACAACGTTTATCTTTTCAAATTGATAAGGCATTAAGTCGTTTTAGCAAAATCCAAAGGGACATTATTGTAAAACGATATTTGGAGGATGAAGAAGTTTTTGATTACATGGTTTATAACGAGATTGGTATGAGTGAACGTACATATAGAAGAAATAAATCTAATGCTTTTTATAAACTAGCTTTTGCTCTTAGATTAGAAATATATGAGACGGAAGAACAGAATGGAGGGGATAACCTATGAACTTTGTTCAACCTATCCGTGATCCAGAGCAAATACAACAGATTAAAGAATATCTGAAAGAAAACAGCGAACGTAATTTTATTTTGTTTGTAATGGGAATTAACACAGGTTTACGTATTAGTGACATTCTCAAATTGAAGATAGGTGATTTGAAAGGCAGCCATATTTCAATGAGAGAAAAAAAGACAGGGAAACAAAAACGTATTCAGTTAACTCCAGCGTTAAAAAGAGAATTACGTTGGTACATTGAAGAACGAGATGACAGTGAATATGTAATTAAAAGTCGTGAAGGTACTAATAGACCAATTGGACGTAGCATGGCTTATAAGATACTCAGAAGCACAGCAGCAGAGTTTGGCTTAAAGGAGATAGGGACTCATACATTAAGAAAGACATTCGGATATCATATGTACACGCAAACAAAGAATATTGCTTTGCTAATGGAGATATTCAATCATTCAAGCGAAAAAGTGACACTTAGATATATCGGTGTAAACCAAGATGCAATGGATAAGGCTATGACTAGATTTAAAATATAGCAAAATCCTTTTTATTTTTTTGATTTTTATAATTACCCATTTTTTATGCGTTGTGTAACTCAAAAGGAAAAGTCTTATGAAGCTATGAATATCAAGGGCTTCAGCGACAAGGGCAGTTACACAAAATATAAGATATGGGTAAGTGAAGAAAAGGCATAAAAAAGAAGCGTAGTTCGTCAAATGGACGTAACGCAAAAATAAAAAATCGCCTCATTAAAGGCGATTCATAATTTATTCATTTTGCATTCTTTTGATAAATAAATATCTTTTAAAATTAAATGCAATGTTCTACATTAACGTGTTTCTGGATCTTTGTCTTTTTTTCTAAGACCAAATAATCCTAATAGTCCCAATAAACCAAGCCAAGTCCAATTATTATTTTTATCACGATTATCATTTAAATCATTTGTCGTATTTACATTTCGAGTTCTCACATCATTATTAACTCTATTCATGTTATTGTCATTAACTCGAGTTGTAATATTAGTATTGTTAACTCTATCCGTATTATATCCATCATATTCAGCATGGACGCTTGTACCAAAAACCATAATAGTTAGTAATAGGGCACCTAAAATAGATGAAAGTTTTTTCTTCATGGTTTTCCCTCCTTTCGTATTTAGTAATTTATCCAGTTCCTTTAGACAATATTCGGTTGAAAATATATAAAGCCATTTGAATTGAAATTACGATAAACATCTTTAATTTTTATTATTAAAAGTACTTATAATAATGGATTAAGTTAATTGAAATGTATTTATTCTTTATAAGAATAAATTTTTGGTAACGGTGCATTCTATGAGAGGTAATTACTATATTTGGGTAAGGTGTTCCTTATGAGTTATAAGAACTTATTTTCTTTAATCCAGAACATGGTTGGGAAAATTTTTTCTATAGTAAGTATTGTTGCTAAAAGTCTAATTTCTTTAAGGAGGAATATTTTTATGGGTATTTTAAGTGGAAATCCACAAAATGAACCAATGCACTACGGAGAAGTCTTTGGGATTTGGAGTTACCTTGCAGCGGCACAAGGTGCAATTGCTGGATATCAAGTTCTTATTAACCACACAGGAGACGAGGATTTAAAGAAATTTTTAGAAAACCTTGTAGAGAATGATATCCAATCAGAAGTTGAAGAATTAAAAAATATATTAAAATTGAATGGTGTTGCATTACCTCCAGCACCTCCAGAAAGACCAGTTGCATCTATTGAAACGATTCCTCCTGGAGCCCGTATTAATGATGCAGAAATTGCTGCAAAAGTTTCTATGGATCTTGCTGCTGGGTTAGTAGCATGTAGTCAAGCTATGGGACAATCTCTTCGAGAAGATGTCGGAATGATGTTTGGCCAATTTCATATGAAAAAAGCACAAGCTGGGGCTATATTACTTCGTCTGAATAAGAAAAAAGGTTGGATTATTCCGCCTCCATTACATGTTCTACAATCAGATCAAGCATAATACCTAAATAAAAATTCAATTTATTCTTTATGGCTGTTGCAGTAAGGTTGTCTAGGAAAATAAAGGTTATTAGCTAATTAAAATAAGTGGCAGAGTCGTGACCGCTTTTTGGCAGTAAATGTGCCGGTTGTTTTGCAATTACCGTGTTATATTTGTATTGTGAGTAATGGCGGAAAACGTTATTTACCAAGATTCCTTTATAAAATTCTAAACGGCTTTATAATTGCGGCACATAAAATCCGAAACCAGCAGATGGCACTGATTGAATGATACCGTTAATGAGGAGAGCTTTTGCTCTTCTTCCAGTTACTTAATAATGTTCAAGGTACAGGTGAATATGGAAACATTAGGTGCTTGGAATAAGAATAAAACTTCATTTACCGTGTTTAAATTAATAAAGAATAATTAATAATTTAGCATCCATTTGGATGCTTTTTATTATGCGAAAATTATAGGGTGGTAATGAGGTGTATTATTGGCTGAGCTTTTTCGGTGGGTTCATACTTTGCTTAATGATTATGATTCAATTCATAAAAGCAAAGGAAGCTAAAGAATTAAATTAGTAAATGAAGGAGTGACCAGAAATGATTATAGAAATTAGAAAGACTGTATCTGGTACTGAGTATTGGGATACAAAAGAAAAGCGAAGTCTATTTGTTCCTACAGGTGAAGAACCAGGATTCGAAATAACTGTAAATCCTGAGAGTATGATTATGGGTGGGGACTTAGCAAACGGTCCAGATACAACGGTAGTGAGCACAGCATCCTTGGATGATATGACAGTTAAACAGTTACGTGAGTATGCTGATGAGTTAAGCATCGATATTCCTTCTGATGTTAAAAAGAAAGAAGACATCATTGAATTACTATCATGAAATACTGTGACTTTAACGGCTGCCATAACAAGATAAACAAAGGGCGTTACTGTGAAGAGCATAAGCGTAATAAACCAAGGAAGAAAGACAAGAAGAACATCTACCATCATGATAACAAACCATTCTATCGTACTGATGCATGGAAGTATGTTAGGTCAAAGGTATATGAAAGAGAGAAAGGATATTGTCAGCGATGTGGAAGGTTCGTCTTTGGTAGGAGTGCTCATGTTCATCACGTAATACCAATTAAAGAAGATGAAACACTTAAATTAGAAGAGAATAACCTGAGATTACTTTGTCCAGTTTGCCATACAATCGAAGAGAACGAAGACAAAAAGAGAACAGTTTTTCCAAGTTATTTCGGAAGCCCCCCTATCAAAAAATAAAATTTGTCCTCTGGGAAGGATAGGTAGCATAGGGGGCACATCAATAGTTGCACCATTTTTTAAAAATGAAGGGGGGTGTGAAAATGGCCCGAATGTCAAAAAAGAAAAAGTTGGAAATCCTAGATGTAGCAAGGGATGAAGAGCGAAATAGAATCATAAAATTATTGACTGAAGAGGAACTTTTCACACCTTCTTTAGAACCATTAATTGATAATTATTTAGATGCTTTTATTATTTATAAATCTATGTTTGATGAATGGAAATTAGATGGTTTTGCAGCTATAAAAACGCATAAGAACAAGGCAGGAGCAACAAATGAAATGAAACATCCGCTTGCTCAACAAGTTGAAACTTGGAATGATAAAAAGAATAAAATGCTAGATGCTCTAGGAATGACGAATAAAGGGAAAAGTGTACAAAAAACGCCTAAAAGTGCAGAGAATAATCAATCTAGTGAACCAAAAGATGAATTGGCAGCTCATCGGAATAAATGGCGGAAATCTAAATGATTATTACACCAGGCGTTAACTATGCTGATAAATATGCAAATAACGTCATACGTAATAAAAAGAAATACCCGAAATCGATCATTCTTGCTGTAGAGCGTTATAAGAAGTGGAAAAAGCGTAAAGATATGTGGTTTGATGTAGATCGAGCAAATGAAATGTTGGATTTCGTTCAATCGTTCATCCGTCATGTAAAGGGCCCACTTGCAGGTCAATTGATGGAATTAGAGCTTTGGGAAATGTTTGTTTTTGCAAATATGTATGGTTGGTATCATAAAAACGAAAAAGGAAAAACAGTCCGTGTTATTCGTGAATCATATGTTCAAGTACCAAAGAAGAACGGAAAAACAATTATTGCAGCAGGTGCATTACTCTATGCTATGTATGGAGAACTTGAACTTGGGGCCGATTGTTATTGTGCAGCATCAGACTATGAACAAGCGCAAAATGCAGCTGAGCCAATTGCACAAGCAATAGAAAACTCTGAACCTTTAGCAAGTCCCACGCAAATTTATAAAGGTGTGAATGGTACTGTCAGTGGTGCTATGTATCGATATAGTATCAATGGAATTGCATATCAAAATAAATTCAAAGTATTAACGAAAAACACTAAGGGCCTTGAAGGAAAGAATCCTTATTTTGTGTTGAATGATGAGCTCCATGCACAAGAAAATATGGACATGTACGACAACTTGAAGTCAGCACAGATTTCTCGTGAGCAACCAATGATGCTTAATATTTCAACGGCCGGTAAAGGTGCTTCATCTGTAGGTATGCGTGTTTATAAATATGCGAAACTTGTTCTTGAAAATGACGATGATGATTCTTTGTTTGTTGCGATTTGGGAGCCGAATAAAAATTATGATTGGGAAGATCGTAAAGTTTGGGAAATGGTAAACCCGAATATTGGTGTATCCGTTACGATGGAACAACTTGAAATCGAATTTAAAAAGGCAAAGCAGTCCGCACATTCAAAAGCCGAATTTCTTTCTAAGCATTTAAATGTTTTCGTAAATGGTGCAGACAATTATTTTGAACACGATCAAGTGCAACATGTTCTTGTGGAAGATTTGGGTGATCTTACAGGTGAAACTTGTTATTTAGGATTGGATTTATCTAAAACAACAGATTTAACATGTGTAAGTTTAAACTTCCCTTCACATGATGAAGAAGGTAATTCGATTCTGAAAGTCAAACAGATGTATTTCCTTCCTAATGAAAATATTGATTTTAAAGAAAAAGAAGATAATGTTCCCTATACAGATATGGTTGAACGTGGTTTTGCAACGTTTTGTGATGGGAAAATGATTGACCAAGATCAAGTGATGGAATATATCGTTGAATGTATGAATTTATATGATGTACAACAAATAAACTACGATCCAGCGATGTCACAAAAGTTAATAGAGAAGCTTGAAAACCTCGGTTTAGAATGTATCGCAGTAAATCAGTATCCAAACGTTATGAATGCAATGCTTGATGATTCAGAAATACTAATTTATGAAAAGCGTTTGATTACCGACAATCCTTTATTTGTTTATTGCGCACTTAATGTTGTAGTAGTTACAAATCTTAACGGAATGAAAGCACCAAGTAAGCGACAGTCCAAAAAGAAGATTGATGGATTTGTTGCTTTTTTAGTTGCTCATAAAGAAACCATGATGATTATGGACGATGTAGGCGAAGAGGGAATGGACGAATTAATTAATGAAATTTATAGATAGAAAGGCGGTGAAAATATGGGGATAAGAAGTAGGTTTTCAAGTTATTTGTACCGTCAAATTGAAAAACGTGGTTTTCTTGATGATATATTTAACAACACTGTTCGTTATGGTGGGAGCTATGCAAATGCTGATAATATTTTAGAATCATCGGATGTATATGAACTACTACAAGATATAAGTAATCAAATGATGTTAGCGGAAATTGTTGTAGAAGATAAAGAGGGTCAAGAATTAAAGAATGATTTTTCTCTTAAAGTATTAAAGAATCCTAACAATTACCTAACACAATCTGAATTCATTAAATTAATGACAAATGTATATTTACTTCAGGGTGAAGTCTTCCCAGTTCTTGACGGTGATCAATTACATCTTGCTTCAAATGTTTACACTGAACTAGATGATAGATTAATTGAACATTTTCGAATTAATGGCGTGGATATTCCTTCATTTATGATTCGACATGTAAAAAATATCGGTTCAGACCATCTAAAAGGAAGAGGTATTCTTGAGCTGGGAAAAGATACACTTGAGGGTGTAATGAGTGCTGAAAAGGTTTTAACCGACAAATATAAAAAAGGTGGTTTGCTAGCCTTCCTATTGAAAATGGATTCACATATTAATCCTAAAAATGGCACACAGTCATTATTAATTAAAGCTATTTTAGATCAATTAGAATCAATTGATGAAGCAAGGTCTGTTAAGATGATTCCTTTGGGGAAAGGATATGAGATAGAAACGCTCAAAAGCCCTATAGAAGATGATAAAACTCTAGCCTATCTAAATGTATATAAAAAAGATTTAGGTAAGTTTTTAGGGATAAACGTGGATACATACACAGCATTAATTAAAGAAGATATTGAAAAAGCGATGTTGTATTTGCATAACAAGGCAGTTAGACCAATTATGAAAAACTTTGAAGACCATTTGAGTCTTCTTTTTTTCGGGAAAAATTCGGACCGACGTATTAAATTCAGAATCAACATTCTCGATTTTGTTACTTACAGTACAAAAACAAATATTGGTTACAACATTGTGCGTACCGGTATTACTTCACCAGATAATGTTGCCGAAATGCTTGGATTCCCTAAACAGAATACACCTGAATCACAAGCTATCTATATTTCAAATGACTTATCAAAAATAGGTGAGAAAAAAGCTACTGATGATAGCCTGAAGGGGGGGGATGGAAATGACAAAGAAAAAGGAAATTCGGACATTTAACATCACCAGTTTTCAAACAAGAGATGCGATTAATGAAGAACCAAATGTAATTAGTGGTTATGCAGCTATTTTCAATTCACCAACTAATATCAGTGATTGGTTTACAGAAACAATTGCTCCAGGTGCCTTTAGTAAAGCTATTTCAGAAAATAATGATATCAGGGCTTTGATTAATCATGATTGGAACAATGTTTTAGGAAGAACAAAAAGTGGAACTTTACGATTATCAGAAGATAATCATGGATTGAAATTTGAAGTGGATATGCCTGATACAACTTATGCGAATGATTTAGTTAAAAGCATGAAACGTGGTGATATTAACCAATGTTCATTTGGATTCCGTGCAACAGAAGAGACATGGGACTATACCGTTGAACCAGCATTGAGAACAATCCATGAAGTTGAATTGTATGAAGTATCCGTTGTATCAATTCCAGCTTATGAAGATACAGAAGTATCACTTAGAAGTAAAGAAATTGATAGTGAAGTAGAACAAAGAACTAAGATGTTAAAACAAATAGATCAGTTATTGGAGGAAAAAAAATGAACCGTCAATTATTATTAGCACTACAAAAACGAAATAAAGAAAGATTAACAGAATTACGTACGCAGGTAGAAAATCCAGAATTACGTGCAGAAGATTTACCAGCAATTCAAGAACAAATTGATGAAATTAATAAGGAATTACAAGATGTTGCTGATGCGTTAGCAAATCTAGATGATGAAGGTGGCGACGAAGGAGCAGGTGAAGGAGAAGCTGGTTCTAACGGCGATGAAGGTGGAACTGGTGACGATGGTTCAAATGGTGATGAAGGACGTTCCGGTAACAATGGAGAGGGTGAAAACCGAACAGGTATAACACCAGAACAACGAAATGCAGCAATGACAGCCATTAATTCAGGTCTTTCAACTCGTGGTCATAAAACTACTAAAGTAAAAGAGAATGAGATTCGTTCAGCATTCGCTAATTTTGTAGTTGGTAGAATCACAGAAACAGAAGCACGTGCTTTAGGTATTGAAGCAGGGAATGGATCAGTAACTATTCCAGAAGTTATTGCAAGTGAAATCATTACTTATGCTCAAGAAGAAAATTTACTGCGTAAATATGGTTCAGTTCATCGTACAGCAGGGGATGTAAAATATCCTGTCCTTGTAAAGAAAGCTGATGCAAATGTACGTAAAAAAGAACGTGGTGCATCTGATGAAATCACAGAAACAGGAATTGAATTTGATGAAATTTTATTAAGCCCAGCAGAATTTGATGCGCTTGCTACTGTAACTAAAAAGTTATTAAAAATGACAGGTGCGCCAATTGAACAAATTGTTATCGATGAGTTGAAAAAGGCGTATGTACGTAAAGAAACAAACTATATGTTTAACGGTAATGATGCAGGTAATGAAAACCCAGATGCATTAGCTAAAAAAGCTGTGAAATATTACGAATCAGAAGTTATTGATATTAATGTTGCAGGTTATTCTCAAAAACTATACCAACAGTTAGTTAAAGTAAAAGGACAACCAGTTACAGAAGTTCTAAAAAAATCAATGTGGTTAATTAACCGTGCAGCATTAACAGTTTTAGAAGGTATGACAGATACAACAGGTCGTCCATTGTTATATCAAGCTCCAGATGGTGTTGGTTACAAATTACTAGGTCATAATGTAGATTTTACAGATGCAGCAAATGGTACGGATCCAACTAAACCAGTATTCTATTTTGGTGATTTCAAAGCATTCCATATTCAAGATGTTATTGGTGCAATGGAATTACAGAAATTAATTGAGAAGTTTAGTGGAACGAATAAAGTCGGCTTCCAAATTTATAACTTATTAGATGGACAATTAGTATATTCTCCATTTGAACCAGCTGTTTATCGCTATGAAGTAGGTCTGAAAAAAGTTTAAAAGATAGGTGTTCAGTATGGAATATTCTTTAGTAAATACATTAAAAGAACATATTCATTGGGAAGAGGGCATGAGTGAAACCATGCTCCCTTTTTATATAAAACAAGGTCAAAGATATGTTCAAAATGCAACGGGTAAGCAAGAGGAATATATGGTCATTATGTGTGCGGCTATATTTTATGAATATCGTGTATCTGAAAAAGAGCTTATTCAAGCACTTGATGCAATAACACCTTTTATAATACAGGAGCAGTACAATGCCAAAGAGACAGACAAATAAGTTAAGATGGTTAGCTGATTTATTAAAACTTGGTGAAATAATTGATCCAGAAACAGACCGTGTAGTAATGGGATATCCATTTGAGAGAAACATCAAATATAACAATATTGGTGTAACAGTTACGGACAAACACTTTAGTCGTCAAGATGGAAATGAAGTCATGAAAAAGATTGAAGTCCGTTTAAATCGAGAAATTGAAGAAAACCAAAAAGATTACCGTATCAAAATCAAAGATAAGATTTATAACATTGAAAGAATTTATGTTCGTGAAGATGAACGAATCATGGAGTTGAATTTGTCATATGCAAATTAATTTTCAGCAATTAAGAAATCTCATGAAACAGTCAGGAATTCCTGTTTATCGTGATAATGCTTCAACAAAGACTGATTATCCTTACATTGTGTATGAATTTGTGAATGAAACGCATAAACGAGCATCATCTAAAGTTCTTAAATCAATGCCTTTATATCAAATTGCAGTAATTACAAATGGTACTGAGAAAGATTATGAACCATTAACAGTAGTTTTTAATGAAAATGGAGTTGAATACGCTTCATTTTTTTGCATTCCCTATGATGAGAATGATGACACTGTAACGCAATTCATAACATCGGTGAGGTGTATTAATTAATGGCTGCTAACAATAATGGATTTGCTGATGCTTTAGAAGATATTAATACGTTACTTAGAGTTAATAAGCAAGTAGAAATGGATGTATTAGAGGAAGCAGCAAAATATTTTGCTGCAAAATTAAAAGCGAATATTAAACTTTCAAACAAGAACAAAAGAACTCATTTAAAAAATAGCTTAAAAGTCGTTATAAAAAATGATCGTGTTTCTTTGGAATTTGAAGATAAAGCTTGGTATTGGCATTTAGCTGAACATGGTCATAAAAAAGCGAATGGAAGAGGTCGTGTGAAAGGCTTACACTTCTCTCAAAACACATTTGATGCAGAGGGTGACAAAGTAGCCGATATTTTAGCAGAAAAAATAATAGATAAGATGGAAGGATGATATAAATGGCAACGACAACGACAACAAAATCGAAGGATTTATTATATCCAGTGGGGATTGAATCATTATATATTGCAATGATGACTGGTGGAAAAGATACAAATCTCGCAATTCCGACATACGAAAAAGATATTTATATAATGGACATCATTACTGAACTTGGGATTGCAGGAAATAGTACGACAGTTCAAAAATGGGCAAGTAATAAATTATTTGTAAATGCAAGTAAAAATAGTAAATACACATTGTCTTTAAGTTTTGCAGCATTACCACAGGTTGTTAAAGATGCAATTTATGGATATATGGCGAAAAAAGGTGTGGTATTTAATAAAGCAACAGTAAAAGAATTCCCAATGTTCGCTTTAGGGTTTGTTGCTCCATTATCGGATGGTTCTCGTGTTGGTCGTTGGTACCCTCGTGTTCAAATTACACCAGCAGAAGAAAAATTTGCAACAACAACAGAAGAAGCAGAGGTTAAAGATCAATCATTAGTTATGGAAGCAACCCCGTTATTATTCAATGATGTAACAGAAGTAGATTTTTCAGAAGTTCGTGATTCCGCAACAGGCGTTACAATTAAAGACTTTATGAAACAAGTTATTTGTGATGAATCTCAATTAACTACATTGGGAACAAGTACAGGACAGTAGGGGGATAATGTAAATGGCACGTTTAAGTGATTTAGTTAACGTTAATATAAATAGAAATACAATTAAGATACAGGGTGTACATATCCCCGTTATTTTCTCAATGACTTCTTTTGCTTATATCCAAGAAGCATACGGGAAAGAGTATCATATATTCGAGAAAGAACTACATGACATGTTAAAAACAGGTTCGGTAGTTGTAGGAACTAAAGAAACCACACTCATGTATACGCTAATCTATGGGATGATGAGAAGTGCAGGGACGGAATGTACTCCGCAAGAAGTAGAGTCTTCTATTCCTCTATCTGATTTGCAGCATGTTTTCCAATCAGCATTAGATATTTTTAACAATCAAAACTTCCAAGGCTCCGATATGGAGAAGTTAAAGAAAGATGAAAAAAAGTAAAAAATGTGTTTACCAAGGAATCTCAGTCCGAATTGGACTGGGATTTTTATTTTTATGTTGGTAACACATTACTGGGTTTAAGTATGGATGATTTTTGGAAAATCACACCCAACCATTTCTTAAAGCAATACATTATGCATCTTAGATATAACCATCCTGATGCATTGGTAGAGGAACAGCCAAAACAAATTTATACATTAGATCAAACTCCGTATTACTAAGAAATGAGGTGAGATTATGACAGGGAATAAAGAAAGAAATGTTGTTCTTAATTTCAAAATGGATGGTCAAGTTCAGTATGCTCAGACATTGAAGCAAATCAATATGGTCATGAATAATGCAGCGAAAGAATATAAGAATCATATTGCCGCAATGGGTCAAGATGCTACTATGACGGATAAGTTAGCAGCCGAAAAGAAAAAACTTGAAATCCAAATGGAGGCCGCTAAAAAGCGTACAGAAATGTTACGTTCTGAATATCAAGCAATGTCCAAAGATACAAATACAACTGCAGAACAATTAAATAAAATGTACGGGAAACTTTTAGATGCTGAACGTGCTGAAACCTCACTTAGTAATGCGATGAAAAGAGTCAATGAGGGTCTTTCGGATCAAGCAACCGAAGCAAGAGAAGCACGTGGAACTTTGCTTGATTTACAAGAGAATTCCAAAAAGCTTGAAGCGGAACAAAAACGTTTAACAAGTTCATTTAAACTTCAAAATGCTGAATTAGGTCAAAATGCTAGTGCAGCTGATAAATTAGAATTGGCACAAAAACAATTACGTCAGCAAATGGAAATGACGGATAGAGTTGTACACAATTTAGAGCAACAATTAAGCACAGCAAAGCGTGTTTATGGTGAAAATTCTAAAGAGGTGCAGCAACTTGAAACAAAGTTAAATCAAGCGAAAACAACATTAAAGCAATTTGAAAATTCTCTTGAGAGTGTCGGGCGTAGCGGTAACCAAGCAGCCGATGGCATGGAACAGATCGGAAAGAAATTAGATTTAAATAATTTATTAGAAGCTACTCAAGTGTTACAAGGCGTTTCGGAAAAAATTATTGAACTTGGTAAGGCAGCTGCAAGTATAGCAATAGATTTTGATAATTCTCAAAGAAAAATTCAAGCTTCTTTAGGACTTACTGAAAAAGGTGCTGAAAACCTTGGTAATATTGCGAAGGATGCATGGAAAAAGGGATTCGGTGAAAGTCTTGAAGATGTAGATAATGCGCTGATAAAAGTCTATCAAAATATGCGTGATGTTCCACATGAGGAATTACAGGGCGCTTCAGAAAATGTTTTAACGCTTGCGAAAGTATATGATGTGGATTTAAACGAAGCTACTCGTGGTGCAGGGCAATTAATGTCGCAGTTTGGCTTATCTACCCAAGAGACTTTTGATTTACTTGCTGCAGGTGCCCAAAGTGGTTTGAATTATTCTGATGAATTATTTGATAACCTTTCAGAATATGCACCACTGTTCAAGCAAGCTGGTTTTACGGCAGATGAGATGTTTACTATTTTAGCAAATGGAACTAAAAATGGTAGTTATAATCTTGATTACATCAATGACCTTGTGAAAGAATTCGGTATTCGTGTACAAGATGGATCAAAAGGTGTTACTGAGGGATTCGGTGATTTATCAAAAGAGACACAAAATGTATGGAAGGCGTTTAACGAGGGGAAAGCAACCACAGCTGATGTATTTAATGCTGTTTTAGGTGATTTACGAAACATGGATGATAAAGTAAAAGCCAATCAGATTGGTGTAGCTCTTATGGGGACCAAATGGGAAGATATGGGTGCTGAAGCTGTATTAAGTCTGAATGATGTAAATGGTGGACTCGGTGACACTAAGGGCCGTATGGAAGAAATGAAAAAGATTCAAGAAGAATCCTTCGGACAAAAATTTCAAAGTATGCTACGTGAAACACAAGCGGCCTTTGAACCATTGGGACTAAAACTACTTGAACTTGCAACAACTATATTACCTCCAGTAGTAGAAGGTGTTAAATCTGTAGTTGAATGGTTTACCAAATTACCAGAACCAATTCAAAATTTTGTATATATCGGTGGGGCCTTGACTGCTGTATTGGGTCTTTTAGCCCCCGTAATTGCAGCTGTTGTTGTATCCTGTATAGCACTTGGTACAACAATTGGTACTGTCATCCTTGTTATTGCTGGTATATCAGCTGTTATAGCTGGTGTTATTTGGGCGATACAAAATTGGGGTGCCATAACTGATTGGCTTTCTGAAAAGTGGTCACAATTTAAAGATTGGCTTGGTGAATTGTGGTCTGGTATAGTTCAAATTTGCCAAGATGCTTGGTCTTCCACAGTTTCTTATTTTTCTGAAGCCTGGGCTTCATTTTTAGAAATGGCACATAGTTTTTTTGATCCATTTTCTCAATTTTTTAGTGATTTATGGTCAGGGATTACTGAAACTGCATCTTCATGGTGGTCGAGTCTTGTTACAACAGCTTCCGAATTGTGGGGAGCATTGGCTCAAGCCTGGCAAGAAACGTGGAATACCATTCTTACAATCTTAGATCCTATTATTTCAGCGGTTTCTACCATTTTAGAAGCAGGGTGGTTGTTAATACAAGCAGGGGCGCAAATTGCCTGGGCTTTAATATCTAAATATATTATTGATCCAATGAAAGAAATGTATAACTGGATGAATAAGCAAATTGGTGAATTGGTTAACTGGTTAAGTGAAAAATGGGAAATGGTGAAGTTAATAACACAAATTGCCTGGGCTTTATGCAAGCAGTATATTATACAACCGATTCAAGAAGCTTATAATTCAGCTAAAGAAAAGCTTAATGATTTAGCAAATTGGATATTAGGAAATTGGGAAAAAATCAAGTCCTATACACTTGCAGCGTGGAATTTAGTGAAAAAATATGTGATTGATCCAGTAACTGAAGCTTACAATTCAGCAAAGCAAAAATTTACTGATTTATATAATTCAGCTAAAGAAAAATTCGATTCTGTGAAGAACGCAGCGCAAGAAAAGTTTGAAGCAGCGAAACGATTTATTATTGATCCAATAAAAGACGCAGTTGATAAGGTGAAGGGGTTAATTGATAAAATTAAAGGATTCTTTGACAATATGAAATTAAAAATCCCTAAACCTGAAATGCCTAAAATGCCACACTTTAGTCTAGAAACTAGTTCCAAAACAATTGCAGGGAAAGAAATCTCTTATCCATCTGGCATTAATGTTCAATGGCGTGCTAAAGGTGGTATTTTCACTAGACCAACTATCTTCGGTATGAACGGTGGGAATTTACAAGGTGCTGGTGAAGCGGGACCAGAAGGAGTATTACCTCTTAATAAAAAGACATTAGGAGCAATTGGTGAAGGTATTGCAGCAACTATGTCAAAAGAGCCAACAATTATCAATATCAATAATCCAGTTGTAAGGAATGATAGGGATATTAAACTGATGGGTGAAGAGATTGATAGTGTTCTTGCTCAACGGGGACGTAATGCAAAAATAGGGATAGGGAGGAATTAAATTGCTGGACATTGGAATTAACAACGAATTAGTAAGTAGTTTCGGAGTATATATGGTAGGCCGTCCAGTTATTCCAACCACCGAGCAAGAAGTAGAGCATATAATTGTTCCTGGTAGACACGGTTCGCTTACAAAGAAAGGGGCGTATAAAGATGTCCCTCTTAAAGTCAAATTCAACTTGCTTGAAAATGAAAACATAAAACCATTAATAAGACGTGTGAAGTCATTATTTATTAATGGGGAAACACTGTTTTTTACTGATGATGAAGTGTACCGGAAAATAAAACATGTAAAAATCGGGGATATCGTTAATGATATTGAAGAACATGGAGAGTTTGAAGTGGAATTTACACTTGATCCTTTTGAATATGTTACAACAGTGCCAATTGTATTGACAAAACCAGAAAATCTTTTAAATCCTGGAACAATAGAATCTGCTCCAAAACTAGTGGTTTATGGGGGCGGTGATGTAACAATTACGATTAATGATGTATCGTTCCGAATAAAAGGAGTGGCTTATTCCGTCACCATCGATTCAGGTTTGTTAGAAGCATATGTTGGTACAACATCAATGAATTCTAAAATGATAGGAGAATTTCCGCTTTTTAAACCTGGAATAAATACAATTTCATGGTCTGAATCAGTTACTAAAATCATAGTTGAACCAAGGTGGAGATATGTATGATTACGTTATATAAACCAAATGAGACTGATTTCACACATAATGGAATCGGTATTCTGGATAAGAATATTTACAATGCAACTGTTGAGGAAGAACTCAACGGTTTATTTGCATTTACATTTAGTTATCCGTTATTTGCTCCATACGGAATAGATATTGATGGTATGAGTATCATTAAAGTTCCCACGCCAGACGGTGACCAGTTATTTCGTGTTGTGAACCCTAAACCGAGTATGGGAGAAATAACTGTACAGTGTTATCACATCTTTTATGATCTAACAGAGAATTTAATAGAAGATATCTTCATTCAAACCACAAACGGTAATGCTGCAATGAATCGCTTATCAGGAGGGTGTCAATATAAACATCCTTTTACTTTTTATTCCGATATACCGACCATTGCAAGTGCACGTATTGTAAGGAAAAATCCAGTTGAAGCAATGCTAGATACGAGCTTAGATAATTCTTTTATCAATCGGTGGGGCGGAGAATTAAAACGAGATAATTTTGATGTTAAAATGCTCAAAAGTCGTGGTATGGATCGTGGTGTTGTTATTCAACACAAAAAGGATTTACTAGGCTATGAGGGTGATGTGGATTGGAAGAGCCCGATTACTAAAATTATGCCACAAGGATTTGACGGATTATTTTTACCAGAAAAGTATGTAAACAGTCCACTTATAAATAAGTATCCTCATCCAAAGATAAGAGTTGTGGAATTCAAAGATATAAAAGCAGCTCTTGGTGAGAACGCAAATGATGATGATGTAGTTCCTTTAGAGGAAGCTTATAGACTTTTGCGTAAGGCAGCATATGATATGTTTGAAATTCAAAAGGTTGACCAACCTAAAGCGACATATAAAGTTGAATTTCAAGAACTATCTCAAACAGAAGAGTATAAGGATTATGCTATTTTGCAACGTGTATATATGGGGGATATCGTTACTGTCAAGCATTTGGAAGACAATATCGATATCCAGGCTAAAGTTATTTCTTATAAATATGATCCAATAAAGAAGGAATATATAAATTTAACAATCGGTAACTTTAAAGAAAATTTCACTGATATGTCAGGTAAAGTGGATCAAATGCATGATGAATTAAAGGATATGCCTGGTTCTATATTAGATGAAGCAAAAGAACATGCGACGAATCTTATTAACTCTGGATTTGGGGGACATGTTAGGGTTTATCCAGATCGTATTTTAATTATGGACACAAAATACGAAATGACCGCTTCAAAGGTTTGGCAGTGGAACATCAACGGATTAGGGTATTCGCCTTGGGGAGTAGACGGTCCATATGAAACTGCCATTACATATGATGGGCGAATTGTCGCTGATTTTATAACAGCTGGAACACTTACTGGTAATTTAATTAAAGGTGGAGAAATTAGTGGTACCACTTTAAGATCCGATGATTCAAAAAACTATGTAAGCATATCTAAACAATTCATGCGAATTATGGAAAATAATATTACTCGTATGTTTTTAGGGTATTACAAAAATTCAAGGAATGAATTACAACCCACTTTACTTTTAGGTGGAGATAATGACGATACAGCTTCACAAGGAGCACTTGCACTTTATCAGTATTCAAATATTTATCCTAAAGGGGCAGGGATAGGAATCACACGAGGATATGTAGGTGGCAGTAGTACCGATTTGTATTTTCCCTCCGTTATTAAATTTGGTCAAAATGGAGATTTGAGCTTAAAAGCAGAGGAATATTTGCAACTTGAATCTCAATTGTCATATATGAATCTACTAGCTGGTACAAATTTTTCGGCAAAGGCAAAAAATGACTTCATTGCTGAAGCCACAAATGGGAATATGCATTTCACGGCTGGTCAAAGATTCTATTATCACAAAAACGGCACGAGGATTCTATCTATTGATACTTCTTCGGGTGGAGACACTGATCTTATCATGCAGTACTGTATGTTACGTAATTCAAATTACGAGAATGGGTATCTTCAAGTTAAATCTGGTACAGGTTCATTCTATGGCGGAATAATAGCGGCGGATTTTAAAGTATCTTCGCAAGCTAAATACAAAACGAACATACGTGATATTAAATTTGATGTGTTAGAAAAAGTAATGGATTGGGATATAAAACAATATAACCTCAAATTAGATATGCCAAAACTATATGAAATGCGGATGGATCGTAAAGAAGGAGAAAACACTTTAACGACAAATGATATCCCTATCCATTATGGTATTGTCATTCCAAAAGAATCTGAAGAAACAGGTGTAGGCTTATATGGGATGCTTTCACAAGTGACTAAGGCTTTCCAGGAATACGTAACAAAAACAGATGCTAGACTTGAAGAATTAGAGCCGTTAAAACTAAAAGGTAATGTAAAGTATAGAGGTAGAACAAAACGCGCCAGAAGACCAAATAGGCACGTTAAAAGCAAACTATAGAAGGGAGTTGAATTAATGAGGAATGAAATAATTGATATAGATTTGGCTGATCCAGTGTTTACAAAAACAATTCGATCTCGCCAGAACGATAAGAATGGTTTGAAACTTACTGTAAATTTAAAAGAACACGGAAAAATTGTCGTGCTAACAGGATACACAATTAAATACGAGGCTACACGATATACTGGTGAACTAATTAGAAAAGACGCCAAAGTAATCGATGCGAACAATGGGGTATTTGAATATGTATTATCTGATGAATCTGTTTCCGTACCAGGCGATTGGACAGCATATTTTGTTTTGGAGAAAAATAATACAGAACGAATGAGTACGCCAGATATTCGGATTTCCTTAAAAAGAGATGCAAGAGAAGGGAACATTCAGATAGAAAACTATATTTCAGATTTTGATAAAGCACTCGAAAGTGTGGAAGGGTATCTAAAAATAATTGATGATACGAATAAAAAGATTGCAGATGTAGTGGCGTTAATAAATGCAAATCAAGTTGTTCGAAAAATAGGAGATAGTATGTCTGGTCCTCTTAGTATAGAACATACTGGTAATGATGCTCCTTTACTAATCGCAAATGCATTAGGACGAATGAGATTCTTAACGACCAATGATATGAACTATATCCAGAGCGGAACATTAGATAATCAAGCTAGAAATTTATTTTTAACTGGATACAACGGTTCTACTATGAATGAAGTGCAAGTAAAAACGAAAAAGTTAACGGTAGAAGGAACGGTTAAACAAAGTGGTGATATCGATTGGATAACTTTAAATACAACAGGTGTTACAAATGTACCCGATAGAATTCCGAAATATAAAAGAAATGGTGATATCGTTAATGTAATTGGATCAATACGAAATCCTAAAAATGTTACTCCATTTGCGACTCTTCCTGTGGGGTGTCGTCCACCACAAGATGTTGCCTTTACGGGTATTGCGATTGGAGATGCAACAGTTTCTTGTGAGGTTACAGTACAAAGTAGTGGTAATATTTTTGTAAACAACCTTCCTGGTGGTACTTCTGTTACTGTTCATATCGGTGTTAATTTCATGGTTTAAGAAACAAAGTAAGCGTGCATAAGCAGGCTTTTTTATTTTGATCAAAAGGAGTGTGTTTCATGTTTGATCCATATCAGCCTGCAGAATAATAAGTATCTTTAAAGCGTGCGAAATGTAGGCTTTTTTATTTTGGCCAAAAAGGGGATGAATGATGTGCCAGAAGAAAACCACGATGATTTCACAAAGGTAATCATTGGATTAACACGAGTGGAAACAAAAATTGATGGGTTTGGAAACGTAAGAGAGGTTGCAATAGAAGCACAACAATCAGCAAAGAGTGCTCATTTACGTGTGGATCGTTTAGATAAATTAGTATTTTGGATTGGAACAACAGTTATCGGTGCTGTTATCACTGGTGGTATTACGATGCTATTTAAAGTTGTAGGAAAGTAGGGAGAATAATGAATAAAGAAAATATTAAAAAACGATTCCGCAACTGGAAAACATGGATTGCGGTCTTTTCTTTGCTTGGATTTTTATTTACTAAATTCGGTGTACCAGAAGCTAAGAGTTTCTTAGATGAGCTGGCACCTTATTTATTATCTGTTGGTATTGCTTTAGGTATTTGGTCAGATCATGAAGAAAATGAAAAAGGGGATGTTCAATAATGGGTAACATTGTAGATATTTCAAAATGGAACGGTAATATTAATTGGGATGTAGCGGCAGCACAATTAGATTTTGTTATTGCTAGGGTTCAAGATGGTTCGAATTATGTAGATCCATTATATAAAGGATATGCACAATCTATGAAGCAGCATGGCATTCCTTTTGGTAACTATGCATTTTGCCGTTTTGTATCAATTAACGATGCAAAGAAAGAAGCTCAAGACTTCTGGAACCGTGGTGACAAGAGTGCAACAGTTTGGGTTGCTGATGTAGAAGTGAAAACGATGGGAGATATGAAAGCAGGTACACAGGCGTTCATCGATGAATTACGACGATTAGGAGCTAAGAAAGTTGGTTTATACGTTGGTCATCACATGTATGAACCATTTGGTATGGCAAGCGTTGATTGTGATTTTGTATGGATTCCACGTTATGGTGGAAAGACACCTGCATATCCTTGTGATATTTGGCAATACACGGAAACAGGTAATGTACCTGGTATCGGTAAATGTGATTTGAATTCTCTTGTAGGGGTAAAGTCTTTAGCATGGTTTACGGGTGAAACTGAACAATCTATTGTAAATGATACTTCAAATAGTGGTTACCAATACGTTAAGTCTTATGAATTCGGTACAAATTATTTAAACGAAGCACTTCAAGCGATGAATGAGCGAGGAACAAAAGGTACTGTTATCACCGATCCACTAACGGGACTATGCTATATCCAAACCGAGGTTTTACCTAATACTGAATTAGATAAAATTACTTGGTGGATGGATAATCGACCGGGTGGAAAATGGTTTTACGAATATATAAAAGTGAAATAAAAAAAGTGCTGGCTCTTAATTGAGTCGGCATTTTTTATTTATTACAAATCAGATATTCTTCTAACTTGTTTTTCTTTCTTCTTAAAGGACTTCTTATATTGTTTAAATTCGTTCTTATCTACTTTAAACTTTTCACCTGTAGCAACATTTTGCACTAAATATGTTTTAGTGAAGATTTCTTTAATCCCAAAATAAAACCCATATAACATAAGTGAAAAACTAAGTGTTGGCACAGCTAAAAGAACCCCAATAACAATTAACCATATATCTAATGTAGAATTGATTCGCTTTAATACTACGCGCTTCCCATTTACAGCCTGTGCTTGCTCTAATTGCTGCATACGTTGTAATGATGCTATAGTGTCATAACTCATGAAAAGACCTCCTAAATTATTTGGTCATTTTACTTAATGCTTTATCCATTTGACGTTCGTTTGCTTGTGTAGCGCTACTTGTTGCATTTTCTACGCCACGGTAGTTGTATTTAGAGTTTTGCCAGAAGTCGAAAGCGAAATCTTTTAATGGCTTTTCTGATGCATTTCTCTCAACAACTTCAGATTTAAAGATATTCGTAAGCATATATTCATGGTTAGATGCATCTTTAATATAATTTTTATCTTTATACTCTTTAATGATGTCATCGCCAAACTGTTTAACTTCATCTTTAGATGGCTTGTAATCATGAGCATATTTGCTAATCTCGTCAAATTTTTCATTTGGTGTTTTATTACTTGAAGCTATCTCTGTAATCTTATTTTCCCACTTACTAGAAGTAGTAGTCACTGATGCCTTTGTAGTTTGAGAATTAGAATTTTTTCTATCTGGGTTTGTATTAATACAAATCATACATAAAATAAATGAAATTAGAGCAACAGAAAGATAAATTTTCACAACTCGTAATCGACTAATATTGTCTCCCCATAATACTTTTTTAGGTATTAATAAACCTATAACTAAAATAATAATTGATACAATTGATAATAAAAATAGTATTACTTTTAATGCGTTTAACAAAAAATCCACTCCTTAAAATTAATATCAGTATAATATTAACAAATTGTGGTGGGATTTTCCGTATAAAAATCATATTTATATCCCCATAAATTCCTTATCAAAATAGAACTTGTCCATTAAGTTGTTTACAATCCCGTTGAAATAAGCGAATTTACCCTTGTTCATTTTTGTACCAGATTTAATTTTCATAACAAACTCTTTGATAGCTTTTAAGCCAATAGTAAGCTCCTGGGCTGTATTAAATGCTTTATCACCTGTAGAGAAGTTTGTAACTTTATTACACTGTCTTACGACCTTCCACAGTTCTTGAATTGTTTTAGATTCACTGTAAAAAGAGCTAGTTAAAGAAATAAAACGTTGTGGTACCCAGTGAGCAACAAAATCAACTTCTTTAATGTTTTCCTCAGGTGTATTGCTATTCTCATTACTATTACGTTTGTTTATATCTTTTATATTTTGTTTTAAGGAAACAGGGGTTGTTTTAATGGTAGGACACTTTGTAGGACTTTTTGTATCTACCTTGTTGGACACTTCTTCCACAATTGGTTGAATAATAATAGCATTGGAAGTTTGTAGCATGTCTTTTGTACGCTTCATTGCAACTTGTTTAACCATCTCTAGATCCACAAGTTTCTTCATTAAACGTTGTACAGTTTTATATGAAACTTCCATTTTTTCAGCTATTCTATTTTTGCATAGGAAACTAACACCTACATATTTGCAGCTGTGGCGCTTTAAAATTTCAAGTAATGTAATTAATTTAGATTGTACGTCAGTACGTTTAATAGAAATACGGATAGTGTTACGGTATGTACGTACAGTTTTATTTAGTTCTTCTACTTCTTTGAATGTAGAAAGGTTGTTATAAGATTCTTCATTTGCTATAACATCGATACGAATCTTCATTATTCGGCTCCTTTGTTAAAACAAAAAAGCAACGTCACCAATGTGGTAAACGTTGCTTAAGAAACCCTACATGATGTACAATAACTCATGAGAGTATGGCAAGTGTTTACCTGGTTGTGTCAGGTGGACGGTATATAAAGTGTTGGCGCACGATATATACACGCTGTGCTCTTTTGTTGTATTTGTTATTTTCGCCCACAATTCGCCCACATACTTTTCTTTTGATAACGTTTTTTATCGATAAAGAAAAATTGCAGATGAAATGCAGGGCTTGTTGTATAAACGTTTTAATTTTTTAATCGTCTATTATCTGATTGGGGATTAAAATACAGTATTATCATTAGCTCCAGAAATTATTGAGGCAGTAAAGGAAGGGAAAATAAAGCGTTTCTTTGTTATAGCAGGTTGCGATGCCCCAGGAAAAGGCGGAGAATACTATCGTGAATTAGCAACGTCACTTCCGCCAGAAACGGTAATTTTAACAACTTCTTGCGGGAAATTCCGCTTTAATGATGTAAATTATGGTGTTGTACCTGGTACGGAGATCCCGCGTTACATTGACTTAGGACAATGTAACAATTCAATTTCTACAGTGAAAATAGCGGCCGCTTTAGCAGATGCTTTTCAATGTGAAGTGAATGAATTGCCAGTTAGTATTGTGCTATCATGGTTTGAACAAAAAGCAGTTGCCATTTTACTTGGACTATTTAGCCTTGGAATTCAAGATATTCGCATCGGTCCAAAGGCTCCTGAATTTATTTCACCTGGCGTGCTTGATGTATTACAAGAAACATTCGGTTTAAAACTGATTACAAATGCAGCAGAAGACATGGCTATGATGTTATCGTAATGAAAAGATGTTGTACATTTAATAGTGGCTTTATAAAGAATTTGTATGTATTCGAAAACTAATTTATTAGATGCACAGGTATAATAGTAGAAGAACAAAAAATAATCCGTCTTATTAATAAGGAGAGCCATCCATATTCATTAACTTCGGAATATTATAGCGCCCCAAAATAAAAAAGTGTAGAATTTTCGTTTTGGGGTATTTTCTTTTCTTAGCTGGATAGGTATGTGGAGAGATTTCTTCAGAAAGAAAATAGGTTGTATCAAATAGGTAATAGTGGATTTTAGAAAAATTTTGAAAATCAATTGACATCCGCCACTACTCAGTCATACAATGTACTTGTAATAAGTAATACTGAATAGTGTAGTTTCTCAAGATGTATGCAGTAAGCAATAGGTAATAGCGGATTTTAGAAAAAATTTGAAAATCAGTTGACATCCACCACTACTCAGTCATACAATGTACTTGTAATAAGTAATACTGAATAGTATGGTTTCTCAAAAGCTATTCAGTAAAAAATTCGCCTTAGTACTCTGTAATACTGAATATAAGTCAGACAGAATAGGGGGTAAAGGAGGATCAGAATATGGAAAATTTAACCGAAATGCTGAAAGGTTCGTTGGAAGGTTGTGTGTTGGAAATCATCAGTCGCCGTGAAACGTATGGCTATGAGATTACACGTCATCTGAATGATCTTGGGTTTACCGAAGTTGTGGAAGGAACGGTCTATACCATCCTCGTACGATTAGAGAAGAAAAAGCTTGTGAATATTGAAAAGAAACCGTCAGATATGGGGCCGCCTCGAAAGTTTTATTCGCTTAATGAAGCTGGCCGTCAGGAGCTTGAATTATTTTGGGAAAAGTGGGATTTTGTATCATCAAAAATTAACGTCTTGAAGTCAAACTAGCTTCATAAGATAAGATATTGTGTCCGATATTTTTGGGGTTTCTTGTTCTGCTTTATAAAAAAGGAGGAAAACTAATATGATGGAAATGTTCAAAAAATTAATTGGTGATAAAAAAGAGTATAAAATGATGATGGCACGAGTTGGAGCCTTGCCGGAGGACTATCAGTTTGTGTTTAAGAAAATTCAAAACTATATGTGGAATTTCTCAGCGGGTAATGGAATGGATATGCTGCACATACAGTATGAATTAATCGATTTGTTTGAAGCTGGTGCGGCGGAAGGAAGACAAGTGCTTGAAATCACTGGGGATGACGTAGCTTCCTTTGCTGACGAACTAGTGGCAAACGCTAAAACTTACGTCTCCAAGTATCGTGAAGATTTGAATGAGAGTATCATGAAGAAATTGAGAAAAAAATAAATGCAATAAATAATACCGACTGATTAGCTGGTTACACATATGAATTGCCACCATAGCTATTCAGTTATATTTTTAACTCGGTACTAAGTAGTACAGATTATCAGTAATACTGAATAGAGGGGTGTAGGCAATTTATCTTCGCAAAACATTTTTTATAAGGAGGAAAAGTATGAGTAATGTAGCCATTTCTGTAAAAGGGTTAAAGAAATCTTTTAAAGACAAGGAAGTTTTAAAAGGGGTGGATTTTGAGGTGCAGCGGGGTGAAATTTTCGCACTGCTGGGATCAAATGGAGCGGGCAAGACGACAACGGTCAACATCCTCTCGACGCTGATGAAGCAAGATAGTGGTGAAGTAGGTATTTGCGGTTTTGACGTCCAGCGTCAATCGGATCATGTTCGTCAAAGTATCAGTCTGACAGGGCAGTTCGCAGCTTTAGACGGTATGCTCACGGGGAGAGAAAACTTGATAATGATCGCCAAGTTGCGTGGAGTTTCTAGTCCTGCCCAAGTCGCTGACGATTTGCTTGCAAGATTCAGCCTAACTGATGCAGCTAACCAGAGGGCAGATCAGTATTCGGGAGGGATGAAGCGTCGGCTTGATATCGCCATGAGCTTGATCGGGACGCCAGCAGTCATTTTTCTCGACGAACCGACGACAGGGCTTGACCCTGAAGCACGGATTGAAGTGTGGGATACCGTCAAGGAACTTGCTGGCGGTGGCACAACCATCTTGCTCACGACTCAGTACTTGGAGGAAGCCGAACAATTGGCGGACCGTATCGCTATCTTGCATGGCGGAAAAATTATCACGACTGGTACTCTTACAGAACTTAAAGAGATGTTCCCACCGGCAAAAGTGGAGTATATCGAGAAGCAGCCGACATTGGAAGAAATTTTCCTTGCGATCATCGGCAAAAAGGAGGAGATGTAAATGAAGAGCAAAACAGGGGTATTATTAGGGCGCTTAATGCGTAACATCATGCGCAGTCCGGATACGATTATTACGGTAGCGATTACACCGATTATGATGATGCTGTTGTTTGTCTACGTATTTGGAGGCGCGATAAAGACAGGAACGGATAACTACGTCAATTATTTATTGCCGGGAATTTTGCTAATGGCTATCGCATCCGGTGTCGCTTACACATCCGTACGGTTGTTTACGGATGTAAAGAGTGGGCTGATGGCACGTTTCATTACTATGCCCATTAAGCGTTCGTCGGTATTATGGGCTCACGTATTAACATCACTTGTTGCTAATGTGCTTACTATCGTGGTGGTTATCCTTGTTGCGCTCTTAATGGGCTTCCGTTCCAGCGCTAATATTCTGGATTGGCTTGCGGTAGCTGGAATACTGGGGATGTTTACGCTGGCGCTGACATGGCTCGCTATCATTCCTGGGTTGACAGCGAAGTCTATGGAAGGGGCGACAGCCTACTCGTACCCACTAATTTTTCTGCCTTTTATCAGTTCGGCCTTTGTTCCTACCGAAACTATGCCAAAAATTGTTCGTGCGTTCGCTGAGAATCAGCCTGTGACTTCAATTGTGAATGCGATTCGTGCCCTCTTATATGAAGGGACTGTTGGCAACGATATTTGGATTGCAATCGCTTGGTGTGTGGGCATTATGGTTATCGCTTACTTCTTCGCGGGTAAAGCATTTAAACGTCAGTTAGGGTAAGTGCACCATCGGTTCGGTTCTCTATGGAAACTAAACTTTCCGGAAAAATATATGTGGGAAAATGGATTTAAATCACATGATTCTTAGTTATTGCTATAATTATTGGTATTCTTACTGGTTACACAGTTGGTACGTAAGTAGGTTCAGGCGTTGAGAAAAATCAGCCTGAGAGAGTTAAAGGGGAAGAGATAATATTTTGACTGCAATTCTAATCGTCATAAAATCAATGCAATGCACAAAATTTCTTCGTAAAAGAGAAGAAAGGGTCCTGACTAATCAGGATCCTTTTTTAATGTACTAGTATCAGTATGTCCAAGTTTAGAAGGTTACTTACAAACGTTGTGGAGTGTTTGCGCCAGAACTGGCTACCGCACTACATCTTGCGGAACATATACAAATTGAACAATTAGATGTACACTCATTACATGCATTTCAATTGTTTCTATTACAATCGCAAAAAAACTGCGCTCTGTTATCCGATTGAAAAAGGGGTAAAGTTTGCTATTATGATGAAAAAATTACTTCCTTGGAGATGGTGGAAGTATATTGTTTTGAGGGAGTTCGCGAAGAAAAAATAGCGCTACTATGCTAAGGTCATTCATGCATTATAGTGCGTTAATTAAATATATGTATATACATAGTTTCTCAGAGTGATGCGATGTCAGGTGTGAGCTGTGTAACAACTAGAGGTGAGTAAAGGATGTTAACGTTTTCGTTTGAAATAGACAAGGATATTCCACAGAAGGATGAGCCACGGTATGTTGCTTATGCAAAGGGCTTTATCGAAGGGGATTTAACGATTTGTGTGGGTGACAGAGTATTTTTTCAAAAGTCATGCATGAAGGTCGCAGAGCTGGGCATTTATTTAGGACAGTGGATGGAACAAGTTCAACACGGGCAGAGCGTACATATGAATTATGAAACGAGTGACCGTGATGACGTAATTCTTGGTTTCTTCTATGAAGAGGACAATCAGTGGAGGGTTTCTTCCAGTTGGCAACAATTTGAACTTCAGGAGCGTATATCTACTACAACATTAGTAGAGAGCGTTCAACGCTATTTGTATGGGCTAAATAAGGAACTGCGCGCGATAGAATATCCTGTGACGTTTGATCAGTACTTAAGAGGAGAGCGAATGATGCAGCTTTCTTACAAACGACTGTGTGATAGTAAAGCGGACACGACGCCAGTAGAGGTTTACAATGGAAGCGAGCAAGTAGGCGTAGTACGGGGCTATTATAAAAATGCGCTGATGAAAGTGCTAGACTTCATTCCGAAAGTTGGTAGTAATATCATTTATGAAATAAAGGATAGTAAGGACAATATTCGCGTTATTGCAAAGGATATAAGTAGGCAGCGTCAAAGAAAGATTTTAGTAACGTACATCGATAATAATGATGCAGAGCATGAAATGATTGTATGTGACGGAAAGTTATTGGATGCAAATTTCTTATTTACCTTTACATATAAGGCAGAAGAATATGTTGTTCACAAAACTTCACTTGGGCTTGGAAAGTTATTACGAAAGGGCTATGTAATCGCAGATTGGAATATTCGTCTTGAGGAAGATATGTATTACATCGAGATGAATGTATATGATGGGGATTATATACATGATCAATACTTACTGTTAGGCGTATTTCATGCGGTTTTGTATGGGTGATAAAGTGAAACTTTAATCCGTGGGAGTCTTACTGCCTACAAATAGCGGGATAAATGAGAAGTACCGGTATTCTTCATGGGAAGGATGCCGGTACTTTTTATCTTTCAGATATTTCAGGTGTATCATCTGTTAGCGTCAAACTTCCTCCAACTACTGTGGGTTTAAAATAAGGTTCGATAATTTATAAATCAGTCTAATCATTAATAATAAAGATTGATAATTTGTAAAAAGTTTAATCAGAAGTTTTATTTTGTAGCGTATTTCTTTGTTCAACAATCGGGTCAGCTCGGAAAGTTTTGTTATAAATGCATTTAGCATGAAAGACAAGAGATTATGCGAGACAAATCTCAACAGGCTTTGATGAAAGAAGCGGTACCGTTGCAAAGTTCTGAACAGCATAAACCCGTTTACAAAATACGTTTATAGTTTAAGGGGAACAACCACATCGCTATCAAGCTAACAAAATAAAATCCCCCCTAAAATGAAAAATGTGCTATTCTTTCTGTTTCCTCAAAGAAAAGGGTGACGTTTTTGTATGCCTATTTCCATAGGTGGGCTATATATTTATTACACAATACGACAGTATACTATCTTTTTCTAAACATGAAATTATGCATATTTAGAAAAAAACTACACTTAATAAATATTACATATAGTAAATGGAAACTTATGGTGTTATCCTTTTGAAAGGCGTAACATGTCAATCATTTTAGAAGATGTAGAGGCTCCTTGAAAAAGAAGTTCTTTTTTTCTGAAAAATGCATATTGATTCGACGTTAGTAATAAATATTCGTTTAGATGATTTTATGTTTTCTTAATTTATTCCTTTATATCTACAGTGATTATTTATTATAACAGTTTTTACATCTAAAATAAGATGTTTCAGCAAAGGGGAATATAACTATCTTTATAATGAGTTCCCAATATAATTAACGTGTTAACAAAAATGATATCTGTATTATTTTCCCCTTTTTGCTAACTAATACAGCTTCAAAAAATAGACACAACTGCTATATACTAATTGTAATTTATTATCTATTCATAATTCTGTTTATTCTGTCTTTCTAAAAATAAAAAAATATTAGACTCGCAAATATAAACGTTATAATGAGGGCGTCGAGAGGTAATCGGTTACCTACGGAGAAAATATCAAACATTTTAAAGTTGGACAGACTGAAACGATTAATTGCAGAAAGGTGCGTGACCAGAAGGGGGAATTTCTTCAAGATAGTGTAGTAGCAGTGGACATCGTATTAGCTGGTGTAAACAATATCATCAATGCTGACGAAGTATAGGGTTGGAGGATAAATGCCTCGCACATTAAGAGAGACAGCTTTAGGTGGAATCGTTTACAATATGGCGCATCTAGTAAGCGATTCATTTTTTAAGAATGGTCTATATTCTTAAGCCTAAAAAGAGACGTAAGAATAGGATACAAGGGGGATTTATTATATGAATGGGAATACTGCAAAAAAAATAGAATTTCAAGCTGAAAATACTGCAGTGAAAAATGAGAACTATCTAGATCCTAAAAAGTGGCATAAACAAGATACTACCTGGGCATTGAGCCTTTTTGGAACAGCAATTGGAGCAGGAGTACTCTTTCTACCTATTAATGCAGGTTCAGGTGGTTTATTATCATTACTGTTAATTACATTGCTTGCATATCCAGTTATGTATTACTCACATAGGGCGCTTGCTAAAATGATATACGCTTCTAATTCTGCTGATGAGGGGATTACAGGTACAATAAGAGAGTATTTCGGAAATAAGGCAAGTATCATTTTTAACATAGTATATTTCAGCTCAATTTACACAATCGTACTAATGTATTCGGTTGCGCTTACAAATACTGCAAGTAGTTTTATCGTGCATCAATTGCACATGCCGGAGCCTCCAAGGGCCATTCTATCTCTTGTATTAGTGCTCGGCCTTATCGCTATACTAAATTTTGGTCAAGATATTACTGTAAAGGTCATGAGTATGCTAGTGTATCCTTTCATAGCTTCTCTACTTTTTATCGCAATATCTTTGATTCCACAGTGGAATACGTCAATGCTTAGCTTTTCAACTGTTTCAACTGCTTCAACAGGAACAGGATATTTTGGAACGATATTGATGATACTACCGATCATCGTATTCTCATTTAATCATTCACCTATGATTTCATCATTTGTTGTGAAACAGAGGGCTACGTATGGAATAGAAGCTACTGATGCTAAATGTGCTCAAATACAAAAAGTTTGTTATATCATGACATTCGTTGTTGTTATGTTCTTTGTTTGGAGTAGCACACTAAGTTTGACTCCAGAGGATCTAAAAATGGCGAAAGAACAGAACTTATCAATCCTTTCATATCTTGCTAACGAGCTTAATTCGCCTGTAATCACAATTGCAGCTCCTATCATTGCTTTTGTGGCTATAACAAAGTCGTTCCTTGGCCATTATATAGGAGCATATGAGGTAATGCGTGACGTGATTATGAAGTTTGGTAAAACACGTGGAAAAGATATCGAAGAAAAAACAGTTAAGACAATGATCCTTACTTTTGTCGTATTAACATGTTGGTATGTAGCTTATGCAAATCCAAGTATTCTTGGAATTATTGATGCCCTTAGTGGTCCGTTAGTTGCTGCCATCTTATGTCTATTACCAATGTATGCGATTCGTAAAGTACCAGTACTGGCTAAATACAGAGGGAAAATGAGCAATGTATTTGTCATTATTATAGGTATACTTACTGTCTTAGCAAGTATTAAGTCATTATTCTAATTCGTTATTGTTAGTTCAAGTGCTAAAATAGTGGGATATGAATAAAGAATGAAAGAGATGATGGATAAGATAAATCCACATTCGAATTTTAAACAAGTAATTTAATGAGGGTTAAACTCTAATATAAAAAGACATGAACAAAGATTAGTTCATGTCTTTTTTGTGTGGACGTGATTGCTAGAAGAGCGTTTAAAGTAGCGGTAGTAAATAAAATGTTTTTACTAGGTATTTGAATAGAGGTAACTGGTCACCGCTTATGGGTAGTATAAACATAATCTCTCCGGTAAACCTTCTAATACTTCTTCAGGCACTTCCCTGACCTTAATATCCTTACCTAGGAAAAGTAGCCAATTTGTTATCTCTGTTAATTCATCGAGATTGTTAACATTGATAAAAGTCTTTAGAATGGCTGTGGATTGGTAAGGATTTGTATAGGAAATTGAAATTTTTAAAGGATGATATTTTTTGAACTGGGCAATCGCTTTTGAACCGAGTTCAAGTACAAGGTTGATTGCTTCGTCTTTCTTACTGAGTTTTTCTAAAATCTTTTTCTTACTTAATCTCTTTTTTGGCGTATAGGGTTCGACATTGATGAGATGATCGACAGGAAACATCTTCTTCTTTTCTTCTTTTACGTCAAAGCCTTCAATTATCCAATGGCTTTTTTCTTGATAAAGGTGTAGTAGATAAATTGGATAAGACTTGATTTCCGCCTCTTCTTTTAGGGTAATCAATAAATGGCTATCCAAAAGAAGGATTTGGATGAGTTTTTCTAACATAGGATGTGGGAGGTCAGAAAGCTCAAGCAAGTCGGGATTGTGGGGATTAGTCCCTTCAAAAAGTAAGAGCTGATTTAAAAGAACAAGGTCATCCTGCTGGATTTCTGAGATGAGTCCTAGTAGTTTTTCAGCTAAAGACTGACGACTCTTTAGATAGGGAAGTTGTTGATTTCTTGTGGCCATAAAGGCAATAAAAAGAGCTTTGACCTCGTTATCAGTAAAGCGAACAACGGGCAGAATAGAGTTATGCATAACAGAATATCCTCCATCTCTTCCAACTTCAGCGACAAGTGGCATCCCCATGGCTTCAATCTCTCTAATATCTCTAATAGCTGTCGATCGAGAGATATTAAATTCTCGTATGATTTCAGAAATTGTAAAGTGAGAGCGGTTATTGATATACCGCATGAGTGTATTAATCCGTTCAACTTTTTTCATGTTGGTCTCCTAAACAGTATCATTTTTTGACATGATTTAAAGTTATTATAAACTCATCAAGAGAAAAGATAAATTACTTGATTAATTTAAAAGTGAGGAAGGTTTTGAATATGAAAAATTATTCTTTAGAAGAAAAAGATAGCTTTATCGTGTTAGGTATTGGAACTGAAATTAAAAGTGAATACACAGACTTTGCTGGAATAAATAAAGAAAAGGAAGACTTTTGGTCAGCTGTTAAAGAAGATGGAAGGCTGGACACTTTAAAAGCTTTAGCTACAAATGATTACATTTTTTCTGTGAGTGAAGCGGTGAATAACAAGATGATGTATTATGCTGGTGTCATGACAGAGGCAACGATACAAGAAGAATCTAGAGTTATCCAGTTTCCAAGGGGAGAATATTTAGTAGTTAAAGGGGAAGGTAAGACGGCTGAGGAGCTAAGTAATAAGCTTACTGGCATTGCCTTTGGTCAAGTCTTACCAGCAGTAAATGATTTCGCCTATGTTGGTGGACCAAATACAACGGTTGAGATGGGGCAGCGAAACGGTTTAGTATTTGGTGAAATGTGGATCCCAGTTGTTAGGAAGTAAGGAGATTAAAGGAGGGGTGGAATTGTCCTGTATCGTTGATTTTAAAAATGTAACTATAGCTGGCTTTGAGTCTTCGCCTGTAGCAGAAGCGCTTGCTGGTTTACGTGCTCATGAAGCACGTTACTTTATGAACAAATACAAGTATGAATTTACGGTTGTACCAGCTAATGAAAGCGGGGAGACTCTTGATTATGTGAATCGCATTTTGAAAGAAGAACGTGATATTGAGTTTGCGGCCAAACCTTTAGAAACATCGTGTTTTCAAGTGGAAAATATTAAATTTGCTTATGTCTTTTATGAGGTTGGTCTTGCAGTCAACGTCATGTATACACTGGATACCCCAAAGAAGCGTGCTGTTGGATTTAAGCTTTCTGAAGGAATGGAGGTACCAAAGGAATTAGAAGATAAGTTTAAATTTGCTAGGCAAAAGTCTAAACTTGCTGGAACAATTCGAGGTTCGTTTTTTGTAATAAAAGGAGAATATAGTGTAAGTTGAAGAATCAGTCCTTTGTTATATTGAGTTGTTTTTTTTAAAGGCGCTATGAAGGCTAACAATCTTGAATTGGTAGCCTTTTTTTATATAAGTAAATAATATTTACAGTCTGCTACACACTACGTTCTTATATAATGAAACAAAAGGAAATTACTGTAAGGTGGTGGTGGGGTGAGCAAAAAAAGGCTACTTGAGTTATTCTTAGTAATTTTTGCTTTACTATTCCTTCAAGTAAGCACTTTTACCAATGAAAAATTGAACGATAAATTTGGTAACCTTACTTTCTTTGTTGTATTTCTCATGTTTTATATCAACGTTGCATTTGTAGAACGGTATTTTGATGATATACATAAGTGGATTCGAAATATCATATTTCCTCTTGCCCTGTTAGTAGTAGCTTTAATATCGCTATGGATAGGTTACTTTTAAATTCTTACTTCCGAGAACGGGAAATATGTGAAAACGAAAGTCCTTCAGTAAAAAAATGGAGGACTTTTCATCGTCTTCAAAATACGTTGAATCCCGATAATAGTACACTATATTAACTTTATATGAATAGGCATACATTAATCCTGTTCTCTCGTTAGTCATGATAAAATGAACGATAAGAAATTCATGTAAGATAAAGGGGGAAGATTCATGGTCAGTTTTAGTACTTTGCTAGCTTTTGCAATTGTTTCACTTAGCATGGTTTGTTCACCTGGGCCTAACATGATTTATCTCATTTCTCGCTCGATTACGCAGGGGCGTATGGCAGGATTCATTTCTCTTTTGGGTATCATGCTTGGCTTCATAATCTATATAATCGCAACAATGTTCGGACTTACAGCCCTTTTCCTTGCTGTTCCGTCTCTCTATGAAGCAGTTAAGTGGGCAGGTGCTGCTTACTTACTCTGGCTCGCATGGAATTCGATTAAGCCTGGTGCTACATCTATTATGGAACCTCGTACTATTGCTATTGAGCCGCCACAGAAATTATTTCTAATGGGACTTATGACGAATCTTCTGAATCCTAAGATTGCTATTTTGTATGTGTCACTTCTACCTCAATTTGAAGATCCTGAGAAAGGATCGTTGCTTCTACAAGGTGCAGTTCTGGGCTTTACGCAAATAACGGTTAGCTTTATAGTCAACCTCTTAATTGTATTTACAGCAAGTAGAGTTGCCAAATGGTTTGGCACACGCCCAACGTGGCTGCGAGTGCAGCGTTGGCTTATGGCAAGCGTCTTGACAGGTCTTGCTGTACGTCTTGCTTTTGAACGTCGACAGTAAGAGTCTTCTTCGGAAAATTTACCATCTTTTTGAAACGATTGTAAGGGGAATAAGAATGATATTAAAAATAAAGCCA
Source organism: Bacillus cereus group sp. N8 (assembly GCF_016483685.1). NCBI lineage: Bacteria > Bacillati > Bacillota > Bacilli > Caryophanales > Bacillaceae > Bacillus > Bacillus cereus group sp. N8. Next base: position 104,407 of record NZ_JAEHBK010000003.1, on the reverse strand, counting down.
GCTACTGTATGTTCTTACTTTTACCTAACGTTTTTTCAAAAATGGTAGTAGATGCTGTTTCTTTTTTAGAGGATACGGTAGGAATACCGTATTTTTTTATTTTAGGTACTCTTTTTATAATATGATCATATTATAAAAAGGGAGGAGGATATGAGTGCCTAAAATTGTTGATCAAATACAAAGGAAGAATCAGATAGCCACTGCTACTTGGCGTGTAATATTAGAAAAAGGTATTGATAAAGCTTCTATACAGCAAATCGCTGGCGAAGCAAACATTTCGGTTGGACTTGTTCAGCATCATTTTTCGTCTAAAAATGAATTAATTCATTATGCAATGAATTTAGTATTGAATCGAATGGAAGAACGGGCAAGCACTCGTACAAGTGAATTTAAGGGAACGAAAGAAGAAGCGCTTAGAAGATTAATGAAATTTATTATTCCTTCTAATAAAGAAGAAATGTTGGAAGGGAAGGTTTGGATTACATTTTTGGGTATATCCTTTAGTTCCCCAGAACTTATTGAACTTCGGAAGAAAATGGATGACCATACGAGGTATCTTATGGGAATAATTCTCGATTTAATGAGGGATCTAGGATACGTCACAGCAGGTCACAATAGAGAATTTGAATTAGAGATACTGTACGGATTTATCGATGGGCTAGTAATTCATGTCCTTCAAACACCAGATTCATATCCAGAAGAAAAAGTAAATCAACTTATTGAGTATTATTTAAAAGAAAAAAAGAGGGATTAATCGCATGAATAAAGTTTTCATTATTATTCTTGTAGTCGTTATTGTATTGATTATTAGGCAGCTTATCCCGAAGAAAGTAGATAGCTTCGATCTTCTTGGTATACCAATCATGGCTATAATCAGAACTTGTATGGGTCTTCCAAATAGATTAGACTTTATCATTACAATAGAATTAATTAGCTTGCTTATATTAGGAGCGATAGTTGGTTATTGGCAAGCTAAGAGAGTGAAAGTTTTTCATCATAACAATCAATTATGTAGTGTTGGAGGCTATACGTATATTATCGGATGGATTATTATGATTTTGGGCAGGATTATTATTTTATTGTTGTTCAATCTTAATTCGCTCATATCGACATTTCATGCGGGACAGGAACAGTTTACGAGTGAAATAATTAAAGTTCTTTCTCATGCTGGAGATTGGTTAATATGGTCTACTATTCTTGCATCTTCCATCATGTATACCGTTACCTTATATAAGGATCACCCGGATATCAAGAAATTAATACAGGTTCGTTTTAAAGAAATAAAACAACGAATAAAATATTAAATTAACTAATTGTTGTTTTATGGGCTATTGTCAGCAAGCTAAAAAAACAAATACTCCCAAATAAGCTGTTTTGTTACAAGTTAGTATAAAATTTCGCTTAGGGGGGATTATGAGATTTTAGTTTAATAGCGATAATAAATTAAAGAAATCCCTCTAAACGAATTAGAAGGGTTTCTTTTGTGTCCATCTTATATACATTCCACATAGAATCATTGATTAATTCACTACAATTTATGTTGTTTTTTTAATCCTCCAAATTCAATAGCAGTTAACCTGCAGTTTCTATAATATAACCTAATAAATGTTAATATACGTTATATATAATAGATATTTACCTTATAAAATAAGGGGGAATATTATGAATGAAACAAACGCATCTTCAGGAAGCAATTTAAAAAAAGATGTAAAATTTTCTATTATAATCCCTGCACATAATGAAGAAAAGTACATTAGAAAATGTTTAGATTCGATTGCAACGGCATCAGAGGCATATAAAGATCAAATGGAAGTCATAGTTGTTTTAAATCGTTGTACAGATAAAACAGAGGAAATAGCAAAATCTTATAACTGTATTACATTAAAAAATAACGATAAAAACTTATCTAAAATCCGAAATGCAGGGGCTAAAATAGCTAGTGGAGAAATAATCGTTACTATAGACGCTGATACCATAATGACAGAGTCTATGTTGTCTAATGTAGATAAATATTTAGCTTCAGGTAAATATATTGGTGGTGGGGTAAATGGGAAGTTTGAAAGAATATCTTTAGGAATATTCTTTTCCGCAATTTTAATAATAATCCCCTTACTTTTTAAGTATGGAGCTATATCTGTAGGGATTTTTTGGTGCTATAAAAAAGACTTTATGGCAATCAACGGATTTAACGAAAATATGCTTATGGCAGAAGATGCAGATTTCGCTAAACGGTTAAAAGAATGGGGAAAGCAAAATAATAAGAAATTCGGTACCATTAAAAATGGAATGATAACTTCATGCAGAAGATTTGATACATATGGAGACTGGGCGTTGCTTAAAAACCCAAAAGTAATTTTAGCTTATCTAAAAGGAAATGATAAAAAATATGCAGATAAAACATATTATGATAACCAAGAAAGATAAAAATAGAGAAAATTGGTAGAGAATAGCTAAGACTCTTTTAGATATAATGAGAAGCCGATAAAATCTTGTATCATGCTTAAACTTAGTTATAAAAAATGAATAGATATTACAAGAAAACCATCAATTTGATGGTTTTTATTTTTTTATAAAAAATATTTTTTGACCCCCATAAAACTATGTACCCCTCCGAATATGTATAGTGAAGAAAATAAATAGAAGAAAAAATGGTTATAAAAGAACATTGAAACTTGTGTCAAATTGTTAGATTAAGCGGGGAATTCGAAGGTAAAAGCTAAAATTACCAAAAATATAGAGAAGAGTTATTTAAAGATTGCAGATAAAATAGGAAAAGAGTAGGCAAAACAAGCGAAAGAAAATAAGAAAGTAGATTAAAATACAAATTTAATTTTTGTGCTGACAGAAAAGAATAGTCATTAAGAAAACGGTGAAATAAGTTCGTACCGAAAAATATGAGTAACGGCAAGAAGACAAACCCAAAGAAAAGTACCAAGAAAATGTGGTTAAATGGTCACTTGTTTAGTGGCCATTTTGCTATTTGAAGGAGGCTGGGAGATTACTAGTGTTGAGTTTAGTAATGAAGATCTTAAGAAAACCGAAAATAGAAGATGTCGTATGTAACATAAAAAACAACGAAGTAGATAAAGAAGCGTTTATCGTACAGTATCAGCCTTTTATTAGAAAATCAATCTCATCTGTCTGCCGCAGGTACATTACAGAGCAGGATGATGAATATAGCATTGGATTGTTTGCGTTTAACGAAGCAATTGAACAGTATTCATATAAAAAAGGAAAATCTTTTCTAGCGTTTGCTGATCTTCTTATAAAAAGAGATGTAATTGACTATATACGCAAAGAGTCTAAGCATAATCTTGTCTTTTTAAAAGAAGATAAGCAAGAGGAAATGTTAGAAATGCAAGTGTCGCTTACGGAGTATATGAAAGAGATGGAAAATAGTAACCGTAAGGAGGAAATTCTTCATTTTCAAAGTGTGCTAACTGAGTTTAAAATTACATTTTCAGAGCTTGCTAAAGAATCTCCTAAGCATCGTGATACGCGTGAACATTTAATAGAAATAGTAAAGATAATTATAAAAGATGAGGAAATGATGGAAGAGCTGTTCCGAAAGAAAAAGCTACCGCTTAAACATATTGAACCGCGTGTTAGGGTAAGTCGTAAAACGTTAGAGCGGCATAGAAAATATATCATTGCAATGTGTATTATCTTTGCAAACAGTTATACATACATTCTTGATTATATAAGAGGAGGGAAGCATGATGAATAAAGGAATTGTAATGGATATACAAAAACATAGCGTAGTTGTTTTAACACCAAATGGAGAGTTTATTACGTGTAAAAGAAAAGCGGATTCTTACATGGTTGGGGAGGAAATCTCATTTGATCAGCAAGAGCAAAGAGCATCGCGTTTTTCGATCCCTTCTTTCTTAAAGTCTGCATCATTACTTGTTGCTTGTTTTCTATGTGCGTTGCTATTTTTCTACAACCAACCGGAAGAAAAAGTATTTGCTTATGTCTCAGTTGATATAAATCCAAGTGTAGAGGTGAGCATAACAAAGGATCTTCGTGTTATAGATTTGCAAGCTTGTAATGATGATGGAAGGCGTATTTTAAAAGAATTGAAGCAATGGGAAAATAAACAATTGCAAGACGTAATACGTACTATTATAAAGCAAAGTCAAGAGGATAAGTATTTAACGAATGATAAGCAAGTTATGCTAACAGCTGTTGCAAAGGACAAGTCACTAGAACCACAGTTGGAAAAGGCTATGCAAGAATTAAAGAAAGAGTATGAGATAAAACATGTTACAGTCGTATATCAAAGTAGTACGTTGCAAATGAGAGAGAATGCTAAGAAAGCAGGAATTGGCACAGGTGTCTATATAAAGCAAGAGAATGAGAAGAAAAAATCGCTTACTCCACCTGAGTCATCGTCTAATCAGGTGGAAAACCAAGAAGAGATACAATTGCAGCCAAAGCCATCTCCTGATGCATCACCAGATTTGTCTTCTGTAAAAGAAAAAAAAGACGAGAAGCCAGAGCATAAAGAACAAAAGAAAACAGAGGAACAGCCACCTAGGCAAACAAAAGAAAATAGAGGGAATCAACAAGAAAATAACGGTAGAGGATCTCAGCAAGAAAATAGAGGGAATCAACAAGAAAACAATGGTAGGGGATCTCAGCAAGGAAATAATGGAAACCAGCAAGGGAACAAGGGTAGAGGATCTCAGCAAGGAAATAATGGAAACCAACAAGGAAACAACGGTAGAGGGTCTCAACAAGGAGATAATGGAAATCAACAAGGGAACAGCGGAAGAGGGTCTCAACAAGGAAATAATGAAAATCAACAAGGGAACAATGGTAGAGGGTCTCAACAAGGAAATAATGAAAATCAACAAGGGAACAATGGAAGAGGGTCTCAACAAGGAGATAATGGAAATCAACAAGGGAATAACGGAAGAGGGTCTCAACAAGGAAATAATGAAAATCAGCAAGGGAACAATGGTAGAGGGTCTCAACAAGGAAATAATGAAAATCAACAAGGGAACAACGGAAGAGGGTCTCAACAAGGAAATAATGAAAATCAGCAAGGGAACAATGGTAGAGGGTCTCAGCAAGAAAATAGAGGACATCAGTAAGGGAATGAAAAGAAGAATCCATAGAAAATGGAAGTGAGAGATTTATTTCAAAGCTAAAAGGATTTATTATTCTATATTTCTATTAAGAAGGAGTATGTAAAAATATAATGGAGAAAAAAATTCAACAAGAGAAAGATAAATCAAAACCTATTTTTTATGATTCTAAAGGAAGAAGAAAGAAAGCTTTTAGTTGGTTTCTATGTATCTCAATAGTTAGCATAAGTATTGTATTTTATTTTTTCTTTCAAAGTATTTTCTCGACACCAGAAATTCCAAATATGAATTCTTCTGTAAAACAAGATACTAAACTGGTACCTATTAATCAAAAACTTAGCGACGAGCAGTTAAAGAAAGAAGAATTCAAACCTAATACCGAAATGAAAAACGATGGAAATTTGGTGAATGCAACGAGCGATAGTAAACAAACGAAAGAAGTTTATGGTTTTTATGTCAACTGGGATGAAAATAGTACTGCTTCTTTAAAAGAAAATATCGATTCATTAACCACATTAGTACCGGAATGGTATCACTTAAAAGAAGACTTAACAATTAGTAGTGAGATAAAACCTGAGATTGTAAAGTTAGCAGAAAAAAATCATGTGAAAATTATGCCTTTACTTACTAACTATACAGAGAAAGCTTCTGGTCCTGATAGTGAACTTATTCATAAATTACTGAATTCTCCAGATCATGTAAAGATAAAGTTTATTAACGATTTAGTAAAGCAAGTTGAAAAGAATCAATTTTCAGGTATTAATATTGACTTTGAGGCAATACCTGAAAGTGATAGAGAAAACTTAACAAATTTCATGAAAGAACTTACTACGGTCTTTCATAAACATCATTTGCTTGTTACGCAAGATGTCCCTGCTAATGATAAGGCCTTTGATTATGGTGCCTTAGCCAAAGTAATAGATCGTATGATTGTAATGATGTATGACGAGCACTATGGAGCAGGGGTACCAGGACCAATTGCTTCAAATAAATGGTTTGAACATACGCTCAATGAACTAAATATTCCGTCTGAGAAACTTATAGTTGCTTTCGGTAACTATGGATATGATTGGGAAGTAAATAGCAAAGAACCTGCGAAGTCTGTAACTTTCTCAGAAGTTATGACAATGGCTCAGGATTCAAATATAAAAATTCAATGGGATAAGATTAGTGGAAACCCTTATTTTCGATATAAAACAGGCGAGACAGAACATACTACTTGGTTCTTAGATGGTGTTACTCTTTATAATCAAGTGAAAATCGCAATGAACAACAATGCGAAGGGATTTGCATTATGGAGACTAGGAGCAGAAGATCCTACTATATGGAAAGCTCTAAAAAATCCTATTGAGGTACAAAAAAATCCTGATGCATTACATAAAATCGATAGTTTAGATGAAGTGAATTATTCTGGACAAGGCGAAATTTTGCAGGTTGAGAATGAGAGACACAATGGATTGAGAGATTTTAAAGTAGACGAAAATGGTTATTTTACAGATGAAGTGTATCAATCACTGCCGTCTGCATATGAAGTGCAACGATATGGAAAGCCAAAAGGAAAACAAGTAGCATTAACATTTGATGATGGACCAGATCCGAAATATACGCCGGAAATTCTAGATATATTAAAAGAGTATAAAATAAAAGCTGCCTTTTTTGTACTTGGTGAAAATGCACAACTAAATCCTAGTATTGTTAAAAGAATATACGATGAAGGACATGAAATTGGCAATCATACCTTCAAGCATCCTAACGTCGCTGATACGTCTTTACTACGTACAAAAATAGAACTTAATACAACTCAGCGCCTAATTCAGGAAATAACTGGACATTCTACGGTTTTATTTAGGCCACCGTATGAAGCAGATGCTAACCCGGATTCATCAAATGAAATACTGCCTATTTTGCGTGCACAAAATATGAACTATACGATGGTGGCAGAAAAAGTGGATCCTGAGGATTGGGCGACTCCATCCACAAATGAATTAGTAAAGCGTACTCTTAATCCCATTTATAAAGGGGAGGGAAATGTTATTCTTCTCCATGATGCAGGAGGGAATCGTACCCATACGGTAGAGGCGCTGCCGATGATTATTAAAGATCTTCAAAAGAATGGATATAGTTTTGTAACAATTTCAGATTTAATGAATAAAGAACGAGATGAAGTTATGCCTCCCGTTTCTTCTGAGGGTAAGCAATATCTATTTTACAATAAAGCTATCTTTTCAGGAATGGGATATGCAAAGCATATATTAACAACTATTTTTTATATTGCTATTGGATTAGGTATTTTCCGATTCCTATTTTTAATATATTTTGCATTCAAGCAGAAAAGAAAAACAAAATCTCGTTTATTTGCTAATTCGTCTTATCAACCTTTTGTTAGTGTTGTAATAGCGGCATATAATGAAGAGAAGGTTATAGCTAAGACTATTCACTCAATTTTGGATAGTAATTATAGAGAGTTTGAAGTTATTGTCGTTGATGACGGATCGAAAGATGGTACGTCAAAAGTAATTCAAGAAACATTCTATAAGCATCCTAAAGTGCGTTTAATTCAGAAAGAAAACGGCGGGAAATCATCGGCAATGAACTTAGGGTTTCAACAATCACGAGGAGAAATCATTGTCACTTTAGATGCGGATACTATTATTGCGCAAGATGCTATTTCTCTAATGATTAGACACTTTGAAGATCATAATGTAGCGGCAGTTTCAGGGAATGTTAAAGTTGGGAATAGACAGAATTTATTGACTACTTGGCAACATGTTGAGTATATTACAGGATTTAATTTAGAACGCAGAGCTTTTGATGAGTTAAATTGTATTACAGTAGTTCCTGGAGCTATTGGAGCATGGCGTAAAAAGAATGTAGTTGAATCTGGATATTTAAGCGAAGATACATTAGCAGAAGATACGGATCTTACTATAACGTTTTTACGTCAAGGGCATAGAATTGTATATGAAGAAAAAGCATATGCTTATACGGAGTCACCTGAAGATGTGAAAAGTCTCATTAAACAGCGATATCGTTGGTCATATGGTACACTCCAATGTCTTTGGAAACATCGCAAAGCGTTGCTTAATCCAAAACATAAAACTTTAGGGTTTATTGCATTGCCCAATATGTGGTTATTCCAATATGTTTTGCAATTCATTGCTCCTTTAGCAGATATATTAATGATTATGGGGTTATTTGGTAGCAATCCACTAAAAGTTTTGGGATTCTATCTTGTATTCTTTTTAATGGATCTTCTCGCTTCTCTGTTTGCATTTAAATTAGAGAGGGAGAACCCTAAACCATTAGTATGGTTAATTTTACAACGCTTTATTTATCGTCAATTTATGACTTATGTAGTAATTAAATCTATATTCTCGTCAATTCGAGGAGTAGCAGTAGGGTGGAATAAACTAAAGAGAATGGGAAGTGTTGAGCATTCCCCTGAACATAAGGAGGCGTCATAAGAGAGCAGAGAATCTGCTCTCTTTTTTATTGATTTTAGTTGGTTGAAGCTAGAGTAGATGTAACATAAAACCTTCTGCGTCCATAACGAAATTTCTATTCATTACTGATAGTGAGACGTTATGTTAAGACACTCCTTTGTTTTCGGACTAAAGTTTTTTTATATTTTTTTAAAATGACGGACACAAAAATGTATATACTTTCGAATTATATATATGGATATCATTAATATTTATATAAAAGGGGAGAAAAAATATGAAAAAAACAAAAGAAATGTATGAAGAAATCGCTGAAGTATTAAAGGTATTGGCGCATCCTGTCCGTTTATCTTTAGTAAAAATAATGCTTGCAAAAGGCGCTACGAATGTAACAACAATGTATGGGGATTTACAAATGCCCCAAAGTACAATTAGTCAACATTTATCCAAACTAAAGGCTGCTAAAATCGTAACTGGTACTCGAAAAGGATTAGAAATTTATTATGAGGTAACGGACAATCGTACAAAAGCGATATTGGCAAGTTTAGTTTAAATGCTGACTTTCTAGACTTCAAAATTAAGAAGAGGATAGGAAAGTAATTCTGTGGCTATAATTTTTTAGAAATTTATATAAGAGCTATATTTATAAGAATATGTAATTTTCCTTCGCTACAGTTAATTCCTTTGAGAAATAAGCTTTTTTCATTTTAGGGGTATTTTTTGTTAGCTTAATAGTGATATGGCGATACCCCTATTATAAGATTTCAGAAGAATTCTTGACATAGAAGATGTAACAAAGTTGATAGGGTTCTTTTAGTCATTTAATCTTTTTATTTGATGGTCTTTTCCCCATTCAAATAGTTCATCCATAATTTGCATTAAAGATTTTCCATGTGCGCTTATTGTGTACTCAACCTTTGGTGGTACTTCTTGATATACAGTACGATGGATAATTCCATCAGCTTCAAGTTGCCGAAGTTGTTGTGTAAGAACCTTTTGCGTAATGTTTGGAATTTCTCGTTTTATTTCATTCGTTCGCATTTTTCCATCCATCAAAATACATAATATATGAACTTTCCATTTTCCACCGATTACTTCGAGTGTCGTTGCGATTGGGCAATCATCATTTTGATTCATTTAACACCTCCAAAGGTACCTCAAGGTTCCTATAGCACTTGAAAGTACGTACTTTTCAATTATATGTGACTCATTCATACTAATACTAAAGCGTTTGAATTATTTATAAGGGGGAAGAAAATATATGAAAACACTTGTAATTGTAGCACATCCTGATATTGAAAAGTCTCGAATTAATAAAAGATGGGTAGAAGAACTTGAGAAATATTCAGATGAAATTACAGTGCATGAATTATATAAAGCGGCACCGAATTGGGAGTTTAATGTTGAAGAGGAACAAAAGCTGTTAGTAGAACATGACCGATATATATTTCAATTTCCACTCTACTGGTATAGCTCACCACCGTTGTTAAAAAAATGGTTCGATGATGTATTAACATATGGATTTGCTTACGGATCTAAAGGGGATAAAGTGCAGGGGAAAGAGTTTGGTGTAGCTATTTCTATAGGTGGATTAGAAAAAGACTATGAAAATAGCGGTATCACAATGGCTGAGTTAACAAAACCTTTTCAAGCAACATGCTTATACACGGGAATGGAGTTTATTCCTTCCTTCTATTTATATGGTGCAGAATATGAAATCAGTGATGAAGAGATTGAAAAAAGTGCACCTGAATATGTGAAATATGTTATGAACAAGAAGTATTCTAATATATAAGGAAAAATAGCCATTTACTTGCTAAGTAGATGGCTATTTTATATTTGTTTTATATTCACTAAGTGTAATCTTTAGCAAATTAATAGTTAATCTAGTAAAATAAAAAACCTAATATATATAAAGGGGAGTTTTACTTGAGAACGATGCGACAATTATTACAAAAGAGAGCAATGCAATCACTGAATATGGAAGCACTTGTCGGGGGAGAGAAAAGGTATTCGTTTCAACAATATAATGAACGAGTAAACCAGCTTGCACATTACTTGTTACATTGCGGTGTGCAAAGAGGAGATCGCATAGGGATCTTATGCAAAAATAATCATCCGTTTCCAAGCGTTATGATGGCAAGCTTAAAAATTGGAGCGGTATTTATTCCACTTAATCATCAGCTTACTGCTTATGAATTAGAAACGATTGTAAAAGAAGCAAAATTAAAAGTATTAGTTATTGATGATGAATTTAGTGAAGCTTTATTAAAAATTGAAGCAGTTAAAGAAATTCCTTATGTAATTGAGACGACAAAAGAAGGCTTTGGCTCATTTGAATTAAAATTAAAGGAACAGCCAATAACAGAACCGAACGTGGAAGTTCATGAAGAAGATGATGCCATTTACTTGTTTACTTCAGGAACGACTGGACAGGCAAAAGCATGTGTAATTGGTCATAAAAACTTACACCATTATTTTACTGAGATTGCGGGGCAAAGAGAAATTCCAGCAGGTGAACGCTTTTTATCAGTGCACCCATTGTTTCATATGAGTGGCGTGCTTTCTATTTTAAATTGTATTTATCATGGCGTTACGATGATTTTCTTAGCTGATTCGAATCCTACTCTTATTTGGGATAAGATTGAAGAAGAAAAGATTACTACGATGCTTGCATTCCCAGCTGTTTATAGTTATATGCTTGATGAACTAAATAAACAAGAGCGTAACATTTCGACTTTGAAAGTAGCACAAAGCGGTGGTACAAAAGTACCGGAAACGCTCATTCAAAAATATATGGAAAAAGGAATATACATGGTGCAAGGCTATGGTAGTACAGAAGGTTGGGTCGTAACTTCATGGCATCCAAATATGGGAAAAGAAAAAATGTCTTCTGTAGGGAAAACACTTAAGCATGTAGAGTTAAAAATTATTCATCCAGAAACGGGTGATGAACTAGCAACGAATGAAGTTGGAGAGATCCACGTAAGAAGTCCTTACATGTTTAAAGGATATTGGAATAACGAAAAGGCGACCGAGAAGGTAATAAAAGATAATTGGTTTAACATGGGTGACGCCGGTATGATAGATGATGATGGATTCCTACATATTATGGGAAGATATAAAGATGTTATCGTACACGGTGGTGACAACGTATATCCAGATCAAGTAGAAGATGTAATTCATGAAATAAATGGAGTTTTAGAAGTTGCAGTAGTTGGGATTCCAAATGATTTTTGGGGAGAGATTCCGACAGCTTACATTGTAAAAGACATTCAAACATCTTTAACAGAAGAAGAAATTATTCAGCATTGTAAAGAAAAACTAGCAAGCTATAAAATACCAGAAGTTGTATTTATGGACGAATTACCGAAAAACGCTTTAGGGAAAGTGTTGAAGAGAGAGTTACGGGATGTAGTTCTTGTGAAATAAAAGGTTATTAAATAATGAGGAATCCAGTTATGTATAAAGCATAACTGGATTTTTGTTTATAAAAAACATAATAATTTACTAGATTTTGTATTTTGTGTAAGATAATAAAGAATATTCAATTAATAATTCGGAGGATGAGATGTAATGAAGCTGCCACTATTACAAGTAGAGACAGAGAGACTGATTATCCGTCCATTTCAAAAAGAGGATTATGAAAGTTGGTTAGATGGCTTCAATAAGAGGTTACCATCTCAATATAAATACGATGATGGCTATCATGATATGTCATCTTCAACACAAGAATGGTTTACGGAATGGATAAGAGGATTTGATGAGGCGGCACGACGGGATGAAATGTACGTTCTAGGTATTTTTCAGAAAGAAGATGGCGCCAATATTGGAAAGCTAGAACTTATAAAGATTTTACGTATGGACTATCAATGGGCGATGATGGGCTACTCTATTCATAATCAATATTGGAAAAATGGATACGGGGTAGAAAGTGTAATAGCTGTGCTGCCGTTGTTTTTTTATAGTCTTCAATTTCATAGAATCGAATTACATATACATGTTGATAATGAGCCATCCGTTCGTCTTGCAGAAAGAGCAGGTTTTTCATTTGAATGTAAGAGAGAAGCATTTTCTCAGGAGAATGGTAAGTGGGCAGATTTTCTCATTTATTATAAAAATAAGGAGCTAGATATATGAGGGTACTTATTACAGGTGGAAATCGAGGATTAGGGTTACAGTTAGTAAAGGTATTTCATGAAAATGGACATATCGTTTATCCGCTAGTTAGAAGTGAGGAAGCAATAGGACAATTGAATAAGGTCTTTACTTCGAGATGTTTTCCTATATTAGCAGACTTGTCAGATGATGAGAGTACTGAGCGTATTAAGGAGCAAATTGGAGAGTACACAGAGCATATTGATCTAGTTATTAATAATGCTGGAATTACTGGAAAGGAAACTGAGATTTTACGTACAAATTCAGAAGAGTTAATGGAACTATTTAACGTTCATTGTTTAGGTGTTATTCGAGCTGTAAAAGGTACATAGGTGGCTTTAACTAAGTCGAATCAACCGAGAATAATAAATGTATCCTCTCGTTTAGGTTCATTACATAAAATGGCCGGAAAAGAATTTCCACAAGGGCAGTTCTCATATTCATACCGGATCGCAAAAGCTGCACAAAATATGTTAACGCTCTGTTTACAACAAGAGTTTGCGGATAAAGGAATTCGTGTAACCGCAATTCACCCTGGAAAATTAAAGACTGACATTGGTGCTTTTGATGCGAATATGACTCCTGCTGAAGGAGCTCAAAATATATATGATTGGGTAATGGATTCAAATGAGGATGTTTCGGGTAAGTTTATTGAGCCATGTATAGGGGAGTTGAAGTGGTAATGTACGATCTTACAACCATTCAAAATATATTTGGACCTTCAAAAAAATTTTAAAAGAGGATTAGGGGATATGAGAATGAAAAAAGTAAACGTAGTCAATTATGATGCATTTAGTAATAAACAGAACATGGGAAATCCAGCAGGTATTGTATTAGAAGGAGATGGATTAGCGGAAGAGGAAATGCAACTCATTGCTGAAAAGGTCGGATTTAACGAAACAGCTTTTGTTCTTTCTTCAGAAGTAGCAGATGTAAGAATTCGCTATTTTACGCCTGGTCATGAAAATGATTTATGTGGTCATGCGACAGTAGGGACTATATATGCACTTCATGAAAGAGGATTATTAGAAGGGAAACACAATTTAACAATTGAAACGAAGGCAGGGATTTTGCCGATACATATAGGTGCGAATAAAAGTGGGGAAACTTTTATTAAAATGAGACAAGCAACACCGCGGTTTCAAAATTTTACAGGTTCCAAAGAGGCATTAGCTTACAGTATTGGTCTTGAAGGAAATGATTTAGATGAAAAATTACCGATTGTATATGGAAGTACTGGTATTTGGACTTTAATTGTACCTATTAAAAAACTTGAAGCATGTGAAAGGATGAAACCTAATAATAGTGAATTTCCATCTGTATTAAAAGAAATGCCAAAGGTTGCTATTCATCCACTTTGCTTGGAGACATATGATGCAGAAGCAAAAATGCACGGTCGTCATTTCTCATCACCTTATTCTGGAACAATAGAAGATCCAGTGACAGGAACTGCTTCAGGTGTAATGGGAGCGTATTATGCAACGTATTTGGAGAAAGATTTTGACCATGAACTGGAGTTAATCGTTGAGCAAGGACAGGAAATAAATAAAGATGGTCGTGTGAAGGTTTATGTAACGAAAGATGTAGAAAATGAGAAGTTACAAATAGGTATTGCGGGAACTGCAGTCTATGTGAAGGAGTTTGAAGTTTTAATTTAAAAGAGAAAAGCCGGTCGTATAGCCGGCTTCCTTATCTGTTCAACACTTCAATATACGAAGCATCCCCAGCTGTTCTTATAGTAGAGCGAAAATTATTATTTTCTAACGTCACAGCAACTTGTTTTAATTGTTGTGCATCATCATGATGAATAAGTAAGCTGTCGGAACCACTTTCTTCTATATGAATATGCTCAACATTTCCAATCGCTTCATGTATAGCTTTTAAAAATTCAGGTTTCATATTGTCCTCCTATATGTATGTAATGTCGTTAAATAGTATTTCCTTATTTTTGAAATATAAAAGTAAATGAAAGGAGAAATGAAAATGAATATAACGCAGTTTAAAGAACATATTACATCACTTTTTGAAGAGCATCTTAATAAATACGGTGATGACGAGTATGGCTTCACTTATATTAGTAAAGAGGAATTTCACAAAATAGGTTACACAACAAATTTGACGCTAGAAACAATTGAAGAAGCATATCGAAATGGGGTTGATATGATACTTACACATCATGCACCGTGGAGTTTTTTATTCGGTATGGAAGAGGCTTGTATTGAGAAATTAAAAGAATATGAAATGAATCATTTTTGGATTCATTTGCCGTTAGATTTTGTAAAGTTTGGCACGTGTACGTCATTATTTAACGAAATTGAGATAGATACAATACTGGAATATTCTACGTATGAGGAAGAAGAGCTACCGGGAATAGGAGAATATAAAGAAGCGATTCCCTTTTCAAACTTAGTTGAAAAACTTGAAGAGAGAATGGAAGAGAAAGTGAAGAGTTGGGAAAATCATGACAGACCAGTGAAACGGATTGCGATATTAACAGGTGCAGGAAACAATACAAATCTTATTGAGCGTGCACTAGAAAAAGGTTGTGATACGTACATAACAGGAGAAAAAACATTATATACAGTACAACATGCGAAATTTAAAGGCATTAACCTAATTGTAGGTAGTCACACGTTTACAGAAGTGTTTGGTGTAGAAAGTTTGGCTCGTAAATTAAAAGAAGTAGATCCTGCAATAGAAAATACTAGATTAAATGAAGAGCATTTGGAGTGATGCAAATGGTAACGATATATGCAAATTATGGGGAATCAAAGGTGAAGTTAACGTGGAAAAAAGATTGTACACTGCCAGAATACAAAAGAATCACGAGTGTTCACGGTTTTTGTTTTCATAGTAAAAAGGTTTTACTAATAGACCATGAGCAGCGTGGTTGGGACTTTCCTGGTGGGCATATAGAAGAAGGAGAGCTACCAGAAGAATGTTTTAAAAGAGAAGCGTGGGAAGAAGGTTATGTAAAAGGAGAATGTACTTTATTTGGATATATTATCGTTGACCATAGTGATAATCCAAATTGGAATGAAAATAGTCCGTATCCAAAAGTAGGGTATCAGCCGTTCTACCGGATGGAAATTAATGAAGTGCATAAGTTTGACGGTGAGTATGAATCCGATAAAAGGATGTTTGTTAGAGTAGAAGAGAGTGCAGCCTATCATTATAAATGGAATGAATTATATGATGAAATATTGAAGGAAGCCGTTGCAGTAAAATAAAATTATTTTTGTTATATTAAGGTGTTGGGAGGATTTCCCTTGTGTTTGTCAAATGATAGTAAAGTTGTCTTTTGAATTAAGGGAATATTCAGGGTATAAGGGTGAGGGAATGGACATTTCAGTAATCGCTGAACAACTAGTTAATGAGAAGGTTATTTCACATTATCCGAAAAGTATGAAAGTGTTGAACGGAGGAACTACAAGTACAGTATATTTGTTGGCCGCGAAATACGTTGTAAAGCTGAATGAATCAGAAGTGATACGTGAAGAAGCTGATTTTCTTTCTTTTTATGAAGGGAATACTTTATTTTCAAAGCTTTTGTATAAGGAACCTGTAAATAGATATATTGTGTATTCATTCCTCGAAGGGAGTACTTCGTGCGAACGTGGATATAAACGAATTACGCTTAGTATACTTGTAAAAGAAGCTATTAATAAGTATGAAATAGTTTCAGATATAGATGGGTGGGGATGGAAAGAAAGTCCGGTTCAATCTTGGAATGAATTTTTAACAACAAATGTGATAGAAGCTTATGAAAACCTAAAACCATATATAAGTGAGGAAGAGTATAGAACAGTTCTTAAGTTAGCAAATAATCCAAGTAGGGGGACTGGAATAAATCAGCCATTTTTATTGCATGGTGATCTTGGATTCCATAATTTTATATTTCAAGGAAATAAGCTGCATGGTGTAATTGATCCCTTACCAGTGTTAGGAGATCCTATATACGATTTAATCTATGCGTTCTGTTCAACCCCGGAAGATTTAACAAAAGAAACGATTAATTATGCGATAGAACAGTGTGTATTTCATAAAAAAGACCGTGATTTATATGAAGAAATAGTCATAGGACTATATTTGCGTATAGATACATGTTTAAGGCACCACCCGAAAGATTTAGAAGATTATTTAGCAGCTTGGCGTTATTGGATGGCCGAAATTGAGCCGACTGTATAGTACAAATATTTTGGGGGAGATAGTGAGATGAATGTTGCAGAAGCGAAAAAGGATTTAGCAATAAAAACGAAGAGAGGCTTACCAATTATATTAGCCGGCGTTTTATTTTGGATAGTTATGAGTATAACGGGCTTTGTTCTTTCGGAAAAACAAGTGGTGTGGGTATATTTAATCGGTATGGGATGTGTGTTTCCTTTCGGCTTAATGATAGCTGCTATATTGAAAATTGATATGTTTGCGAAAGGAAATCCGTTAGGGATTTTAGCAGGATTAATTGGTGGGATAAATGTATTAAATATTCCGCTTGTATTACTTGCCTATTTTCAATTTCCAGAATGGTTACCTTTTGTAGTAGCAATGTTAATAGGTGTGCATTTTATTCCGTACGTATGGATTTATGAAAGTAAAAGTTATGGTTTATTGTCAGTAGGGACTGTATTCGTAACGTCAGTTTGCGGGATTCTTTTTGCAGAAAAAGGATTTACTGTAATTCCATTATCGGTTACAGCTGTCTATTTACTTACTTTTATAAGTTTATTAATTGAAAATAAAAACGCAGATCATTATCAACAAAAATCAGCTTAATAAAAATATAGGGATAGGGGAAATGATTATGAAAAATTACGTTTGTACAACGTGTGGCGTGCAGTATGCAGCGAGTGTAGAAGAACCAGTGAGTTGTCATATTTGTGATGAAGAAAGGCAATATGTTAATCCGAAAGGGCAGTCTTGGACGACTTTAGAAAACTTGCAAACGAGTGATACATATAAAAATGAAATAATCGAAGAAGAAAATGGGCTTTATAGTATTACGACAAAACCAGGGTTTGCGATCGGTCAAACGGCATTTGTAGTGAAAACAGAATCATATCGTTTACTATGGGACTGCATTACTTATTTAGATGAAATGACAATTACGAAAATAAAAGAGCTTGGCGGATTAGATGCAATTGCATTGTCTCATCCTCATTATTATTCAACACAAGTAGAATGGGCAGAGACATTTGATGTACCAATTTATATACACGAAGATGATAAAGAGTGGGTGATGCGTCCGAGTAGTCGTATTATTTATTGGTCTGGTGAGTCTTTACAATTAGCTGATGGCTTGACCATTCATCGTTTAGGAGGTCATTTTAAAGGTGGTTCTGTCTTACATTGGGAAGAAGGTAATGATGGAAAAGGAATTTTGTTAACAGGTGATATTATTCAAGTTGTAGCAGATGAGCGATGGGTAAGCTTTATGTATAGCTATCCAAACTTAATTCCATTACCAGCGAGAAAAGTGGAAGAAATGGTGAATCGAGTGAAGCCGTTACAGTTTAATCGTTTATATAATGCTTTTCACCGAGTAGTAAAAGAAAATGCAAATGAGGCAGTTGAACGTTCTGCTGAAAGATATATGAAAGCGATAGAAGGAAAGTTGTTTCATACATAAAAGGAGAGTTAGCTTTATGAAAACGTTAGTATGCTTTGGAGATAGTATTACAGCTGATGAAACGTTTTTCAATGGAACGCCGAGGTTAACACCACGTTTGCAAGAGATGTTTCCGAATTGGGAAGTAGTGAATGCAGGTGTTCCAGGTGATAATACGTTCGACGCGTTACATAGAATTGAAGAAGATGTATTATCACATGAACCAGACTTTGTAACAGTTTTTCTTGGTACGAATGATGCAGTTTCTTTTGCTCAAGTCCCATTACAAGCATATAAAGAAAACTTAGAGAGAATTGTAAGCGCGATTTCACCAGAAAAAGTATTACTTATTAGTCCGGCGCCAGTTGATGAAGAAAGACAACGTAATAGAACAAATGAAATACTCGGCCAGTATGCAGAAGTTGTAGAGGAAGTAGCGAAGCAAACCGGGAGCCATTTTCTAAATTTGTATGCTGAGATGATTCAGGAAGAAAATTATAAAATATTCGTAGAAGATGAAGAAAAAGATGGCTTGCATTTTGGACTAGAAGGCTATGAGTATGTAGCGAAGTTAATTGGTGAAAAGTTAAAAGGGATTTTATAAAAAAGCAAAGCGATATCGCTTTGCTTTTCATCGTTTTTTTTTAGGTGGATCAATCTAGAAATGCTTGTTGCAATGCTTTTAGTCCATCGCTGTAGATGCCATGAAACAGATTAATTGCCTCTTCATCACTAACCCCTACAGGAGTGAAAGTACCAGACCACTCTACTAATGATGTGTTATTTTCAGTCCCTTCTTTAACCTGGATTGTGGATAGATAATTATTGACTGGGAATGGTGCATTCATAATTGAATACGTGTAGTAGCGTTCCTTATCATTGAATACTTCTAAGCGCTCTATAATCGTATCACCATCTGGATTAGCTAGATGACGTACGCGTCCACCTTCAGTTACTTTGCTGCTAGGTATATAAGGTAACCAGTCTGGAAGGGAGTTAAAACCTCCGATTAATTGCCATACTTGTTCAGGTGAAGCAAAAACTGTCATAGATGTAGTAGTATGTGCCATATTTATTAGACTCCTTTTTATCCCGCTATTTGCAGGGAAATAATCAGTGGGGGATGGCCCACTGATTAAAGTTTCACTTTATTTTACGTTGATTGGTAGTGGTGCATTAGGTGCTACTAGTTTTTGTTCGCGCATTTCTTCCCAGAATGCTGCTGGAATTACTGTGTTTAAGGCATTTTGGTCTTCTACAATTCGTTCCGGTTTACTTGCACCAGGAACAACGGCAGCAACTGCTGGGTTAGCTAGAGAAAATTGTAATGCAGCAGCTTTAATGCTAATTTCGTGACGATCTGCAAGAGCTTTGATTTTCTCAACTTTTGCAATGATTTCTGGTGATGCTTTTTGATATTCGAAGTGAGCACCTCCAGCAAGAATACCTGAGCTATATGGGCCACCAACAACAATATCCATATTATGCTTTACAGCTGCAGGCATTACTCGTTGTAAGGCACGCTCGTGGTCTAATAATGAATAACGGCCAGCTAACAAGGATATATTTGGCTGCGCTTCTTCTAAATCTAGCATAAGTTCAATTGATTCTACTTTGTTTACTCCAAGTCCCCAACCTTTAATGACTCCTTCTTCGCGTAAACGTGTTAGCGCACGGAATGCTCCTGTACGAGCCGTTTCAAATTGTGAAATCCACTCGTCGCCATAAAAGTCTTGTGCTAAATCATGAATGAAAACAAAGTCTAGACGATCTGTTTTTAAACGTTTCAAACTTTGCTCGATAGAACGAAGAGTTGCATCTGCGCTATAATCATTGATCATTTTATTTTTACGACCAAATTCGAAAAGTCCGCCTTTTTCACCTAAATCACGTGCAGATGGATCTTCTAGTTCATCTGAAATAGTTCGACCGACTTTTGTGCTTAAAAAGTAATCATCACGATTTCTGTTTGAAAGTGCTTCACCAAGACGAATCTCCGCTAAACCAGAACCATAAAGTGGAGCTGTATCAAAGTAACGAACGCCATTCTCCCAAGCAGCATCTACTGTAGCGATTGCTTCTTCTTCTGGGATATTACGGTACATATTACCTAGTGGTGCTGTACCAAAACCGATTTTTTCTTTTAGTAAATTACTCATTAAAGATATCCTCCTAAAATGTATTTGAAAATTAATTAATCATTGTGAATAGATGTGAAAATCAATACATGTCATTTCATCGTCTGACAAAATGCATGATAAAAATACTCACTTTAAAGTACAGGTACTAAAATGTAATTTCTAATACTACATGACTCACTCAACTCTTACAAATGCTATTATGAAATGTATTTTACATAATGAAAAGTACGTACTTTAAAGTGATATAGATACTAAAAAGTAATACAGGTACTTTTTGGTGCCGTACTACCCATCTGCTGTTTACGTATGCTATTATGAAACATGTTTAACAGGGTAAAAAGTACGTACTTTAAGGTGCTATAGATACTTAAAAGTAATATTTAAATCTTTAGCTTAATTGCCTTATAACATTATTAAAGGAGATTTTTATATGAAAACATACAATATTCCTGTAGAGGCGACTTTAGAGGTTATCGGTGGAAAGTGGAAAGTAGTTATCCTTTGTCATTTAAAGAAAGACAAAAAGAGAACGTGCGAATTAAAACAATTAATGTCTGGTATTACACAAAAGATGTTAACACAACAATTACGCGAATTAGAAGAAGATGGTGTAATTGAAAGAAAAGTGTATAATCAAGTACCGCCAAAAGTAGAGTATTCTTTAACGGATTACGGCCATTCTTTAGATTCTATACTCGATTCTCTTTGTAATTGGGGAGAAAATCATCTTGAAAAGAATGGGAACACGTCTATGCTCATAACAGCAGCAGAATAAAAAAGAAAAAAACGAACGGAAATACGTTCGTTTTTTTTGTTTTGTCATGTATATAGAGGGAGATTTTTTAGCGATATAATTACTTTTTTGTAATATAGGTACTTTTTTGTGCTGTAGGAACTAAAATGTGCCGTATAGAAAATTATGTAGTTTTACGCAACAATAAAGAGGGAATTTATAAAAAAGGAGAGGAGAACGCGTGAAACAATATAATATACCTATAGAAGCAACTTTAGAAATCATCGGGGGAAAGTGGAAGGTCGTCATTTTATGCCACTTAACGAAAGGAACGAAGCGAACGAGCGAGTTGCAACGTTTGATTCCTGAAATTTCTGTTAGAATGTTGACGCAGCAACTACGTGAGCTGGAAGAAGACGGTGTAATTACACGTGAAATTTACAAACAAATTCCGCCCCGAGTAGAATACTCCCTAACTGATTATGGGTGGTCTTTACAAAATGTGTTAAATCAATTAACTGCATGGGGAGAACGATGCATAGATAGAAAAAATACTACAGTTAAGTGAAATCTCTATATGTAATATTGAAAACCCCACCTAATGACGAGGTGGTGTTTTTCAGTATACAACTTTAGAAAGTTACAATGGTGAAAAGTAAGAATCTACACCAGATTAATAGCTGTTTTAGCAATGATGAATTTTTTATTTAATATATAATTTAAAAATCAAAACTATATACTTTTAGTAATAAAAATATATAATAAATGTAGAAACAGAAATTTATGAGCAAGGAAGTTGAAGAACATGACATTGACAATGGGCTTTATTGGATTTGGAAAATCAGCTAACCGTTATCACCTACCTTATGTAAAAATACGTGAAAATATAAAAGTAAAAACGATTTTTGCCCGCAATATTAATGAAGAATTAGCAGCTCCATATCAGAAAAAAGGTGTTTACTTCACCACTGATTTGGACGAATTGTTGAATGACAAAGAAATTCAAGTAGTGACGATCTGCACGCCAGCGCACACGCACTACGAATTGGCGAAAAAAGTTATACTTGCTGGAAAATCAGTTATCGTTGAAAAACCATTTTGCGATACAGTTGAACATGCTAAAGAATTATTAGCTATAGGCCGGGAAAAAGGTGTAGTAGTTATGCCTTACCAAAACCGCCGTTTTGATGGTGATTTCTTAGCTGTGAAGCAAGTTGTTGAACAAAGATTCCTTGGTGATATTGTTGAGGTTGAATCGCACATTGATTACTTCCGTCCAGGCTCAATCACTCACGAAGGTCCAAAAGAAGAAGGTTCATTCTACAGTTTAGGTATTCATACGATGGACCGCATGATTTCACTATTTGGCCGTCCGAATACGGTGACATACGATATTCGTAATAATGAAGTGGAAGGTGCGGTTGATAACTATTTCGATGTTGATCTACATTACGGAAATCAGCTGAAAATTAAACTGAAAACCAACCATGTTGTAGCGAAAGATTATCCACGCTTTATTGTTCATGGAACAAACGGATCATTTATTAAATACGGCGAAGATCAGCAGGAAAATGATCTGAAAGCGGGTGTTATGCCTGAGAGTGCGGGCTTTGGTGAAGATTCCCCGATGTACTATGGAGTTGCTAAATATCGCAACGCAAACGGTGACTGGATTGAAAAACAAATTAAAACGCCGCTTGGTGATTACGGTCGTTTCTATGATGCAGCGTATGAAACAATCGTAAATGGTGCACCAAAACTTGTGAAAGACGAAGAAGCAGTAACGAATATTGAAATTTTGGAAAACGGATTTGCTGCATTATCACCTTCAGTTTACAAACTTGAAGCTTTAAATTGGAACGAATAGAAGGTAGTTAAGCATAAAAGGAGGTAGGGAAGTGGCAAGTGGATCAACGCAAGTAAAATACCTCGGCATTTATCAAAAAATTAAACAGCAAATTTTAGACGCTGAATATAAAATTAACGAAAAAATCCCGAGTAGCCCTGTCCTTGCTGAAGAATTTGGCGTTTCAGTTCTTACTATTAAAAAGGCGCTGGACTTGCTAGTTAGAGACGGCTACATCATTCGCCGGCGCGGAAGTGGAACGGTGGTTCAAGATTGGCGTCAGCAGGAAAAGGCCCGAATGATTCAAACTTTAACAGGTACGAAAGCAGTTTACGGTAGTGAGGTAGAAAGTAAAGTTATCGAGTTTATGATTGTAGGTGCCGATGAAATAGTTGCTGAAAAATTGGGGGTTTCCGTTGGTGATTTTGTCTATAAAATCATTCGCCTCCGCATCATTCACAGCATTCCGACGATTATGGAGCATACATGGATGCCCATTTTGGTCATCCCAGGTGTTGAAGCTTCAGTTTTAGAGGAGTCGATATACTCGCACATTCAAAATAAACTAGGCCTTGAAGTAGGGACATCCGTTGTCAGGGTCAAAGGAATTCGCCCAGATGATAAAGAAAAGCAATTTATGAACTTAACAAATCAAGATTTTCTAATGAGAGTTGAACAAGTGGCCTACTTAACGGATGGACGCACTTTTGAGTACTCTTACGCCGATCATTTGCCGGAAACCTTTGAATTCGAAACAGTCATTACCGCAAAAAGTTATAAAGAGGCATAAAAAATAGGTTGGGGCAAGTATTGCTTCAACCTATTTTTATATCTTCAATATAGTAGGAACGATTATTATTCATCAGCTGTAATAAGCATGGACGTGTTCCCATTTTTTTCAAGGTGAACTTCTCCCCAACTGCAGA
The DNA here is from genome assembly GCF_016483685.1 of Bacillus cereus group sp. N8. Taxonomy (NCBI): domain Bacteria; kingdom Bacillati; phylum Bacillota; class Bacilli; order Caryophanales; family Bacillaceae; genus Bacillus; species Bacillus cereus group sp. N8. Next base: position 80,465 of record NZ_JAEHBK010000003.1, on the reverse strand, counting down.
GGGAATCGAGTATCGCTCCTAAAGACGAACCGTAATCGGTTAAAGAATACTCTACTTTCGGTGGCACTTGGTCATATACTTTTCTTTGAATTACATCATCTTCTTCTAATTCACGTAATTGTTGTGTTAACATTTTTTGAGTAATACCAGGCATTAAACGTTTTAATTCGCTCGTTCTTTTTGTTCCTTTCTTTAAATGGCAAAGGATAACGACTTTCCACTTTCCACCAATAACTTCTAAAGTTGCTTCGACAGGAATATTATATGTCTTCATAAAAAACTCCTTTGATAAATTTAGATTACAGTTTTGGATTCACATACTAAAATTATTTCTTTTTAGTGCTTATAATACTTTAAAGTGCGTACTATTTATTGTGCTAAATATCGTTCATAATAACCGATGTAAGAGAGAAATAAGCAGAACGGCACTTGAAAATGCATACGTTACTTTTTAGTACCTATAATACTTTAAAGTGCGTACTTTTTATTTTGCTAAATATATTTCATAATAGCACATGTAAGTAAGAAATGAATAAAATGTATTTTGAAGTGCATTGGAAATTGGTTCGCCATAACGCTATGGGGAAATTCACACAAAAAATGATTAATTACTCCAAGACTTAACAGTTGATTAATCTTACTGTAATGTATAAAATTACAGTAAGATTTTTAAAAGTGAGTGGTCATCGTCTGTAAAATGTAGTTTCAATAATTTTATAAAAGAAGCATGAAAAGAAACGAAACATTGCCGAATAAATAAGATTACGTGTATTTGTTTCTGAACTGTAATCTTTTTTAATACATTTCAATAACAGATATTTAAAATGTACGTTTCATAAAGAAAATTAAAGGAGTGAGTGAAATATGGTGGTTTTATATACAACAGCAAGCTGTGGTTCATGTCGAAAAGCGAAAGCATGGCTTGAAGAGAATCAAATTGATTATACTGAAAAAAATATCGTTTCCAATTCTATGACAGTGGATGAACTTAAATCCATTCTTCGTTTAACTGAAGAGGGTGCTACTGAAATTATTTCAACTAGATCCAAAACTTTTCAAGACTTAAATATAAATATAGATGAGCTTTCGCTGAATGAATTTTATAAATTAATAATTGAGCATCCGCTAATGTTGCGTCGCCCAATTATGCTGGACGAGAAAAGATTACAGATTGGTTTTAATGACGAAGAAATTCGTAAATTTTTACCACGTAGCGTTCGAACATTCTTAAATATTGAACTGCAAAAGTTGGCTAATTAATAAGTAATAGTATGAAAGAGAAATTTTTTGAAAGGAGGAAACAGAAGGTGATAGAAGTATGCGTAACAGTTAATTATAAAGATAGAAACTATCAAACAAATGTTATTGTAAGTAAAGATACGGTGTGGACAAAAATTAAACAATTGGCAGAAGAACAAGTCAAAAAACAGTGGGATTTTTAAATTTGATTATTTAAAAAATGAAGTTGTAGGTTAGAGATTATAACTAAATCCAAGACTTTTCAGCAATTAAATATAAAAAAATTTGAAAGGAGGAAACAGAAAATGATAGAAGTATGCGTAACAGTTAATTATAACGATAGAAACTATCAAACAAATGTTATTGTAAGCAAAAATACGATATGGACAAAAATTAAACAGTTGGCAGAAGAACAAGTGAAGAAACAATGGAGCCTTTAAATGTATTTTTAACTTAAAAAGCTAAATGAAGTTATGGAATATAGGCGAGTTCGGATAGAATATAAAGGAATTTATTTTTTATGGTAAGAATTATTTATATATATTTTAACATTTGACCAACCTATCTGTAATATTTATGGCTACAGTATGTTAATATACGAGAAACAACATTTTTGATCATAGGAGGAAAACAATGAACAGCGACTTTACCTTGGCCATTCACAGTTTAACTTATTTAGCTTTACAGCCAGACCGGATGTCAACAAGTAGTGCTATTTCAGAAAGTGCAGGTGTTCATCCAGTACGCATTCGAAAAGTGCTAAGTTTGTTAAAAAAACATAAGTTCATACAATCAAAAGAGGGAACTGGTGGAGGTTTTATTTTCGCTCGTGATTTAAGTGAAGTTAATCTCTGGCATATTTATCAAATAACCTCTGAAGGTGCATTGCAGCCGAAGTGTCCGGAATCGAATGATCAGTGTGTTGTAGGATCGAACATGCGAAAAGTTCTTTTTGCCATTTTCTTAGGCGCGGAAGAGCATCTAGGTGAATACTTAAAGAATTATACAATGAAAGAAGTTGTTGATCTTATTAATCAAGAACGTTAAGCGGCTTAAAGATTATATAGCCGTGAGTTCTTAATACTTAAATGTAATGAAAAATATTACAGTTCGATTTCGTTCTTATATCTTTTATATCGTCACAAAAAATATTTATAAGAAGGTGAAAAATTATGATGTCAAATAATAATCAAGTTTTAAAAGTAGGAGATTGGGTTCGTGGAATATCAAATGAGGGTGAATTCATAGTTGGTTACATTGTATCCCTTGATAAAGTGGAAGATGTAGTTACAGTTAGCATTGTGAAACGTGACGACAAGTACACAATAAACGAAGCGATTTTACTCTTTAGTAAACACGTTAACAAACTCCCTGAATCAAAGGTAATCAATAAGGAGCAAATTCTTTATCTTATAGATCTAGCATTATTAACAGGGGATGAAGAATGGTTTATTGAGCTTTCTTCAAAATTAAACTCGATAAAAGAGCTAGTTAATGGGGGAGTTTAAAAATTATAATAAATATGATATCTATTTGTATTTTTAAGTTTCTGTAAAATCAATCCTTTGGTTTTAAATAGTTCCATTCATCAAATATTATCTATCATCAATAGCTTAGATGTGTAAAGTCATTTCACTGCCAATAACGAAAATTATGTAAATAAGCTGTCCAAATGGGCAGCTTATTGTAATTAGTCACGTCTAAATGGACCTTTTGGAGCAATTAGCTCTAAATTAGTACCATCTGGATCACGGAAGTAGGCAACACCTGTACCAAATCCAGATTTCAAGCCATCATCTTCTTGGAAGACAATAGGTTCTCCATCTGGTTCTATTCCAATTGCTTTTAGACGTTCTACAGCGGCATCGATATCTTCTACTTCAAAACAAAGATGCATCGCACTAATTTGATCATTTGAGTAAGAGGCTTTATCTGATTTAGGGACAACGTATTCTAGAATGTCGATATTCAAATTGTCTAAGTGTAGGTTGGCATATTTAATACGAGTATCTTCAAGTCCTTGGGTTTGCGCCATTCTCTTTCCGCCATTCTCTTTCCGCCAATTTCATCGATGTTTGATATTTTCTTACCTGTTAATGCTTCATAAAAAACGATAGATTTTTCTAAATTACTTACTGTAATTCCCACGTGATTTACTTGTGAGAATCCTGCTGTTTTTTCACTCATTTTTGTTGCCTCCTATTTTTAGGTGGTGTAGTGTATTTGTTTCACCAATCTTTTACTGTAATTAAAATGAGCCTTTAGTAGGAGTTCTATTCTAAGTCGTTTGTAACAACACACGAGAAATATAAGAGTGTTTTTTGATCGGAAAAGAATCTAGTATCGGCTAGATTCTTTTTATTTTTCATTTGTCTTGATACAAAAATTTGATGAATTTGAATTACAGCCATTAAGCAAAAAAGTTTGATATGAAAAATATTATTCTTTAGTACATACATTTTTAAGATGTTAAATATATTTCATAATAGTCTCTGTAAGATAGGGATAAGTAGAATAGTACTTTTTATAACTTTGAATATCATTCATAATAGCACCAGTAAGAAGAAAACAAGCTTTACGGTACTAGTTACCAACGGTGTTACAGCATTTTATTCAGAATCAGATTGATTGAAAGGTTGTACTATATGGCCTAATAATTTCAGGGAAATGTCGGTTGGCATAAAACAATTATGGAGGTTAAAGATATGAGTACTTCAAATTTGAATGAAATAAGTAAACAAATTTTAAAAGAGGAGGAAACACTTCAATTTTCCTCTTTTACAAATGAAGATGCCTTGCAAATAGGTTTATTTATCGTTGAAACAGCAAAGCGAGAGGGGAAATTGATTGCTGTTGATATAACGAAAAATGGTGTGCAATTATTTCATTTTAAGATGACAGGGACAACTGAGGAAAATACGAAATGGATTGAGCGTAAAAAACGAGTCGTTTCTTTGCATAATCATAGTTCGTATTATATGCAGATACAAAGTGAAATAACTGGAATCTCTTATAATGAAAAATATCTTTTAGATACTTCGGAATACGCTGCGTTTGGTGGATGCTTTCCTATCCAAATAAAAAACGTAGGGGTTATTGGGATGATAACAGTCTCAGGATTACCACCAGAAGTAGATCATGAATTGGTTATAAGAGCAGTTAAAAATCATTTAAACCAGTAGTTGTAGTTAATGAATAAATAATAAATTTTAGGGGGCAATACTATGCCATTAATTGAGCTAAATACTTGGCCGACCATGTCAACAGAAGAAAAAAAGGAATTCATTTATAATGTAACTGAACTTACAACAAAACTATTAAAAATTGTCCCTGACAAAATTCAAGTGTTGATAACTGAACTTGAGAAAGAAAATTGGGGGAAAGCTGGGGCTGTAGCAAGTGATGCTACCTTTGCTGAGAAAAGTAGGGTGTCCAATTGGGAGACAAAAGAGTCTTACGATACACCGGGTCGTAACGTTGATGGAATGGCTATTATTAAGATTGATATATGGAATACATTTGATCAAGATACAAAGGATAAGTGGGTAAACGAACTTACACAAGTGACATCTAAATATACTCATGCACCTATGGATAAAGTGCTAATTCTTATTCGTGAAATGATTCCAGGAAACTGGGGACAAAGTGGTGTAACGGGAGCTAATGCAGATTTCCTTTCCAAAAGTCGTACATTTTAATGATTAAATAAAAAGGCAAAAATGAACATATTTCTGTTCGTTTTTGCCTTTTTTGATATTTGTCTGCGGTAATGAATATAATCCTTTATATTTTTAAGCAATATCCTCTAAAGTTGCCTCTATCGGAAAAGTGTATTTCTTTATATGAAAGCCTTCCTCGTGGAATGTAGATTTCAATTTTTGAGCAAAATAAGCTAGGTTATGTAAATGTTACTTTTTAGTACCTATAGTACTTTAAAGTACGTACTTTTTATTATGTTAAATATCATTCATAATAGCACATGTGAGAGGGAAACAAGCTTTATGGTACTAGTAATTAACTATGTTACTTTTTAGTACCTACAGCACTTTAAAGTACGTACTATTCATTATGTTAAATGTATTTCATAATAGTACATGCAAGAGAAAAGTAAGAAGTACGGTACTAAAAAATGCCTATCGTACTTTAAAGTGCGTTCTTTAAAAAGAGAATGAAACCATTCATAATAGCGTTTGTAGAGATTAAATATATTTTTTGAAAGATAAAAAGGCTTTTTTATCGCACTATTATGATAGGAATTATAGGGAATAGGGGAAACTCAATTGAATTCATATACAGCATCGTCTTCAGAATTTCAGACGAATCGAAGAAGTATATTTGCGCTATTAGCGCTAGCAATTAGTGCGTTCGGGATTGGGACAACTGAATTTGTTAGTGTCGGTTTATTACCATCTATTTCGGAAGATTTACATGTGTCGGTTACAACAGCTGGTTTAACAGTTTCTTTATATGCGTTAGGCGTAGCGTTTGGTGCTCCAGTATTAACGTCGTTAACAGCTAATATGTCACGAAAAACGTTATTAATGTGGATTATGGTTATTTTCATTATTGGTAACGGAATTGCAGCTGTCGCAACAAGTTTCACTGTATTACTTATTGCGCGAATTGTGTCTGCGCTTTCGCATGGTGTGTTTATGTCAATTGGTTCAACGATTGCTGCGGCACTTGTACCAGAAAATAAACGTGCTAGCGCGATTGCAATTATGTTTACGGGCGTAACAGTTGCGACTATTATAGGGGCACCAATTGGAACATTTATTGGTCAACAATTTGGCTGGAGAACATCATTTTTAGCAATTGTAGTAATTGGAATTATTGCCTTAATCGCAAATAGTATTCTCATTCCATCGAATATGAAAAAAGGTACGTCTGTATCATTCCGCGATCAATTTAAATTGATTACGAATGGAAGACTGTTACTAGTTTTCATCATTACTGCATTAGGATATGGGGGGACATTCGTAACATTTACGTATTTATCTCCGTTATTACAAGAGGTAACAGGATTTAAAGCAAATACGGTTACTATCATTTTATTAGTGTATGGAATCGCCATTGCGATAGGGAATGTGATTGGCGGGAAATTATCGAATCATAATCCAATTCGAGCGCTATTTTACATGTTCTTTATTCAAGCGATTATATTATTTGTTTTAACATTTACAGCACCATTTAAGGTAGCTGGGTTAATCACAATTATTTTCATGGGACTATTCGCATTTATGAATGTTCCAGGGTTACAAGTATATGTCGTAATGTTAGCTGAACGATTTGTACCGAGTGCTGTCGATGTTGCATCGGCAATTAATATTGCGGCGTTTAATGCTGGGATTGCTCTTGGTGCTTATTTAGGCGGTATTGTAACGAACTCGTTAGGGTTAATTCATACGGCTTGGGTAGGCGGCATTATGGTAGTAGGTGCTGTTATTTTAACAGCATGGAGTATGACATTAGAAAAAAGAGATCAAGCAAAATAAAAGGAGAGAAAATAAAATGAAAAACTTACAAAGTAAAACAGTATTAAATAATGGTGTAGAAATGCCTTGGTTCGGTTTAGGTGTATTTAAAGTAGAAGAAGGACCAGAACTTGTAGAAGCAATTAAATCAGCGATTAAAGCAGGATACCGCAGCATCGATACAGCGGCGATTTACGGAAATGAAACAGCTGTAGGTGAAGGCATCCGTGCTGGTATTGAAGCGACTGGAATTTCCAGAGAAGAATTATTTATCACTTCAAAAGTATGGAACGCAGATCAAGGATATGAAGAAACAATTGCTGCATATGAAGAGAGCTTAAAAAAATTAAAACTAGATTATTTAGATCTATATCTTGTTCACTGGCCTGTAGAAGGAAAATATAAAGATACGTGGAGAGCGTTAGAAACACTTTATAAAGAAAAGCGCGTACGTGCAATTGGTGTAAGTAACTTCCAAATCCATCACTTGCAAGATGTAATAAAAGATGCTGAAATTAAGCCAATGATTAACCAAGTGGAATACCATCCACGTTTAACGCAAAAAGAATTACAAGCTTTCTGTAAAGAACAAGGTATTCAAATGGAAGCATGGTCACCGCTAATGCAAGGTCAATTATTAGATAATGAAACATTACAAGCAATTGCTGATAAACACGGTAAAACAACAGCGCAAGTTATCCTACGTTGGGACTTACAAAATGGAGTTATTACAATTCCAAAATCAACGAAAGAACACCGTATTATTGCAAACGCTGATGTATTTAACTTTGAATTAACGAAAGAAGATATGGAAAAAATCGATGCGTTAAATCAAAATCACCGCGTCGGTCCAGATCCTGATAACTTTGATTTCTAATAGAAATGAGTAAAAAGAGTGCAAAAAGTTGCACTCTTTTTTTATAGTTTCTATTCAATAAAGTGTTTCTGTTTATGACTTTTGAATTGTTTTAGGCTATGTGGAAAACTGATTTTAAAATAGTATAAAGTTTGACATAAAATAATGCATTCTATAATATGTATGCTATAGCATGTATATTATAAGTTGTTTGGAGGTGGCATATGGGCTTATATGATTTAACAGGATATCTTGTTCATCGTACTGATGTGAAGTTAACAAATTATATAATGTAAGTTATTAATCACATATTCCTTATAAAATTCATCATTTATATGCTATAGCATATAAATGTCTTTTCTTAACTTGTAATGTTCAAAATTTAAATAATATAGTAGAAAATTTATGAAACAAGGAGATTTTAATTATGGAAAAATTCATATTAGCGTTTGATAGAGAGCTTGTAATTGCAGAAAAAAAAGACTCAACATGGAGCGTTCAATCGCAGTTTGTAGGTGCTAATCCAGTTGCGTTAGCTTTAGATCCATACGACCCAGAAAGAATGTATTGTGGTACTTTTGATAGGGGGTTATGGAGAAGCAAAGATGGAGGAAGTTCATGGGAAGCGATTGGGACTTTACCTTCTTTTGGTGAAGTGTTCCCAGCTAATGCTATTCATATGAGAGCTATTACAGCAGTTTCTGTATCTCCAGAGAAGGGTGATGACGGTAACGGGATCGTATATGTAGGAACTGAACCGAGCGCCATGTTTGTATCCAAAAATGGAGGAGACAGTTTTGAATTGCTAACGGATTATCGACAAATGCCATCGTATTCATCATGGTTCTTTCCTCAAAGAACATATACGCACCACGTAAAACATATTGAAATTGATGCTAATAATCCAGAAACTATTTATACAACGATTGAGGTTGGGGGATTAATTAAAAGTGTAGATGGCGGTATGACGTGGACTGAGGAAAAAGAGGGGAACTATCCTCAAGATATTCATATTCTTAAATCGCATCGCAATGCTCCAAATCGTTTATACGGGGTGTTAGGTGATTCATTCTTGAAAGAACCAGGTCAAGAATATGCGGAGAGTAATGATGGAGGTAAGACTTGGAACTATATGTGTAGTGGGTTAAAGCATCATTACGCATATCAAATGGCAGTTAACCCAAATGATCCAGAAAATATTATTATCGCAACATCTTCAAATCCACACGTAGCGCATGATTACAATAATGGAAATTGTGAATCATTTATTTATAAGAAAGAAAAAGATCAACCTTGGGCAGAAATGAATGCAGGTTTACCAACTCCTAAAGGCACAATCATACCAGTATTAAAGGCAACAAGTGATGGAACGTTTTATCTGTTTAGCAATAAAGGAGTGTATCAGTCAGTAGACGGTGGTTCAAATTGGACATCATTAGAGATTCCTTGGGAGAATAGATTTATGGAACAACATCCTTATGAGATGTTAATTATTAAATAAGCAATGAGTATAGTTTTTACTACTATTCATTAAGAATGGTTAGTTGAATTTAAATTAAAAATGTAAAAAGCCAGGTAATGGGTTATTCATGCCACCTGGCTTTTTTGCTGGTTAAAGTTATATTTGTGTAAATATGAAACACGCAGGATATATTAATAGAGAATGGATAAAATAGTATCGAATGATCACTAGATTGTATCAATGATGTTATAAGACGTTTTTTAGGTGAACTGAAGTGGTTTAAATGAAGCGGTTTAGTTAGATTCAGTATGAATGGCAAATTGGTGTTATGGAGTTCAATGATTCAAAAATGAACTCATTTAAACGCATATTATCTTCGAAATGTATCATTTTGAAGGATATTAGAACTCAGGAGGAAATGAATCATGACAAAAGATTTCTATACTGCACTGAAAGAAAGACGTACTTACTATGGAATTAATAAAGAGGTACAAGTATCAGATGAAAAAATTAAAGAAATCGTGGAGTTTGCTGTGAAACATACTCCATCAGCTTTCAATTCTCAAACTGCGCGATTAGTTGTATTATTTGGTGAAGCTCATAATAAATTATGGGATATTACAACTGAAACATTAAGAAAAGTAGTTGGAGATGGAGATTTTTCAGGAACGCAACAAAAAATGGATTCCTTTAAAGCTGGTTATGGAACAGTACTATTCTTTGAAGATGAGGCTATCGTTAAATCGCTTCAAGAAAAATTTGCTGCATATTCTGAAAACTTTCCAATTTGGTCACACCAAGCATCAGGTATGCATCAATTAGTCGTGTGGACAGGTTTAGAAGCAGAGGGATTAGGGGCATCTTTACAACATTATAATCCATTAATTGATGATGAGGTAAAACAAGAATGGAATGTTCCTGCTAATTGGAAACTAATTGCACAAATGCCATTTGGTAATCCAACAGCTGCACCAGGAGAAAAAGAATTCCAACCGCTTGAAGAGCGTGTGAAATTTCATAAGTAATATTCAAATGTAATAATACGGTCTAGTTATAGTAGAGTTATTCGCTCTATTTAGGGATAGGGACATGCTATTGGTGAAATCCGAAAAAACACTATTATATTTTTAAAAAGAACAAGGCGATCATTTTTGATCGCCTTGTTTAACATTTGTACAATTAATCTACGCATTAAGCTTAATAAGCTAAACAGCATGAATCATTATTTATATTATCGAGTTATAGTTACCAAACGTTATTCAACACTATTTTACCTATTGCTTTATTCGACTCCAAATGATCATGTGCTTGTGCAACTTCATCAAACGTAAATGATTTAGAATTTAGCAGTGGGCGAAGTTTTCCTTCTTCTACTATTTGCGTTAGTTTAGTTAAAATTTCCCCGCAAGCGTCACGTTTATCTGTATGTAATATTTTTAACGCCATAAAAGTAACGTGCAGAGTAAGTCCTTTTGCGTGTAAAGGAGAGAGGTCATGGGTTGAACGAGCTGCAATTGTTACGACAGTTCCATTGACTGCGGCAGCTTCAAAAGAATGATCAAGATTTTTGCCACCTACCGTATCAAATATAACTTCAAATCCGTTGCCATTCGTATGTTTTTGAACATATTCTTGAACAGATTCTTCTTTATAATTAATAGCTATGTCGGCTCCTAGACGATGGGCTATTTCAATTTTGTTCTGCTGAGAAGCTGTTGTAAAAACTTTAGCACCTGCCCATTTAGCTAGTTGAATGGCAACGTGTCCCACGCCACCAGTAGCTCCATGAATGAGAACATTTTGACCAGGTTTAATATTTGCACGATCAAATAAAGATTCCCAAGCTGTAATTGCAACTAATGGCAAGACAGCTGCTTCTTCCATTGTTAAATTGTTAGGTTTGTGAGCAATCAGTCGTGCATCAGCAAGCATAAATTCTGCAAGTGCCCCACCAGTTTCTTTAAAACCTCCGGCACAACCGTATACTTCATCCCCAGATTTGAATTTTGAAACACCTTCTCCTACTTCAATAACAATACCAGCTACATCTCCGTGTAATATAGCTGGAAACTCAGGGGCGACTGCTGAAACGGTACCACTACGCATTTTAGTATCGATTGGATTTACACTTGTTGCCTTTACATGGATTAGAACATGACCTGGTAAAAGTTTCGGTTTTGAAACTTCCTCTAATTGAAATACAGATGAATCCCCAAAAGAATGGATAATTTGTGCTTTCATTGTTTATTACCTCCTGTTCGTGGTTATAGCATAGCAAAGCACAAAAAATAAGTATAATATTTTGAATTTGGCTAGTGAGAATCTTATATAAAGAAGAGGAAAGTGTGTGAAATGATGTAACGCACTTGCAAAAGCAACTGTAAAGCTTTTTGAAGAAAGGATAGATGTTATTTTTTACAGCATGATTTATTAATTACGTTTATCCCGCTATTCGCCGGGCAGTAAGACCCCCACCTCAAAATTCAGCGGAAGCAAAGAAGTTATGTGGGGGTCAGGCCGCCTGTAAAAGCCCGATTGGTGAGGGCTAATAATCAGTGGGGGATGAACAAAACCCCAACTGATTAAAGTTTCACTTTATTATTACTCACTTAGTATAGGTACTTAAAAGTGCCTACATCACTTTAAAGTACGTACTGTTATTCATGTTATGACCGATTTATAATAACACTCGTAGCACAAAGTTATAACGATTATGTTTGGGGTAATACGATTACCATCGGCAACAAGGTGTACAGTATTGTTTGTGAATTTTGGAAAAAATACCGAAAGTAAAGAAAATTATAGATTTATATGAATGAAGGAAAGTGAGTGAAACACATGGAAAAGTTTGCGAATCATTTTGGATATAATCGTATGTTTGCGAAAAATCAACTTACGTTAGGAGTTCACATTCCGATTGAAAATTATCAGTTTCATGCACCAACAATGGAAAAACAAGTAGAACTGGTACAAAAAGCGGAACAATATGGTTTTACAGGCGTATGGCTTCGAGATGTTTTGCTGCAAGACCCTGACTTTGGCGATCCTGCAACAGGTCAAATTTACGATATGATGATTTATTTGACGTATTTAGCAAGCAAAACAGAGAAAATCGCATTTGGAACGTCGGCAACTGTATTATCACTTCGTCATCCATTGCGTGTGGCGAAAGAAATTGCGACATTGGATCAACTATTTCCAGAAAGAATTATGCTCGGCGTTTCATCCGGTGACCGACGTGCCGATTTTAAAGCGTTAGGTGTTAGTCATGAAACAAGAGGTGAAAAGTTTAGAGAAGCGTTTGCTTACTTGGAAGAGATTTTGTATAAAAACTTCCCATCTATCCAGTCGACACTAGGAGAAGTGCATGGTGCAAATTTAGTTCCAAAACCGTCTAAGCATGTTCCAACCTTTATTACAGGTTTTAGTCAGCAAAATATGGAATGGTTCGCTGAACATGGAGATGGATGGATGTATTATCCACGTAGTCCGGTACATCAGGCGGCAGCAATTGGACAATGGAGAGAACTAGTAGAGGATTATCATCCAGATGTATTCAAACCATTTATACAGCCGATGCATTTAGACTTATCTGAAGATCCAAATGAACGCCCTACACCAATCCGTTTAGGTTACCGTACAGGACGTAAGGCACTAATTGAATTGCTTGATATATACCGAAGTATTGGTGTGAATCACTTATTCCTTGCTCTATTTGATGGTAAACGCCCGGCTGACGAAGTATTGGATGAGCTAGGAGAAGAAGTACTACCTCATTTCCCTGCATTGTAAAGGAGTGGAAAGAATGAAAGCAATAGGACTTATGCAATATGGAGATAAAAATGTATTACAAGAGATGGAAATGAACAAGTAATGGATTCAATGACATTTCTTTTATTCGGAGCGACGGGGGATTTAGCGAAACGAAAAATTTACCCTGCTTTATACAAACTATTTAGTAATCAAAATATACCGCAATCTATTTCTATTATCGGTATTGGCAGAAGGGTAATGTCAGATGTGGAATTTCAAACAAAGGTAGAACAATCTCTTGCTACATTTTCTAGAGTATCTACTGATGACGAATCAGGAGTAGAAGAATTTATTAGCACATTTCGTTATTGTCAATTAGATAAAGCGAATATAGAGGACTATCAAGATTTGTTGAGTCTTGTAAAGAGGCGTGAAACAGAATTAAACATTCCTAAAAACCGCATGTTTTACCTATCTGTTGTACCAGAAGTATTTGATGTAATTGCTTTAAATATTAAGGAAAGTGGATTGTGGGCCACAAAAGGATTGAAAGGTCTTATTATAGAGAAGCCTTTTGGTCATAGTTTAAAATCTGTTCGCGAGTTAAATACAAAGTTAATTAAAGATTTTGATGAAACTGATATTTATTGTATTGATCATTATCTTTGAACATGAATGGTAACTAGGAATACACAAAAAAAGTATTACGAAATAAAAAATCTTTAATTCAAGACATATTTATTGACGGTCATAATTTATGTAGTTAATATACTAGATATAAGGTTATTTAATTACTAAAAGTAATTAGATAAATATTTTTTTGTTGGGTCTAATAAATAAGTAAAATGCAGTAGAAATGCTTTGAATTGCCACTATTAATATTGGGGACAATGAGAGAGCGAAAGGTATAAAAAGAATTGGAATTAGATAACTCTTTGTTTTTTATAAAAACAGGAAGTATAAGAGTATGAGCTTTTGTACAATTCATTTTTAGTATATTGACCAGGATTATACAACAAGAGGGGGACTAAAATTGGAATCAATGACCTTTGTTTTATTTGGAGCGACAGGGGACTTAGCGAAACGAAAAATTTACCCCGCGCTATATAACTTATATAGAGATCAAAAGCTTCCAAAGCAAATATCCGTTATCGGGCTTGGAAGACGCCAAGTATCTCATGAAGATTTTCAAGAAAGAATAAAAGAATCAATAGAGACGTTTTCTCGTCAGAGGGAAGAAGGTACTCCGGAACTCGAAGGTTTTTTAGATAATTTCCGCTATTGTCCATTAGATGTGAGTAAGCCGGAAGACTATGAGAGATTATTACAAGTCGTTCGTGAAAGGGAAGAAGAACTACATATAAAAGGTAATAGAATGTTCTATCTTTCCGTTGCACCTGAATTTTTCGAGACAATTGCTTTAAATATTAAGGAAAGCGGACTTGATAAAACGGATGGATGGAAACGCCTAATGATTGAGAAACCGTTTGGGCACGACCTTACATCTGCTCGTGAGCTTAATGATAAACTTAGTCGCACGTTTGAAGAAGACGAGATATACCGTATTGATCATTATTTAGGTAAGCCGATGATTCAAAACCTTGAAGCATTAGAATTTGCAAATCCTGTTCTCCAATCGATTTGGAATAAAGAACATATAGCGAATGTACAAATCACAGCGAGTGAAACAGTTGGGGTTGAAGAAAGAGCAGGATATTATGATCGTGCAGGAGCTATTCGTGATATGGTTCAAAATCATATGTTACAAATATTAATGATGACTGCTATGAATCTGCCGGAAAAAATTAACGCATGTGAAATTCGAGAGGAAAAACGAAAGGTAATGGAGACGCTTCGTAAAGTGAAAAAAGAAGACGTTCAGAACCATATTATTCGTGGACAATACTCTTCAGGAGAGATAAAAGGCGGGCAAGTTGTAGCATATAAAGAGGAGCCGGGAGTAAATCCTTCTTCTAATATAGACACATTTATTGCTGCTCGCTTATGGATCGATAATCCATTTTGGACTGGCGTTCCATTTTATATACGAACAGGCAAACGAATGAAAGAAAAGTCTACTCGTATTGTAATCGAATTTAAAAATACGTTAAAACAGCAATATCAAGATAATAATCCAAATGCAGAACCTAACTTATTAATAATTGAAATTAGCCCAGGTGAGAATGTTTCATTACAGTTAAATAGTAAAAATCCATTGAAAAATGGAGAAATTGAACCAATCCGTATTAACTTTACTTGTGAGCAAGCGGATGTGGGAGTACCTGAAGCGTATGAAAGACTCATTCATGATGCTGTGAGTGGAGACGCTACATTCTTTGCACATTGGAGAGAAGTTGAATTGTCATGGGAATGGGTACAACCAATTCTTGAAGCATTCGAGGAAAACTTATTGCCACTTCATGAATATGAGTCGGGTTCATATGGTCCAGATGCGTCTAATGAACTATTGCAAGAAAGTGGATTTAAATGGTGGTTAGATCAAGAAACGGAAAAATAAGTACTTTCTTTAATGAAAGCATTTAGGGGGACGATTACTATGACACAAAACATAAATCAATTAGCAGTGAATACACTTCGTACGTTATCAATTGATGCAATTAATGCGGCAAATTCAGGTCATCCAGGTCTTCCGATGGGAGCAGCACCGATGGCTTATGCATTATGGGCGAATCATTTAAATCATAATCCTAATCATCCAAAATGGTTTAACCGTGATCGATTCGTTTTATCGGCGGGACATGGATCGAGCCTACTATATAGCTTACTTCATTTAGCTGGATATGACGTTTCAATTGATGACTTGAAAAGCTTCAGAAAGTTAAATAGTAAAACACCAGGACATCCTGAGTTTGGGCACACTTCTGGAGTTGAAGCGACTACAGGACCGTTAGGACAAGGGATTGCAAATGCTGTCGGAATGGCAATGGCAGAAGCGCATTTAGCAGCGAAGTTTAATAAGGATGGTCACTCTATTATAGATCACAATACGTACGCTTTAGTTGGAGACGGTGATTTAATGGAGGGTGTCGCTTATGAAGCGATGTCAATGGCAGGGCATATGAAACTTGGCAAGTTAATTGTACTGTATGATTCAAATGAAATTTCACTTGATGGTGAATTAAACATTGCTTTCTCTGAAGATATTCAGAAAAGGGTAGAATCTGCACATTGGCAATATGTAAGAGTTGAGGATGGAAACGATGTCGATGCTATTACAAAGGCTATTCAATTAGCGAAAGACAATACGGACCAACCTACTCTTATAGAAATTAGAACGATTATAGGTTATGGAAGTCCAAAAGTTGCTGGAACGAACAAAGCACATGGTAACCCGCTGGGGGCAGAAGAAGCGACAGCGACAAAACAAGTGTATGGTTGGCATTATGAAGAAGACTTCTTTGTGCCTGAAGAAGTAACAGCTCATTTTAATGATTTGAAACAAAAAGGTATTGAAAAAGAGGACGAATGGAATGAGCAGTTCAACGTATATAGAGAATCAAACCCTGCACTAGCAGATGAATTAGAAAAAGCGATTACAGGTGAGGTTTTAATCGAAGCGAAAGACATTCTATCCTTTGATACTGAAAAAACGATTTCCACTCGTGTTGCAAGTGGGGAAGCTATTAATCATTATGTGAAATCGATTCCTTCTATTTTCGGTGGAAGTGCGGATCTTTCTCATTCTACGATGACAGATATAAAAGGTGAAGGTGTGTACGCGGTAGAATCGTATGCTGGCCGAAATATATACTTCGGTGTACGTGAACATGCAATGGGAGCGGCAGCGAATGGACTGGCTCTTCATGGAGGAGTAAAACCGTTCGTAAGTACATTCTTTGTATTTAACGATTATCTTCGTCCATCTATTCGACTTGCTGCATTGCAAAAGTTACCTGTTACGTACGTATTTACACATGATTCGATTGCTGTAGGAGAAGATGGTCCAACGCATGAACCAATTGAACAATTAGCAGCTCTTCGGGCAATTCCAGGTTTAACAGTTATCCGCCCGTCAGATGCAAATGAAACAGCGAGTGCGTGGGCTTATGCATTACAGCAAACGGATAGTCCAGTCGTTTTAGTACTTAGCCGTCAAAATTTACCGATATTTAATGAAACGAAAGCGAACATAGAGAATCTTTCTAAAGGAGCTTACGTATTAACGCAAACAAATGAAAATCCGGATGTGATTTTAATTGCGACAGGTTCTGAAGTTTCTTTAGCTGCTAGTGCGAAAGCAAAATTAGAAGAAGATCATGTTTCAGTCCGCATCGTTGCAATGCCAAGCTGGGAGTTATTCGATCGCCAATCGAAAGAATATAAAGAATCCGTTCTTCCGTCTTCTGTAACGAAACGAGTATCTCTTGAGATGGGTGTATCTCTTGGATGGGAGCGTTATGTAGGACAAGAAGGAAAAGTACTATCAATTGAAACATTTGGAGCTTCAGGAATTGGAGCTGAAGTCATGAATCTATTTGGATTTACGACAGAAAATGTTGTTCAAATTACAAAAAATGTATTGAATTCTTAAGCTATGACTGTGAATACCTTTCCGGACATATCAACTTATAAGTGCTGAAAATGATATGTCAAAAAGGTATTCAAGATTGTAGTGATATGAATTTTTAATAAAAGATGATTTGCGGAGGAATTATATTATGCGAGTAGGATTAATTGGTTTAGGTAAAATGGGATTAAATTTAGGGAAAAATTTAATGGATCATAAACATGAAGTAGCAGCATTCGATTTAAATACGAGTGCAGTGGAAGAAATGAAAGAGTATGGGGCTACAGGTGTATCTAGTTTAAATGAACTTGTTCAGTCATTACAATCACCAAGAATTCTTTGGGTTATGGTACCGCACGCTGTTGTTGATTCTGTTATTGATGAGGTTACACCATTGCTTTCAAAAGGAGATATTTTAATTGAAGCGGGTAATTCACATTATAAAGAGTCAATTCGCCGATATGAGCAACTAAAGAAAGATGGCATTCACTTTATGGATGCAGGAACTTCTGGCGGAATGGAAGGCGCTCGTAATGGTGCTTGTTACATGATTGGAGGAGATCAAGAAGCTTGGGACATCGTTGAACCTATCTTCCGTGATACTGCTGTAGAAAATGGATACTTATATGCTGGAAAAGCTGGTAGTGGTCACTTCTTAAAAATGGTTCATAACGGAATTGAATACGGTATGATGGCTGCTATTGGTGAAGGATTTGAAATTCTAGAGAAAAGTGAATTTGATTACGATTATGAAAAAGTATCAAGAGTATGGAACAACGGTTCAGTCATTCGCTCTTGGTTAATGGAATTAACAGAAAATGCATTTTCTAAAGATGCAAAACTTGATGAAATTAAGGGCGTTATGCATTCTTCTGGCGAAGGGAAATGGACAGTAGAAACAGCATTAGACCTTCAAACAGCAACTCCTGTTATCGCAATGTCTCTATTAATGCGCTATCGCTCATTAGACAATGATACATTTACAGGAAAAGTTGTAGCAGCTCTGCGTAATGAATTTGGCGGACATGCAGTAGAAAAGAAATAAAGTGAAACTTTAATCAGTGGGGCTTCATCCCACACCAATCGGCCTTTTACGGGATAAGCATATTAAACATGTAACTCATCAACGTTTAAAAACTGGAGGGAATTGATCATGAAATTTTTTATTGATACTGCAAATCTTGAGGACATAAAAAAAGCATATAAACTTGGAGTTTTAGCTGGTGTTACAACGAATCCTTCTTTAGTAGCAAAAGAGGGCGTTAAGTTTGAAGACCGTATCGCAGAAATTTGTCAGGCAGTACCTAAAGTTGAGTCTGTTTCGGCAGAAGTAACGCCAGATGCTGTTACAGCTGAAGAGATGATTGCTCAAGCAGAAGAATTAATTAAAATTAACGGTGGCGATAAAAACGTCACGATAAAACTTCCGATGACGCTAGCAGGATTAGAAGCTTGTCGCTATCTTACTGAAAAAGGTGTGAAAACGAACGTTACCCTTATTTTCACTGTAAACCAAGCTCTTTTAGCTGCTCGAGCAGGTGCAACGTACGTTTCTCCATTTTTAGGACGCTTAGATGATATTTCTGAAGATGGTGTACTATTAGTTGCGAAAATTGCTGAATTATTCGATGTTCATCAATTAGATACACAAATTATTGCGGCTTCTGTCAGACACCCAGATCATGTAACTCGTGTAGCGATGGCAGGTGCTCACATTGCAACAATTCCTTATAAAGTAATTGAACAACTTGCTATGCACCCATTAACAGACCAAGGTATTGAGAAGTTTGCTGCGGATTGGGCGAAAGCTCCTAAATTATAATGAAGTGAAGTTTTCGCTAGTTGCTTTTTCAAGAGAGGGCCACGCTCTATGTAATTTCATCCTGTAAACTTAATCTTGAGTTTGGCATCTTATTACGTGAAAACGGCAATATAATAAAGAAACGATTCATTTTCAAAATAGCACAATAGATATGAAAAGGACCCCCTTATGAGAGTAAAGTTAGTTAGCATATAATTCTCATAAGGGAGAGTCTTTTTTTCTTATAAAACATGGTGTTCTCAAGTATATATTTAATCGAGAAAGATTTTGGAGAGTGTTCTTTTGTTATAGGAATATTTTGAAAGGGGTTACATGGTGGGTTCGAAATATATAATTGGTGTAGATATTGGGACAACTAGTACAAAATCAGTTTTATTTTCAATTGATGGATCTGTTATCGCAAGCCATGGGATTGAATACCCTTTATATTCTCCCGCGCCAGAAATAGCAGAACAAGATCCAGAAGAGATTTTTCAAGCAGTGATACATACGATTAAAGAAACTTTGCAATCAAGTAAAGTACAGCCAATCGATATTCTTTGTGTTTCTTTTAGCTCGGCAATGCATAGCGTCATTGCTGTAGACGAAGAGGGGAATCCATTAACGAAATGTATTACTTGGGCGGATAATAGAAGCGCAAGCTGGGCAGAGAAAATAAAGAATGATATGAATGGTCATGAAATTTATCTTCGTACGGGAACGCCAATTCATCCTATGTCACCACTTTCGAAATTAGTTTGGCTACAGAATGAGCAGGCGGAATTGTTCGCAAAAAGTTATAAATTTATTTCTATTAAAGAGTATGTTTTTTATAAGTTATATAAGGAGTATGTAATTGATTATTCTATAGCATCAGCAACAGGAATGTTCAATTTGAAATCTTTAAATTGGGATGAGGAAGCTCTTCGTGTTGCAGGAATTTCAAATGAAAAGCTTTCTAAAATTGTTCCAACGACGCACAGTTTAATAGGATTAGATGAAGAACTTGCAAATGAGATGAATTTACTTGTTTCTACTCCTTTTATAGTAGGAGCGAGTGACGGAGTACTATCCAATTTAGGTGTAAATGCAATAGATCCTGGCGTTGTGGCTGTTACAATTGGTACAAGCGGTGCGATACGTGCTGTAACAAATGGTCCTGTAACAGATCCAAAAGGTAGAATTTTTTGTTATGCCTTAACTGAAGACCATTGGGTAATCGGTGGACCAGTTAATAACGGTGGTATGATTTTCAGGTGGGCTCGTAATCAATTAGGCACTTCAGAGATTGAGCTTGCGAAGCGTTTAGGAAAAGATCCATATGAAGTGCTTACTGAAATAGCAGCAAAAGTTAATCCGGGATCTGACGGTTTATTATTTCATCCTTATTTAGCGGGGGAAAGAGCTCCTTTATGGAATGCAAATGCGCGAGGATCTTTCTTTGGACTTGGATTGCATCATAAGAAAGAACATCTTATCCGTGCTGTTTTAGAAGGGGTAATTTATAATTTATATACAGTTCTTCTCGCTTTAAAAGAACTAATTGGCGAACCGAAAAAAATTCAAGCGACAGGCGGTTTTGCAAGGTCGGAACTTTGGAGACAGATGATGGCGGATATTTTTCATCAAGACGTATATGTTCCTGAAAGTTTCGAAAGCTCTTGCTTAGGGGCTGCAATCCTCGGTTTATATAGTATAGGTGAAGTAGATACGTTGCATATAGTTTCTGAAATGGTAGGTGCGAGTTTCCACCATGAACCCAACATGGAAAGTGTGGAAAAATATAAAGATTTAACACCAATCTATATTCGTCTGTCCCGTCAATTGGAAGAAGAATATGAAAGTATAGCAGCGTACCAAAAAAAGTGGGTTTAAAGCCTATTTAACAGGAAAATATGGTAACGTATAAAGAGGTACTCCAATTTTTTTAGGGTACTCATTCAACATAAAATATTTTAAGAAGTATGATGAATGAAAAATATAGGGAGAGAGGGTTATGAAAATGAAGGATAACAAAGAGTTTATTGGATATGTTGGAACTTACACGAAAGAAAATAGCGAAGGAATATACAAGTTTACTTTAGATATGGAAGCAAAGAAAATTAGTAATGTAACACTTGCGGCCAAGCTGGATAACCCTACATATGTAACGATTAACCGAAATAATGAATATCTCTATTCCGTTGTTAAGGAAGGCGAATCTGGCGGTGTAGCTGCTTATTCTATTGATAGTCATACTGGAGAACTAAAAGCGAACAATAGACAAGTAGTAGAAGGTGCTTCTCCTTGTCATATTAGTGTTGATAGTGGAAACCATACAGTAGTTACAGCGAATTACCATAAAGGAACGATTGAGTCTTTTGAAGTAACTGAAGAAAATGGAACTGTAAATCCTGCCTCATCTATTATGGCGCATGAAGGTTCAGGTCCAAATAAAGAAAGACAAGAAAAACCACATGCACATTACGCAGGATATACTCCTGATGAAAAATATGTGGTCGGTGTTGATTTAGGAATTGATAAGTTAATTACGTATGAAATAAAAGATAGTACATTAATAGAAGTAAATAGCTTGTCTGTGAAACCAGGAAGTGGTCCAAGACATATTACTTTTCATCCAAATGGAAAGTACGCCTATGTGATGACGGAGCTGAGTTCAGAGGTCATTGTGTTAGCGTATCATTCGGAAGAAGGATCCTTTACAGAATTACAGTATATTTCTACCGTTCCCGAAGAAGTTGATGGAAATAGTCAAGGTAGTGCTATTCATATTTCTTCTGACGGCAATTTTGTATATGCAGGTAATCGTGGTCATAATAGTATCGCTGTTTTCAGTGTGGATCAAAACTCAGGTCAGCTTACATTTGTTGAACATACATCTACAGAAGGAAATTGGCCGAGGGACTTTGTATTAGATCCGACTGAAAAATTTCTTGTTGCTACAAATGAAAAGTCACATAATCTTGTGCTATTTTCAAGAAATGAATCTACAGGAAAGTTAACACTCTTACAATCTGATGTTGTTGTGCCAGAGCCTGTTTGTGTTAAGTTTTTAAATGTGTAGCTCATGTTCGACATAATTTCATCTATCCAAAAAAATAGAGTATAGAAAAAGCAAAGCGATATCGCTTTGCTTTTTACTGTTTCTTTTTCGGTCTACGTACTAACTCGCCGCCGCAGTTTGGACAAACGTTTTGTCTTTCTTCTGTACATGGTGCACAAAATGTACATTCATACATGCAAATGTATGCTTCAGAATCTTGCCCCAGTGATTGATCGCAAATTTGACAGTTTGTTTTCATTGCTAGTGCCATAGTAATTCTCCTTTTAATTTGAAAATTTATAATTTAATTATAATTCATTAGGTAGAAACTGTCTTTTTCAATTGAAAGGAAATTGAATGATAAAGTTATGAATTGAAACGAAAGATGTTGGTTTATTTTAAAATTGATTATTTATTACAGTTGGAATATTATGAAATAGTCAAAAGACAACAGGGGGTATAGATTTTGACTAATCATAACGATCATTTAAAAGCAAACTGCGAAAAATGCTTCGGTCTATGTTGCGTTGCATTACCGTTCGCAGCATCGGTAGATTTTGCAGTGAATAAAGATGGTGGTAAACCATGTTCCAATTTACAATCAGATTATAAATGTAGTATACATAAAAATCTTAGAGGAAATGGCTATAAAGGCTGTACAGTATTTGAATGTTTCGGTGCTGGGCAAAAGATTTCTCAAGTTACATTTAACGGGGTTGATTGGCGGAAAGATGCTAAGCATGCGAGACAAATGTACGATGCTTTTCCGGTTATGCATCAACTTCATGAAATGCTTTGGTATTTAAATGAGGCTATTCTTTTAAAGGCGACACAATCGATTCATAAAGAATTAAGTAAAGCGATTGAAGAGACTGAGCGTCTATCAAATTTAAGTTCAGATGAGTTAATGAAAATAAATGTTCCATTACACAGAGCGGAAGTGAACATTCTCCTTTTAGAAACGAGTGAATTAGTATGGAAGGAAATGAATGCTGCGCGTAAGAAACGAATCATTCACCGCGGCGCAGACCTTATGGGAGCAAATCTGAAAAAGAAAAATTTACAAGGGGCGAATTTAAGAGGAGCATATTTAATTGCGGCTAACTTAAATGGTGCGGATTTAAGAGGAGCAGATCTCATCGGAGCAGACTTGCGAGATGCAGATATTCGCGGGGCCGATTTTACAAATAGTATTTTTCTGACGCAAGTTCAAGTTAATGCGGCGAGAGGGGACAAACATACGAAATTACCGAAATTATTGTCCCGTCCATCGCATTGGAGTGCGTAAAGAGTATGGAGTGAGTTAGTTTGGATATATTTCGATATTTAGGAGAGATGCAAGAGGATGTTTTTTCGTTAGCAGTAGAACAAATAGAAGCGAAGTATTATGATATTTGTTGCATGTTAGCATCAAGTGCGCATGCCGAGCGAATTAAATCGATTCCTTTAGATTCATATGAAAAGAGTATGAGGATAGGTTTGAGAGAAACATTAGAAGTTGCTGAAAGTGAAGAAGCAAAGGCAATTTACTTTGAGTATGATCTTGATAATGAATGGGATAGTCAGTTTTATATTTGTGAGGAATACGCTCCACTTGAAGAAGAGGATGATGATTGGGCTTCTGAATGGACGTATGATATTGAGGGACCAAGGTCTGTAGAATTAGCGGATCTGTATGCTGAAAATGGCTTTGATACAAGTGCAAAAGCTGTTGGTATAACTTTGTATTTAATTGCTAAAACGCTGTGTAGTTTTATAAGTGTATGTAGTGAAGTGCAAAGTAATATACCGATTTGTATTGGTTTTCACGACCAAGATCCAATTATGCGAACAGGCAGAGACTAAGTCTCTGCCTGTTTTTTATACTACGTTCTCTTTTCAAAAGTAGTAATTAGAACACTACATATAATAAGGATACCACCAATGAAAAAGTTACTGCTTAACGTCTCATTTAATAAAATCCAGCCGAGTAGCGAACCAACGATCGGTTGGAAGAAGAAAAATAAGGAACCGATGCTAGCATCCATTAATTCTAGTCCTTTATTCCAAAGGAAAAATGCACCTGCCGTTGAGACGATTCCTAAATAAAGTACGCCTAATACTACATACATGTTCATATGTTCAATTGGGTTTGATTGGAATTCCCATATCATAAAAGGTGTAATGAAAAAGAGTGAAAAGAATATTGCATACGTTGTAATAACTAAAGATGAAAATTGTGCTGAAACAATCTTCACATAAATGGATAGTAAAGCCCATGTGATAGCGGCTCCAACTAAAATAATTGTACCGATAAAATAGGATCCAATTTCAATATCCCATCCGATTACGATAATGACACCGATTGTCGCTATTATAGTTGATAAAAGTCTACGAGTAGTTAGTTTCTCTTTTAAAATGAGCGTTGCAAATATAACCATAAATGCAGGTGTAGCTGATGTCACTAAGGAACCTGTATGAGCATCGGATAATTTCGTTCCGATAAATTGACATGTGATTGAAATGAAATACCCGATGAATCCAATCCAAGCAAATAATAGCCAATCTTTTTTGTGCATGGTTACTTTTTTCTTTTGCTTTTTTTCAGTTATTTTCAAAATCACATATAAAACAACAAAAGCGATAATAAAACGTAGCCAAACGAGTGTAAGTGGCGGGATAAAGTCGAGTACGTATTTACTAACAACGTACATACCGCCCCATATACTTGCTGCTAGAGATAAACATATAGCTCCTAAAATTGTTTGTTTCATTTGAATTACCTCCGTCTATTTTTAGGGTTATGATTTATTCCCTAAGACGAGGCATAGTGCACTTGTTATATGAATGCCCGTCTTAGATTATAGACGGACTACAGGTTGATCGTTTTCGAATGAAGTGTTGTAGTACATGAGCGTAGTCTCCTTTCTTTTTTTATAATGACATTATAACTTAATTTTCCGATTATTACAGAGTGTTATGTAAAATATTGTTATTAAGTTGTATGCCAGTGATTATCCGGATCCAATTCGTATAGAGAAGGGAGATCTTGTTTCTGTTAGTGAAAAGCATAAGGGACCAAAAAAATGGATAACTGGGTGTGTTGTTCGGAGGAGAAATATAATAGGAAAGGTTGTGTACCAGAGCAAATAATAAGCAAGTGTGCAGATGAAAGTGGAGTTATTATAAAGCGATATACTGCAAAAGAATTACAATTGAGTAGTGGAGAAATACTAATTGGGTTAGCAGAACTGAATGGATGGATTTGGTTTGAAACGGTAAATGGCGAAGCGGGATGGGTACCGAAAGAAAATTTGCAGCAATAATAGGACACATATTTTTGAATAGTATAAGATGAGACGTGAAATTGTGTATAAATTGTGAATAACAAACCGTCACGTTTGACTGTACAGTTTATGTATTGTATGATTATAGTAATATAAACAAGGGGGGAAGATCGTTGGGAAGGTGTATCGAATCGGACAGTTGGCTCTCATGGCTCACGTGTCGAAACGAACGATTGATTATTATACGAATCTAGGTATCTTAAAAGCGGAGCGATCTCAATCTAATTATCGCTATTACGACGAAACAGCATTTGAGACATTACAATTTATTGAGAAGTGCAAAGAAATGCATATGCCGCTTTGTGAGATTAAAGAGAAAATCGAGGAGAAGAAAAAGCTGCTCGGTATCAATGAACACGTTTCGAAACATGTGAATGAAGTGACAGACCATATTCATAGATTAGAAGCAGAGTTAACGGAGTTAAAGCCTCTTTTAGATGAATTGACTGATTCACAACGTGAAAAAATATCGAAATCTTTATCAGGTCAAACGACAGCTTTAATACAGACACTTGCTCTATTATTATAGAATAAGTGAAATCCGACCTCTTTAATTTTTGTATCGGGCTATGTTTTCTAACGAACAAATAAGAAAACATTATAGTATACAGGAGGTGGACACCTTAGTTTTTTTAACTAAGGGGATTCATTGGAAATATTTAATTTAGTCATGGTTGCGATTTTAATCGCATTTACTGGATTTTTCGTAGCAGCAGAGTTTGCGATTGTAAAAATACGTTCAAGTCGCATTGATCAGCTTGTTGCGGAAGGGAAACGCGGCGCATTAGCAGCGAAAAAAGTAACAACAAATTTAGACGAATATTTATCTGCTTGTCAATTAGGTATTACAGTTACAGCGATGGGACTTGGTTGGTTAGGTGAACCGACGATAGAAAAATTATTACACCCGTTATTTGAGAAATGGAATTTAAATCCGTCTATCTCATCAGTATTAACATTTGGTCTTGCATTTATGACGATGACGTATTTGCACGTTGTAGTCGGGGAATTAGCTCCAAAAACGATGGCAATTCAAAAAGCTGAAAAAGTGACATTGTTATTAGCAGGTCCGTTAATGATATTCTATAAAGCTATGTATCCGTTTATTTGGGTATTGAATGGTTCTGCTCGTGTTGTAACTGGTTTATTCGGTTTGAAGCCAGCTTCTGAACATGAAGTAGCTCATACAGAAGAAGAGTTACGTCTTATTCTTTCAGAGAGCTACGAAAGTGGAGAAATTAATCAAGCTGAATACAAGTATGTAAATAATATCTTTGAATTTGATAATCGCATTGCGAAAGAAATCATGGTACCGCGTACGGAAATTGTTGGTTTCTATCTTGAAGATTCAGTAGAAGAACACATGAAAGTAATCCAAAATGAACGATACACACGTTATCCGATTTTTGGAGAAGATAAAGATGATATTATCGGTATGGTCAATGTAAAAGATTTCTTTATTCGATATATGAACAACGATAAAGAAGATTTATCATCGATTCGCACGTATATGCGTCCGATTATTGAAGTTATGGAAACTACTCCAATTCATGATTTATTACTGCAAATGCAGAAGAAGCGAATTCCAATGGCTGTTTTATATGATGAGTACGGAGGAACAGCTGGAATTGTAACGCTTGAAGATATATTGGAGGAAATCGTCGGCGAAATTCGTGATGAATATGATGAAGATGAAGCACCACCAATTCAACATGTGAACGAATACCATAAAATTGTTGATGGAAAAGTGCTTATCTCAGAAGTGAAAGATTTGTTTGGATTACACATTGAAGAAGATGATGTGGATACAATCGGTGGATGGATTATGATGCAAAATCATGAAATTGAAGAAGGACAATACGTTGAAGCAGAAGGTTATGAATTTAAAGTGTTAGAAAAAGATGCTTATCAAATTAAACGTGTTGAAATTCAAAGAATGGAACAAGAACAAGAACAAGAACAAGAACAAGAGAAAGCAGCAACTGTGTAAGTTGCTGCTTTTCTTCTAGCGTATAATAAAATGTGAAATTAGGAGCGGATATTTTGATTCAAGTAGCCTTACGTGTATATCGATTACAATTGTATGCGATCTTTAGTGGTTTACTACTTATGTGGACGATTACTCCGTTTGGAAAACAAGTGACAGGGTTCGGTATTGGATTAGCTGTAAGTGCATACTGTCTTTGGTTATTAGCTCGTAGAGTGGAGAAACTAGGAAGAAGTATCGTACTGAAAGAAAAGGCTCCTGGATTAGGGGTTTTAAACCGATTTGCAGCTGCAATATTAGGGGCTATCATTATGTATGAAATTGAGCATGAAATGGAAATGTGGGCATTTGGTACTGGAATATTAGGTGGTCACTTTTTAATGATTGCGAATTTAGCCTATGCAAATATGCAGTTAGTAAAGGAAGAAGAGAAGCAAAGAGAACAAGCTTCGAAAAACATAGAGTTATAATGAGAGGAACCTAACTGGGTTCCTTTTTTGTGTTTGAGAATAAATTGCGCAATAGTTAATATACTATGAGCAATTTAATAATGACAATCGAATTAGCGACCAAATATAATACGCTCCTTTTTTAGGTTTTTCAATAGTGTAGAAAAAATTTCGAGAAAATTTAAAAACCCATCGATTTCTAAAGCTTAAGTGTGTTATCATGACAAAAGAATTTGTGAAAGAGGTGGATACCAATGTTACAAGCGCTACTTATTTTTGTGCTTCAAATTATTTACGTTCCCATTTTAACGATCCGTACGATTTTGCTTGTAAAGAATCAAACAAGATCCGCTGCTGCTGTTGGATTGTTAGAGGGAGCAATTTACATTGTCAGTTTAGGTATTGTGTTTCAAGATTTATCAAATTGGATGAACATTGTTGCCTATGTCATTGGCTTTAGTGCGGGACTATTATTAGGCGGTTATATAGAGAATAAATTGGCAATTGGTTATATTACGTATCAAGTTAGTTTACTAGACCGTTGTAATGAATTAGTAGATGAATTACGTCACTCTGGATTTGGTGTTACAGTATTTGAAGGTGAAGGTATTAATTCTATACGTTATCGGTTAGATATCGTTGCAAAGCGTTCTAGAGAAAAAGAACTGTTAGAAATTATTAATGAAATTGCACCGAAAGCATTTATGTCTTCTTATGAAATCCGTTCGTTTAAAGGTGGATACTTAACGAAAGCGATGAAGAAGAGAGCGTTAATGAAGAAGAAAGATCATCATGTATCGTAAAGAAAAGGGGAGAAGCTGAGAAGCTTCTCCCCTTTCTATTTTTCTATAGTATTATGCCGCATTGTAACTTTT
Source organism: Bacillus cereus group sp. N8 (assembly GCF_016483685.1). Taxonomy (NCBI): domain Bacteria; kingdom Bacillati; phylum Bacillota; class Bacilli; order Caryophanales; family Bacillaceae; genus Bacillus; species Bacillus cereus group sp. N8. The sequence continues at coordinate 51,672 of NZ_JAEHBK010000003.1, read as the reverse complement.
AGAGTGTTTGTTTCTTTCTTTTTTAAAATATGAAGTGAAACAAAACCAATAATCCCGAATATACCGAAGGCAAACCATGGTGTATGCAGGCCCTTCATATTTGATGTAAACCATGTACCAGTATAATTACCAATGATAAAACCAAATGCGAGTGATAGTTGATAAAATCCGAAATAAGTAGCTGTATAGGATTCGTTACTGTAATTTGCAATAGCGATATCAGCGTTAGGTAATACGAGCGTTTCACCAATTGTAAAGAAAATTACACAAATAAATAACCAATATGGATGTTGGAATAAAGGGATGAGTAAAAAGGAAATCCCCATTAATAAAACACCGTATTTAATGATAGAAAGTGTGTTGTACTTATGAAAGAGTTTTCGGAATAACACCATGAATATGACGCCTGTTATTGCATTTATTGTAATAACTGATGCAGCGAGCTGGTTACTATGACTAATGTTTTTCATATGAAGTGGAAGTGCGACAGTAAGTTGAGTAAACATAATGTAGAAGAAAATCATAATAAATGAAAACAAAAGGAAAGATTTATTTTGTAAGATAGCTTGTATTCCTAGTGTAATAGACGTGTTTTCAGTAGAAACTTGGAAATGGTTTTTAAGTAAGTAAAAGATAAGAGCGAATATTAGCATAAGAGATCCTGTTAGTGCGAAAGCGTATATCGGATTTAGAGAGAGTAAGAAACCTCCTGCAATTGGTCCGATTATCGCACCGCAATTAAAACTAAGGTTTAAGTATGTAAATAAATTTTTCCTCATATGAGCTGGTTGTGAACCGAATATAGCACGAGCTGCAGGTTCGTAAAATGCAGTTCCAAAACCGATAAGTGCGGAAGAAATAGAAATTGTATAGAAATCAGAGCATATTCCTAAGGCTATAAATCCGATTCCTCTTAAAAATAATCCGGCTATCATCATAATGATATAGCCTATTTTGTCAGCGATTAATCCTGAGAATAAAGGGATAACGCGTGATGTGATTATAATAACCGTCAAAACTGTTCCTACTTGCATAGCTGAAAAGTGAAGGGAATTTAATAGATAAATAGCTAGAAATGCATATACCGCAAAATATCCAAAAGACATAAAAAATGAAGAAATAAGCATGAAACGTATCGGTATTGAGAAATTTTTCATAGAACTCCTCCTAGGTATGTAACCATTAAAATTAATTACTGGTTAACAATTTTATATTATAATTATACATAAAGTCAGAAAAAAGTAAATTTTAAGAAGAAGGTGGATGGAATTGAATCAAAATGCACCAAATGAATTAGAATATATTCGGGAATTTTTAAATACATGGAAAATACCAAATGATACGAGAGAGCCAATTGATTTGTTGCAAACAGAAGGTGATATAAAGCAATTTATGAAAAAACAATTTCATGAAGAGTTTCTTTTTCATACGATAGATGAATTGAAAAGTTTTCGAGAAGACATTCGACTAACAATTAAAGGGGAAGGATCGTTGCAAAAGTGGTTAGAGAAATATCCATTTCAAGTACATGTAAAGGAAGATATGAAAGGTATTACATATGAACCATTGCACGAAGAGAGTATGTATACAAAAGTATTAAGCATTGTTTTAATGGCGATTCAAGAAGATTTGTGGAGAAGGTTAAAAGCATGTCCAGATTGCCGTTGGGTCTTTTACGACCATTCTCGTAATGGAAGTAAAAGATGGTGCGGTATGTACGCTGGAGAGGAAGGAGGTAGAGCGTGCGGTACGATCGCGAAAGTGAAAAATTACCGGGCGAAGAGAAAAGGAAGAACGGGTTATAATGTGTAATTTATATTAGGGGAAGAAAATTGGATGGGGGAATGTAGAATATGAAAGGTACACAAATGTTAGCTTTAAATAAAAAGTGTTGGGATACAGTTGCACCATATTTCTTTCAAGTGGATTGTTTACCTAAATATGGTCCGTATACAGCGTCTGAAGATGAGATTCATTTGTTCGATTCAATCAGAAATAAGAAGGTTCTTGATATTGGATGTGGAAGTGGGCATTCATTGCAATATATGGCAGAACATGGGGCAGAGGAAGTATGGGGACTTGATCTTTCAAGTGAACAAATTAAAACAGCGAATGAAACGTTAAAGTGTTGGAATCCAAAGTTAATATGCGGAGCAATGGAAGAAGAAGGAGATATTCCGAAAGGGTATTTTGATATTGTATATTCCATCTATGCATTAGGTTGGACTTCAGACTTAGGAAAAACGTTGGAACTGATTCATTCATATTTAAAGCCAGGAGGAAGTTTTATTTTTAGCTGGGAGCATCCAGTATATTCAAACTTACAGTATGGTACAGAAGAAGTTGCTTTAAAGTCTTCTTATCATGAGGAAACCCCTATTACCTTTGAAACATTTAAAGGAGAAAATGTACAAGCGACATTATATAAGAGAAAAATGAGTACATACATAAATGAGTTAAATAGAGCCGGATTTACAATTGAGAGAATAGAAGAACCTGAACCATCTAGCATATTTGATGGAGAAATAGCTGAGCCTTCTACGAAGTATTATTCTTTATATAAAGCTAGGATGGTGCCGACGACGTTCATTATTAAGGTAAGGAAGTAAATAATGCTGCATAAAGAAGGGGAAAAAATGAGTCATATTAATATGGTGAAAATTGGTGAAGTGCAAAACTCTATAGATGAAAAAGTGTACAGTAATTGGGGAAGTGTTATTTCTAACATTAATATATATCCAGAGTATATTGGAGGATTAACTGGCCTTGAGGATTACTCTCATGCAATTGTTATTTTTTATATGAATGATTTCCAGGAAGAAAATAACGAGTCGTGGGCTAGAAAGCCAAGGGGACTAAGTGATTTAGATGAAAAGGGATGTTTTGCGCAACGGACAAAGTATCGTCCAAACCCCATTGGAATTACTACTGTCAAAATATTGTCCATTGAAAATAATGTTATGACTGTGCAAGGATTAGACGCTAATGATCAAACGGCTATTTTAGATATAAAACCATATATTGCTGCTTTTGATGCAAGGGAAAATGTTAGTGTTCCAGATTGGATGAATAAATTGATGCAAGATTATTTTTAATGCTAATACAAAAAGATTTGCAGTTCATAATTGCAAATCTTTTTGTGTTAAATATTGTATGCATGGTTTATTTATCTCTTCGGTTGAAAAATATGCTGAAAGAAGTATTTGTGATGTAAGTTATCTATAACTTTATTTGCTTGATATGTGCGGTGTTGTTCTAGTCGAAGTCTTTGCTCCATCATTTTTATTGCGTGATCTGATAAACGTAACATTATACATTTCTCCTTTTCTATAAATATAGGTTTCTAATTGATATCGTTCCCATATTTATAACTAAGGAGGCATACTGTGTAACATAGGCAAAAAGCACCTTCCTCTCCCATTACGCTTACGAGGTTAGCTGTCGGACTCGGGAAGTGAGAGTTTCCCTACTTAAAAAAGATTCGCCCCAAGTAGCATGGCTACAAAAATGGTTCCCCCGCTCCAAAATTTGGACTCAGCAAAAGGTTTTATAAAGTAAAAAATAACATAAAGAGATGAACAAGTCAAATTATTTTATGTTTTCTGTCTTTTTAATTGCGTAAGAATCATACCATCAGGAAGTATTGTATCTGATACTGTAATGAATCCGTGTTTTTTATATAATGTAATAGCAGGGGTATTCGCTTTACCTGTTTGTACAATGTACGTCATTGAAGAAGGGAACATGCTAAAAATATAAAGTAGCAGTTTCGTTGCGATTCCTTTTTTAAAAAAATCGGGCGATACAACGAGTCGGTGAATATCAATTAAATTTTCTTCTTGTATAAAAGAAATAAAGCCGACAAGTTTATTTGCAGAAAAATATCCGTAGAATGTTTCAACGCAACTTTGAATATCGTTTACAGTATCATATAAACGGGGTATTGCAGTATTGTTTAAATAGACTGCTTCAACTTTATAGGCTGGGATTTGAACTTGTAATATGGATGATGCTACTTCAAAAGAATTGGAATGTAATTTGTGAATCATAGATAAGGAACCTCCTTTAAATATGGTATATTAATATAATTCCTTTTTGGCTAAGTTTGACAATATTTTTCTTTTTTGCATATAATATATGTATCTCCATACATATATGATTCTAAGATATATTTCTATAGTAGAATATATTTAGTGTAAATGAATTTATAATCTTATATAAGAGTTTTGTTACTCTTATGTTTGATCATACAAACTATAATAGAAATGGAGGACTAAAGATGGGATGGATTATCACATTAATAGTTGGTGCTATTATAGGGGCAATTGCTAGTTCTATAACGGGTAAAAATTTTCCAGGTGGTATGTTTGGAAATATTATCGCAGGTTTATTAGGTGCTTCGTTAGGTGGTAGATTATTTGGATCTTTTGGGCCATCATTTGGTGGGATTCATGTCGTGCCAGCATTATTAGGAGCAATCGTTTTAATTCTTATTGTATCATTTGTAGTGAAAGCTGCAAGGAAATAAAGATATAGATTATAATGAGAAGCCCTGAATAAGGGCTTTTCATTATTCAAAGAGGTGATTTCGTTGGAGAAAGTAAATATAAGAAAAAGAGATAAGTTGAAAAAGTTTTTTAGGGAACAAAATTATTTAGCGGTGTTACTTGGATTTGCGTTATTGTTCATTAACATATTACTGCTAACGAAAATTTCTTTTGTGTTTACTCCGTTTATCGTCTTTTTAAAAACAATTTTCTTCCCGGTATTATTGGCGGGAGTGCTATTTTATATTTTACATCCATTCGTTTCGCTTTTAGAAAAGAAAGGTGTTTCAAGAATCGTATCAATAGCCTCCATATATTTAGTAGTACTAGGGTTATTTGTATTTTTAGTTGTAACTGTAATCCCAATTATTAAAGATCAAATTGATGCATTAATAGATAACTTACCGTATTTCGGTCATGAAATTGAGCGAGCAGCACGTAGATTTGGGGAAAGTAATTTACTAGGCAAAATTCAGGAGAATTTAAATATTGATGTAGCGAGTATGGTAAAAGACTACACAGTTGATTTTACGAAATCTTTATCATCGGTAACAGGAAATGTAACTGGATTTTTAAGTACTGTTACAGAGGTCGTTTTAACGTTTGTAATGGTTCCGTTTATATTGTTCTATCTTTTAAAAGATGGTGAGCAATTACCGAATCACTTTTTAAAGTTTATATCTGAGCAAAGGCAACCAGCTGCGAAGAGAATACTAGATGATATGCATTATGCGATTAGTTCGTATATTAGAGGGCAAATTATCGTTAGTTTATTTATCGGGATTATGCTATTCATTGGTTATCTTATAATCGGCATTAAATACGCGGTATTACTTGCTATTTTGGCAATGATTGTAAACGTTGTTCCATATGTAGGCCCTATTATTGCGATAACGCCAGCGTTAATTATCGCTTTTATTGATTCGCCAGCAATGATTTTAAAGGTAATTATCGTAATGATGGTTGTACAATTAGCAGAGGGAAAATTTATTTCACCACAAGTAATGGGGAAAAAGTTAGATATTCACCCGATTACTATTATATTTATCATTTTAACTGCAGGAAATTTATTTGGAATTATGGGGGTTATTTTAGCAATTCCAGGATATGCGATATTAAAAGTGTTAGTTACGCATAGTTATAGATTTGTTAAGTTGAATACGTAAAGAAGAGCTAAAACAGATAAAACTGTTTTAGCTCTTTTTTATTAATAATTGATTTGCATATTGGCGTGCCCATTAATCAGCTTCTAATAGCGTCTAGAGAAGTTTTTTTACTTTATAATGGGCATCAATTGTTTTTTTATATCGAAAAATGTAATTTCATTTGCTGCATTTAATAAGAAGTATGTTTAGGTTTTTTGTATATATATTAAAATGTATTTTCAAAGTTTGATAGCAATGTAGCGGTATCCCTATTAAAAATCAAGGTTATAGATAACTGGTATATCCATTCTAGGGAAACCGCCCATACCTGTTCCAGGGAAACCGCCCATACCCATTCCAGGGAAACCACCCATACCTGTTCCAGGGAAACCGCCCATACCTGTTCCAGGGAAACCACCCATACCTGTTCCAGGGAAGCCACCCATACCCATTCCAGGAAAACCTATAATACGGTGAGAATCTAATGTCATGTTTCCACCTACTTTTTATAAATATTTCATACTCTTTTACATGCTATGCTTAAAGAAAATAAAGGAGCTTATTCTCATTTGAAATTAGGCAAACTAATTACTGATAAGTGGGGTTATGTGAACTTCGTATGTATAGGATATAGATAAAAGGACTTTCAATCTTCGAATAAGAATTTAATAATTTATACAATGAATTGATAAACTGGGCAATCTGTTCATGTTAGAGTTTGTTATCATCAATTCTTTTAAACGAAAGATATAGTATTATCATTTCGAGAAGATTCTTTTATCTCCAGTTTTGGTAGCGATAAGGACTTTTGGGGAGGAGAAATCAATTACTCTTGTTTAGTTTATAGTAAACAAATTAGTCTCATGCGTAGGCTTTTAGTTCAACAATAGGTAGATTACTTTCCTTTAGTTTGTAATTAAATATTATATCGTCCATGCGAAAATTCACATCAACTTCAAGAGAAATGAGAGTACCCCCGATTTCTACTTGCTTTCCGTTCTCAGTCTCAAAAGTGAGCGCACCGTCAAATATTGCTATATACTCATCGCAGGTGTATAAATATATAGCGATATGTGTGAAATGTATAATTACCCCTAAAGTATCATCGTTAGTCTGAATATTTCTCTTAAACTTATCGATTTTTTTAGTACACCAACCCATAACTTCACCCCGTTTTTCTATTGTAAAGAAATTCTGTATATATTGATTATATATGGTGTGGAATAAATTGGTGATGGTTATTGTTAAAATTCCAAATACAGAAAATCAGAAAATTCAGTTTTACGAGAAGGAAAAATGTGATAAACTGTAAAAAATAACTAAAAAGCAATGAAAGAGAAGAGTACATATTCAAAACTTTTCAGAGAGCTGATATGTGGTGGGAATCAGTATGGGATGGATATGGAATGGGCTCTGGAGCTTCTCACTGAAATGAGTAGGTAAAGACGGTTACTTCACGTTATCGAAGTATGAAGTGAGCTAATGATAGCTAATTAAAGTGGTACCGCGGGAGTCTCTCGTCCTTTTTATAGGATGAGGGGCTCTTTTTATTTTTATTTTGAGGAAGGAGGAGTTAGTGTGAGTGAAAAAATAATGTTAACAGGAATTAAGCCAACAGGTTATCCGCATTTAGGAAATTATATTGGTGCAATTAAACCAGCATTACAAATGTCAAAAAATAATGAAGGAAAAGCATTATTTTTTATAGCTGACTATCATGCGTTAAATGCTGTGCATGATCCGGCGAAGTTCAATAGTTATACGAAAGAGGTAGCAGCAACTTGGTTATCGCTTGGACTTAGTGAAGACGTTATTTTTTATCGCCAAACAGAAATACCGGAGATTTTGGAATTAACGTGGATACTATCTTGCCTAACTCCGAAAGGACTTATGAACCGCGCTCACGCGTACAAAGCGAAGGTAGAGCAGAATAAAGAAGCAGGAGTAGAGATCGATGCAGGTGTGAATATGGGGTTATACACATATCCTATTTTTATGGCGGCTGACATATTATTATTTCAAGCTACTCATGTACCTGTCGGAAAGGATCAAATTCAGCATATTGAAATCGCTCGTGACATTGCGACGTATTTTAATCATACATTTGGCATAACATTTACGCTTCCAGAGTATGTAATACAAGAAGAGGGTGCTATTTTACCTGGTCTTGATGGAAGAAAAATGAGTAAAAGTTATGGGAATGTTATCCCGTTATTTGCAGAGCAAGAAAAACTGCGGAAATTAATATTTAAAATAAAAACAGATTCTTCACTTCCAAATGAACCGAAAGAGCTAGAAACATTATTTACAATTTATAAAGAATTTGCGACAGAAGATGAAATTCAGTCGATGCGTGAAAAGTATGGAACCGGCATTGGATGGGGCAATGTGAAAAAAGAATTATTCCGTGTTGTTGACCGTGAATTAGCAGGTCCTCGGGAAAAATACGAAATGTATATGAATGAGCCGCATTTATTATATGAAGCGTTAGAGAGAGGTGCTGAGAGGGCACGAGCTATTGCGAAGGTAAATTTAGCGGAAATTAAAAAACGGATTGGATTTGAGAGGGGACGCTGAGCGTTCCCTTGTTTTTTTCTATATAAGATTTAATGATTTATTCGTCATATTGTTACGTAAAGTAAGGGGTTTTATATTTTCTTTCGAAACTTATTAGTTGCATATATTAAAAAATATGCTAATATAGGGTTGCTTATTAAACGTGTTTAATAAGTATAATTAAAGTTACTTATTAAAGAAGTTTAATAAGTGAGGGTCATTCAATAAAAAAGGAGAGGATTGTATGTTTGCACCTGGTGTTCACATTTATACTGCTACTCATCCGTTACATCCGGCGGAACGAAACTCTGGTAAAGAATATGGAAAACCAGTAAAGATAGGTAACAACGTTTGGGTTGGCGGGGGAGCTATTATTAATCCTGGTATTTCAATTGGGGATAATGCTGTAATTGCTTCTGGAGCAGTTGTGACAAAAGATGTACCTAATAATGTAGTAGTTGGAGGTAACCCGGCTAAAATTATTAAAACGATAGATGAATAAAGGGCGTGCATTAATAAATTGATGTCATTATCGTATAGACAATTTGAAAGGTGTTTCATATGAAGAAATATTGTACCGGCAATCATACAAAGACATTACTAGCCTCTAGAAACGCTCTATTCCTCTTATTCGCTTTGCCAGGTGTCGCGTTTGCTACATGGATTTCTAGAACGGCAGCGGTGCGAGATATTTTAGCAGTGTCAAATGCAGAAATGGGATGGATTTTATTCGGACTATCTGTCGGTTCAATAATTGGTCTACTAAGTGCAAGTCGTTTCATTGACTGCAGGGGAGCTAGGGACGTAATTATAGGCAGTATGTTTTTTATGATTATTGGATTGCTTTGTTTAGGTATTAATATTTATTTTGCTTCTAGTATGGGGGCTTTTGGTAGCTTACTAGTATTTGGAGTAGGATATGGATTAGCAGAAGTTGCATTGAATGTAGAAGGTTCTGCCATTGAGCAGAAACTAGGAACAATTCTTCTTCCGAAATTCCATGGATTTTTTAGTATAGGAACTTTAGTGGGCGCGCTCAGTGGTTCTGCCGCCATCTCGCTTCACATCCCAATTCTGTATCAGTTTCTTGCCATTTCGGTCGTGTTTGTATTACTTGTATGTATGTTGTATCGTTTTCTTCCGTATGGAACAGGAAAGCAGGAAAAATTGCGGAACAAAAAGAGAGCGAAGCGTACGTCCTTACGCATGGAAAAAAAGGTGTTTTTAATTGGTCTTTTCGTGCTTGGAATGGCGTTCGCAGAAGGAAGTGCAAATGATTGGCTACCTATCGTGATGGTAGACGGACATCAGCAAAGTGTAGTGACAGGTTCTATTATGTACACTATTTTTGTATTGGCAATGACATTAGCTCGAATGTGCAGTAGTTATTTTCTTGATCGATTCGGTCGTGTCGCTGTCGTACGTGCTACTATTATGTTGGCAATTATAGGAATGACAATTGTTATATTTGGGAGTAACTCATATTTTCTAGCACTTGGTGTAGTACTGTGGGGGATTGGTGCCGCGTTAGGTTTCCCAATTGGTCTTTCAGCCGCTGGAGAGGATAGTGAAAACGCGACTTCTAATGTTGCTACAGTTTCTATAATCGGTTTTACAGCGTTTTTAGTCGGCCCACCATTTTTAGGGATACTTGGAGAAGCATTTGGAATACGTAATGCTTTGCTAGCTGTTTTATTATTTGTTATCTTGTCTGGAATTGTATCGTCTGTTACGAGAGAGAATACATCGAGTTAAATGCGGAGTGCCGCTAGTAGAAATATATCATCTCTATTGCTTTAGAAAATGATGTATGATATATTGTCAACGCAACTTATTAAAAGTGTTTAATAAGTATGTTGATTAAGGTGGTGAGCGATTTGAGTGAACAATTTGTTACTCAAAAATCGATTAAAGAAACGATCTTTCGCGGCATTCGTACAGCTCTTCTAGAGCGAGGTAGTGCAACGAAAGTTGAACTTAGTAATACATTAGAAATTAGTTTTCCAACGATAAGTAAATTTATAGAAAAAATGAAACAAGACGGTGAAGTCACTTTAGCTGGTTTAGATGATTCAAGTGGCGGAAGAAGAGCGAAACGATATGAATATAATCCGGAATATATGTTAGGCTTAGCGATATTTTTAGAGAGAAATGAGACAAACTATACAATTTTTAACTGTTTAGGGGAAGTAAAAGAACAAGGCAGTACTTCAAGTGTATTAATTGATACGGGCCTAGACGTATTAACAGAACAAATAGAAAGTCTAATAGCTACGTTTCCGAAAATAAGTTCCATATCAATTGGAGTGCCTGGTGCGGTCGATAATGGGCGTATTTTCTACATTCCTGGATATGAAAAGTTTCAAAATTTTAATTTGAAAAGTCACTTGGAGGAACTGTTTTCTATACCAGTAGTAATAGAAAATGATATGAATGCCGCAGTGCTCGGCTATCATAAAAACACGGGAAATAATGACAATTCCTCTCTTGTATATTTGTATTCAGGTCAAAATGGCCCAGGTGCAGGGATTATGGTAAATGGAGATGTCGTACGCGGAAGTACATTTTTCTCAGGAGAGATATCTTTCGTCCCGCAGTACGATAATAAAAATTTCCTACAAGCTTTGAGAAGTGGAGATGAAGTTAAAGATTCAAATAAGCTAGAGGGATATAATATAGATGCTATTACCCGTTTAATATCTACATTTATAGCTATTATTAACCCTCATGCCTTTATTTTCTGCGATGATGAAGTGAACCAATTTGTAATAAATCAAATTGTAAAAACTTGTCCGCAGTATATTCCGGCAGAACATATTCCGAAAATAACAGTGAGTAGTTGGAAAGAAGATTATTTATATGGATTAAAAAGTCTTGGACTTGATCTCATGATTACTAAAACGAATAAAGAAAATTAAATGTACTGGCAATGAAGCATCCAATTGCCAGTTGAATAACATAAAAGAAAAGGTGTCGATTATGAAAATTGAACATGTAGCAATTTGGGTGAATGATTTAGAAGGAATGCGTGATTTTTATAAACAGTACTTCGGTGGTGAAGCAAATAGCTTATATCACAATCCGAAAAAGCAGTTTGAATCGTATTTTATAACTTTTGAAGGTGGAGCACGTCTAGAGCTTATGAGACAGGTAGGGATAGATGAAAAAGTACAAACATCAACGATAGGATATGCTCATATTGCTTTTTCTGTAGGTAGTAAAGAAAAGGTGAACGAATTAACTAATATATTAAGAGAAGCAGGATACCCTGTGTTAAACGGCCCGCGTACTACAGGGGATGGTTACTACGAAAGTGTAGTAAGTGATCCTGAGGGAAATCAGATTGAGATAACGATCTAACATTTTATTTACTAAAAACGAATAAACCTATAAAACTTTGTTGTTCCCCAAAACGCTTATAAGAAATCTATTATTTCTTCAGAAAGGGGACATAACATTGAGTGAGTCAATTTTGATTTTCTGTATATATCCATTGCTTATTTGTATTTTTTCAATAGCTGTGACATATAAAGTAGGTACATTTTACGTCATGCCAATGGTAACATTTCTTATTTTTCTTATGTTAAATGTTACAGTGCACGATCCAGCATTTTTCTTTTGGGTTGGCATGTATACTATTCTTTCATATATTGTTTCTTATATAACTATCCTTTTTATAAAGGGATATAAAGTTGTAGAAAGAGAACGTTAATATCATTTTGGGGAAATAGGAATTTATGGTGAACGGTAACAACCTCATTTCACGTTATAATGACGGGAGATGAGGTTGTTTTATTTCTATTTTTAATTGGAGTGATGAAAATCGCGAAGAATCCCCTCAATAACTGGATGAAGAGTACTAGGCAATTCATCAAGCGGAGAGAAGCGTAATTCTTTTGACTCGGTTTGATCACATATAAGTTCACCATGGAATTCTCGGCAAATATAAACAACGAGCACACCATGTACTTGATCACCGTTTGGATAGACTTGAAAGAAATCAGATCCTGAGTATGTACGGAAAAGTTCTGGATTTTTAATGATAAGTCCAGTTTCTTCATATACTTCTCGATTTAAAGCGTCTTCTAACGTTTCGTTATATTCTAAGGCGCCGCCAATAATGCCCCAGCGCTTAAAATCTGTACGGAGCTGCAATAATATTTCATTTTTCTCATTTAATATAATGGCGTGTGATCCGATTAAAATGAGTGGATGATTTCCTACTAGATTTCTCATGTCTTCAATATACCCCATATTTCTTCTCCTTATATTTAATAATAGTTAGGCAGTTCTTTTAACATTTTTTCTGTTTTACGTGCTGTAAATGCTAAGTTATGATCATCTTTTGTTCTAAAAAATAATGTGCGTAAAAAGATTTTAATGTTTGCGCATAAAATACAATACTCATTAAGGGAAAGGCGTTTTCTAATTTGAGGAAGCCTTTTTATTTTTTTATAAATAATTGAAATTAACTCATCTTGCGGAAAGTCATGATATAGCATCGATAGTAACGGTGTAACAATGCGTTCATCTTCGTTATTATGAAATAGATCCGATGGAATGAACATTTTATTTAATAAACAATGAATTAATTCTTCGTACCACTCAAAGGTCGTATAGGAATTGTGAACAATTTCAGTGAAGGCATCAGATACGTGTGCAAGACAATGAGCCCATCCTTTATTTTCAATATAGCCTCGAAAATCCATTTCCAAGTTTGTATATGTAATGAGTTTGGTTTTTATTTCCTCAATATCCTCCTCTGTAAAAAAATAGTGCGAGTTAGCGAATTGGAGTATTAAGGCAATTAACGAAACAGTATAAGAACGTGTGAAAACCCCATCTGTATGTGGGGAGTGAATGTCACAATATAAATACTCATCACTTAAACAAGTTTGTAAAAGTAATTTCAGTTGATCGTCCATAAGGAATTCATGATGAATAAAATGCACAAAACATTTATATATAAGTTGATAACGGGCATAACTATCAGTCGTTCCAATATACTGAAGCATGTTCAAAGTTAACTCATTTACATCTATATGTTGCAGTTGCGTATAGTCATTTTGTTGTATAAGCTCTAACTGTTGTTGCAGTGCTGTAATATCCAATGGAGAACCTCCTCCGCACTTTAAAGATGCGATCTTTTCTAGTATTCTATATATTCAAGGACAATCCTGCTCATGCAAGGAGAACGAGTAGAAATTCGAGAATGACATAGATGAGGGAAGTATATGATGACTATAAAACAGTTAGAAAGACATTTTAAAATAAGAAGAAATGCTTCTTCTATAATGATAAAAGAAAATAATGCAGAGGTTTTTACAGAAGAGCCATTAGAAGAGATGATACAATATTACGTTGCGGAGGCTAAAAAAGAGGGAATAGATAACTTACATTTTGAAATTTCTTCAAAAAGCCCAAATTATGATGTATATAAGAAATGCTTTGGAAAGTATTCATTTGAACATATTGCTGAAAGTATAATAGTATTTAAAGATATATATGAAGTGAACGATATAGAAAGTGATATAGATTTTAAGCTTATTGAAGAGGTTGGAGAAGATGCTTTTTATTCTCTTTGGAATGAGCTGATGGAAGAAGAAATAGTGTTTGATCAATTTGTAAATATGATGGAACAAGAAATTGGTGGGCGATGGAAAGAACATTGTTTAACAGCGATTGCAAATGAAGAACCGATAGGAATTGTAATCCCGCATATTGAGAAAGGGACGCTAGAAGAAGGAAGACTTATGTGTTTCGCGGTTGTTCCAAATATGCGAAATAAAGAGTATGAAGCAGCATTATTTACAGGTGCGATGTTTGTCTTAAAGGAAATAGGCGCATCTTATTATATTGGCGAGACAAATGTACAAAACGAGTGGATGAAGGATGTCTTTGAAAAGAACGGATGTCAGCAGCTGAGTTCTATTGAGCGATATGTGAAAAGGTTTTAGGAGGATGAATGGTGTATACTCTCGAACTCATTTAGCGGGAGGGTTATATGTAAACTTTTCATTCAGTCACTTTACTCTATCCAGATGTATTTCGAGGGAATCCGTGTACAACTTATGAACAAATAAAAGAACTTTTTGCATGTTTGTAAGATAAAAAGAAAAATCGAAACGACAAAGCAAGCGTTCCTATAATACAATAGAGAAGGATTAGACTATACAAAGAAAGTGTTGGTGAGAGAATGGAGCAGCAAAGAAATTGGCTACAAGCAACTGTAGAACGAAATGAAGATAATACGTTACATATAAAGTGGGAAAATAATATAGAAGAAGTTCGTATTTATTGGAGTACTTCACCAGAGTATATTGAAGAGAATGGAGAATTACTTGCAACGGTAAATGGAGAATCATCACATACAATTGAAAACATAAGTGAAAATGAGCGTCCATATTTTAGGTTAGTAGGAAGTAATGGACAAGCAGTGACAGTAGCTGAGCGTAGATTACCATTACAAGGTGCGTTTAACTTCCGTGATATGGGAGGGTATGAAACGACTGAAGGCCGTAAAGTAAGATGGGGTAAATTATATCGTTCGGAAGAATTAGCAGGATTAACAGAATGGGATATCGAGTATTTACAGAAGTCTGGCTTAAAATTAATTTGTGATTATCGTACAGATTTTGAAGTGAAACATAAGCCAAATCCAGGTATTACAGGCGCTCGTCAAGTATGCTTACCAGTTATGCAAGACTTAGCGAAAGATTTAAATATAAATGAGTTTTTCCAAGTGGGTGATTTATCAGTATTAGGCAAACCAGGCGAATACCTTGTGAAAATGAATCAAGATTTCGTAAGTGGTAATGAGGCGTTTGTGAGCTTCTTACAACTCGCTCAAAGTCCAGAAAACTTACCGTTAGTAAACCACTGTACAGCTGGAAAAGACCGTACAGGATTTGGTTCTGCATTATTATTACTTCTATTAGGTGTATCAGAAGAAACAGTAATGAAAGACTACTTACTAAGTAACGGTTTCCGTGAAAAGTTAAATGAAAAAATGATGGCATTTTTAGGTGCGAAATTACAGAACGACGAAAGTAGAGCAATATTAGGTGCAATGTTTGAAGCTCGTGCTGAATATTTACAAGCTGCGATTGATGAAGTTAAAAAGCAATATGGATCAGTTGAAGTATACGCTGAAAAAGCTCTTGGCTTTACGAAGGAATCGTTAGAGGAAATGAAAGAATTATTGCTAGAAGATAAATAATGAGGAGGGAGGCTGATTGGATTAGCCTCCTTTTATTATTGTTGCTATAATTTTGCTTATGAGGATTGTTGTGCACCGGGGAGAAAATGGATGAAAAGAACTTACGAATCGGGGGATAAAATGATTCATACACGTTTAAAAGCAGAGGGGTTAAGAGGAAAGCTATCAACAATACTAAGTCAAGATTATAAGGAACTAGCTGTTCAGAATTTAAAGGTGATTGGAACGGGAGTGCAAAATATTGTTTTTCGCGGAGATTCAGAAAAGGGAGCTTTAGCTTTTCGAGTGCCGTGGGAACGTGAAGTAGAAAATATAAATGAAGATTTATTTAATAGCCGGATTTCTTTGCAAAAGGAAACAGAGCTTTCTAAGTTTTGTTATTCAAAAGGTATTCCAGTGCCAAAGATACATGAATTGCATCTTTCTGCCGAACTTGATTTTTTAATATCGGATTATGTATCTACTGATCATATGCCAATTTCTGCATGTAAAATAGGGAAGTTAGTTAGTGAGCTTCATAGTATACCAATCGATGGTTTACAATATGAGCAGAACATTAGAGAGCCGATTAGTAAGTATATAGCGGAACGCATTGTGAAAAGAGTGGAAGGGTTTAATACAATTACAGATTGTGGGATTAAACTTCCGGATGTACAAACAATTAAACATATTCTTAGTAGGGCTGATCATATAAAGAGTTTATTGCATATGGACATTCGACCAGCAAACTTAATTGGATATAATGGAGAAGTTAAAGCGATAGTTGATTGGGATAACGCTCTAATTGGTCATCCATTATTGGAGCTTATGAGAATAGCTGAAACGAATGAGGTTAATTGGGAAGAATTTAAAGCGGGATATAAGAATGATAGTATCTTTAACGCTACCCCGCATATTGTTAGTTTATTTTATAGGTTAGATACAGCGGTCATGCTTGCAAACTTATTTATAGCACATTTGAAAATAGAAGATAAAGGTGTATTCTATAAAGAGCGAGTCAAAGCACTTTATAATGAAATATATATAAGCTTATAATTAAGCTATGAGAATGAAGTTTTTAAATTAGGAATTGAGGAGAACATCATGAAATACAAAGTAATACTATTCGACGTAGACGATACATTATTAGATTTCCCTGAAACGGAAAGGAACGCATTACATAACGCGTTTGTACAGTTCGGCATGCCTACAGGATATGATGATTATCTTGCAAGTTATAAAGAGATTAGTAATGGATTATGGAGAGATTTAGAAAATAAAATGATTACGCTAAGTGAATTAGCGGTAGACCGATTTAGACAATTATTTGCACTTCATAATATAGAAGTAGATGCACAGCAATTTAGTGATGTATACCTTGAAAACTTAGGGAAAGAAGTACATCTTATAGAAGGTGCAGTGCAATTATGTGAGAACCTTCAAGATTGCAAGTTAGGTATTATTACGAATGGATATACTAAGGTGCAACAATCAAGAATTGGAAATTCGCCTGTATGTAACCTCTTTGAACATATTATTATTTCAGAAGAGGTTGGCCATCAAAAACCAGCACGTGAGATTTTTGATTATGCATTTGAAAAGTTTGGAATTACTGATAAATCCAGTGTACTAATGGTTGGAGATTCCTTAACTTCTGATATGAAAGGCGGAGAAGATTACGGTATTGATACTTGTTGGTATAATCCGAGTCTGAAAGAAAACAAGACAAGTGTTAAGCCGACTTATGAAGTGGAGAGTTTGCTGCAAATTTTAGGGATTGTAGATACTGCGGAAAAAGTGTAGTCTGTTCCTAATCTGAATGAAATCGTATCGACGTTTCGACAAGAGATATCGTTTTAACGACATGTTATGACAAAAAAGACCTTTATTATAAGGGCTTTTTTTACATTAATCCTCAAAAATAAAAATCTCATCAATCGTACTATGAAGTACCTTCGCAATATCATGAGCAAGCTGCAAGGAAGGGTTGTATTTCCCTTTTTCGAGATGGCTAATCGTTTCACGGCGTACACCAACACTTTTCGCTAAATCTTCTTGTGTCATATTCAATTTGGCGCGGTATTCTTTTATCTTCGTTACGAACGCCATGGTGCATCTTCCATTTCATCAACAGGTTTATCGTAAAAGAACATAGAGAACCCAAACGTAAGAATAAGTGTGCCGAAAATAAGAGCGATATCAATCTCTTGTAGCGCCGGGTTTGGAAATAACATTTCAATAAACATAATGATAGCGGTAGTTAGTAATGTAACGATAAATGCATTGCGGCACGATTTATTGACGATTTGTTCAAACAGTTCATCGTGTTGAACCGTTCTATATGTTGTGAAAAAGGAGAAGAAACAGAACATAGTAAACAATCCTTTTTCATAAAAAAAGCCGAGGAAACCGAAGAAACCGAGAAATCCTAAATATTTTATCCAAGTTGTTTTCACGATAGATTCTCCTTTCGATGTTAGAAATAAATCACGTTATGTTATAAATATATCACATATGGATATGAATGGTAATAATAGTTTTCCGATTCTTTTCATAATAATAGTAAAAAGACTAAATATACTGCGAAATAAAGAGGATAATATTGTAAAATGGTTGTGAGGAGGGGGAGGAAGGAATGTTAACTGGGATAATGATCGTTATATTACTTGTAGTGATTACTGTAATTGCAACGGTGTTAATTGGGCGAAATGGTGATGCGAATTATAGTAAAGCGACGAAAGGGAATATTAAACGGCTTACGATGATTTATATTATACTAGCCGTTGTTTTAATCGTTGGATTAGGAGTGTACATTTATTTTAAAGGTTAAATAAACTGAAAAATGTAAAAATCTAAAAATAGAATTATGCTATAATATTAATATAGTTAATTGGTAATTAAGGAAAGGATTGGATATAATGATTGAAATTACGAATGTGTCAAAAAGTTATAATGGGTCTACCTATGCAGTAAAAGATTTAAGTTTATCTGTGCCTAGCGGAGAAATCTTTGGATTTTTAGGACCGAATGGTGCTGGTAAATCAACGACAATTAAGATGATTACTGGTATTCATGGGGTGGACAAAGGGACCATTACGATCAATGGCAAAGATATTATGAAAGAGCCGATGGAAGCGAAAAAGACGTTTGGATATGTTCCGGATAGTCCAGATATGTTTTTGCGATTGAAAGGAATCGAATATTTAAACTTTATGGCAGATATGTATGAAGTGCCGAAAGAACAAAGGCAAGAGCGAATAGAGTCGTTAGCGAAGAAGTTTGATCTTTATAATGCTTTATCTGATCAAATTCAAAGTTACTCGCACGGTATGAGACAAAAAATCGTTATTATTGGTGTGCTCGTGCACGAGCCAGATGTATGGATTTTAGATGAACCGTTAACAGGTCTTGATCCGAAATCTGCATATATTTTGAAAGAAATGATGAGAGAACATGCAGATAAAGGGAAGATTGTATTTTTCTCTACACACGTATTAGAAGTTGCGGAAAAAATATGTGACCGTGTTGCTATTATTAATAAGGGAAATCTTCAGTTTAAAGGAAATTTAAATGAAATGAGAGATCATTTTAAATCCAATGAATCACTTGAAAAAATGTTCTTGGAGATGACGGGTAATGAGTAAAATTTGGACGTTAACGAAGGTATTATTGAAATTAAATTATGCAGATTTTATAACTGATAAGAAGAAACGATGGGCATATTTATTCTCCTTTGCAGCTATTTTATTTGTTGGCTTTTTAATATTTGGTTCTATAACGCACGCGATGTATGAGGGGATGAAACATTTAGGGCAAGACCCAGGAATGATTATCGCAATGGGACTTGCGATTGCGAGTATATGGGTATTTTTAATGAGTATAACGAACATTTTAACCGTATTTTATTACAGTAATGACATTGAAATGTTACTGCCGTTACCATTAAAACCAGCACAAATTATCTCGGCAAAATTTTTAACGGTATTAATTACACAATACGTAATGAGTTCATTCATTTTATTACCAATCTTTATTACGTACGGTTTGAAAAGTGGCGCATTTATTACATATTACATATACATGATTTTTATTTACTTACTCTTCCCGATTGTGCCGTTAGTATTAGCTTCGTTACTGATGACAGTTATTATGAGGTATACAAATATAGCGAAAAATAAAGACCGAGGCAATATATTTATTGGAATCGTAAGTATACTATTTATTGTAGGAATTAATGTATTTTTGCAGTGGAGAAATAAAAGTTCGTTTTCTGAAGATGCAATTACGAATTACCTTGCGAACAACGAATCTTCTCTTTTAATACAAATGACAAATTATTTTCCAACTACATATTTTGGAGCAGTCGCATTGGTAGAAAATGCGAATTGGAAGGGTCCTTTATACGTAATGATCTTTGCAGTTATTTCATTTGTATTTTTTGTGTTGTTTTATTATATTTCAGAGCGTACATATTTAAAAGGGGTTATTGGACTTTCAACGAGTACAGCAAAGAAACAAGCTATTACGTCGGAAGGTTTACAGAAATCAACGGTACAAAGTTCACATTTAAAAGCATTTGTGAAAAAAGAATTTAATACGTTATTCCGTACACCGCAATTTTTCTTAAATTGCATTGTGCAAACTTTCGTTATGCCAATTATGCTGTTCTTTGTTTTATTCGTACAAGATGGAAATTTAAAGTGGATTACAGGATACATTAATAATCCAGAATCAGCAGGTTTCGCGATTGGTGTTGGCCTTTGTGCATCCTTATTTTTAATGGGGAGTAACGTTATTGCAACAACGTCATTTTCACGAGATGGAAGCTCTTGGTTTGTGAATCGTTACTTACCAGTAAAAGCTTCAGATATCTTTTTTGCGAAAGCAATCACGGCTTGGTTAATTAATGTAATCATTTTAGCAGTATTCGGTATTACGATGGCAGTTGTAGCGGGAGTTTCACCAGTCTTTATGATACTTTGGTACTTGCTAAGTGCGAACGGGTTATTGTTAATTAATTTAATCGGTACACGCTGGGATGCACAAACTGCAGATATACATTGGGATACCGAACAGAAATTATTTAAAAGTCGATATACAACTTTATGGAATTTTTTAGCTAATATTTTAATAGCTTTAGTTATTGTAGCGGGAGTAAGTGTATTATACTTCTTCCTTCAAGTAGGACTGTGGGTTATGTTTATTGTTTTATTTATAATGTTTACGATTGTAAATTATATCTTTATTAAAATTTTAAAAATAGGTGCAGAACGCATATTGTCAAATATTAATTAAGAAGGTAGATCCTCTGTATTCGTGCAGGGGATTTATCCATAGATGGAGGAGAAAAGGTGAAGAAAATAGCAATTGTAACAGGGGCAACTCGTCTGAATGGAATTGGTGCAGCTGTATGCAAGGTGCTTGCTCGAAAGGGGATAGACATTTTTTTCACGTACTGGTCTCAGTATGATAAAGCGATGCCATGGGGAATAAATGATCAAGAGCCCTTTTTGTTGAAAAAGGAGATTGAAAGTTACGGTGTTCGATGTGAAATGGCAGAGATCAACTTATCGCAGTCTTATTCGCCTAATCGTGTATTGTATATGGTATCAGAACGTTTAGGTGAGCCATCTATTCTTATTAATAATGCGGCGTATTCTACTCATACGAAAATTGAAGAGTTAGATGTAGAACAGTTAGATAAACATTACACGGTCAATGTGCGTGCTACTATGTTATTAAGTTCATTATTTATTAAACATTTTTCACTTAAAACGAGTGGTAGTATTATAAATCTTACTTCTGGGCAATCATTGGGACCAATGCCAGATGAATTGGCATACGCAGCAACAAAGGGAGCAATAGAAGCATTTACAAAGTCAGTTGCACCAGTTGCTATGGAGAAGGGGATTATAGTTAATGCTGTTGATCCAGGACCAACGAATACAGGATGGATTACAGAGGAATTAAAGCATCATTTAGTCTGGAAATTCCCGCAAGGTAGAGTTGGAGAACCAGTGGATGCTGCCCGTTTAATTTCCTTTTTAGTAAGTGAAGAAGCGAAGTGGATTACTGGGCAAGTCATTCATTCGAACGGAGGTTATTCATAATAATATTATGTTAACATGTGTTGAGAAACAAAAATATTTTATTTTTTTT
The DNA here is from genome assembly GCF_016483685.1 of Bacillus cereus group sp. N8. Taxonomy (NCBI): domain Bacteria; kingdom Bacillati; phylum Bacillota; class Bacilli; order Caryophanales; family Bacillaceae; genus Bacillus; species Bacillus cereus group sp. N8. The sequence continues at coordinate 30,067 of NZ_JAEHBK010000003.1, read as the reverse complement.
TATAAATAAAATGTCAAGAAAGATAAAAATTTGATAGGAGAGCATATCGTCATATGAAGATAGTAATTCTTGATGTGACAATATACTCTTTTTCTTTTACTACAGAGCAGAAAAATGAAGTAGAAGAAACTCGAATATTCAAATCGGCTTATCAGTTTTTGTACGTATTATTATGAAGATTACTGTCGGAAAGATGGTAATTCATGTGAAAAGGGATTTTTTAAGGGGAAATCGAATCGTAAAGGGGAGGATAAATTACGTAAACATAGGGGGATTTATATGAAAATGAAAAAGGTCGCTATCGCATCGATAACAATTGGTACAATGCTTACTATGGCAGCTTGTAGCCCTTCGGCAGATAAAGAGACAGAAAAGAAGGAGCAAGTAACTGCACAAAATGATGGAGAAGCAAAAACGACAAGTACAGACGAAACGTCAAAAACAACGAAAGATAATGAAAAAGAAACAAATACTTCTTCAAATGAAAAAACAGATAAGGAAGCAAAAAATACAAAAGAATCATCAGGAACAGAAAGTAACGGTAAAACATCAACTCAAAACGAGAATGTGAAAACAAAAGAAAAAGAAACGACAGGAAAAACGAATGATCAAACTACTAGTGGGAACACAACGAAAGATCCGAAGAAAAGTGTTGCTGTGAAAACAAGTGTAAAAGAAGTTGTTGCGTTAGTTGACAGCTTAGACAAGCAATTAGCTGCGAATCCTAAATTAGAAACAGTAAATAAACTTGGAAAACAAATTAATGAGAAGTGGGATGTAATTGAAAAAGATATAGAGGCATCACATCCAACTGAATACAAAACAATTGAACAAAGTTTGTATCCATTAATTATAAGAGCGGAAAAAGAAAAGATAGATGTTAATAAAATGAAGTCATTAACGACGAAAACGAAAAAGGATTTAAATCAGTTATTGACTAAGCTTTCATAGTTTCAAACAAGCCTACTCGTATGAGTAGGCCTTCTTAGTTTGTTGAGGTAGTATGCGAGGCTGGCCATAGCTAGTCTGACTCTATTAATGTTCATTTTTAATTACGATGCGAAATGAACCGAATGCTTGTTGGCTCATATAATTATTTTTGCTGACTTTATAAGGAAATGGAAAAGCAACTAATTGGAAATTACTTTCTTGTTCCACTATAGGTAATGTGAAATTAAAAATTTGTCTCGTTTCAGGAGCGACCGTAGTATAAGCAACTTTTTGGTTATTTAATAGTTCAACTTGCTCCCAATCTTTAAAGGCCACGATTGCATAACTCATTTCTTCTGTCGTTTCATTTCCGCTAGATATAGTTAGCTCTTTACCTTCATTCTCAGAGAGCACTGCTTGTAGTTTTTCCTCATTTCTAGTAACAAATAATGGTTCATAAAGATCATCTTTTAAAACAGTTTTCGGCTGTACAAGAGTAAGTTGTATTTTCTCATTATCTTTATGATGAGTATTAATCGAATATCGCATACTTAGAACCTCTTCTAATATAGCTGCTTTATTTAGGTCATTATCTTTTAATTTATATTCAGGTTTTTTAATTATTAAAAAGGTTAATTCCCTAGCAGTAGGAGAAATTTGTAAATGGATTTTAGTAGTGAGCGAACTGTTGGGCTTTATATCGAAAGAATAGTGGGATACCGCATTTGGAGCGTAGTCTATTTTAAAAGACTTTTGTTCGTAATCTTCTAAAACAATCAATCCATATTTTCGGTCTTCATTAATATTATGTACAAATGATAACGATACGTTGATCTTATTATTCTCACTAATAATTTCACTTCCATTGTCGATATGTTGACCTTGATCATCCTTTAGGCCGTAAGAAACGGTGTTAGTTTGCGGCTCTCTCTGTTTTTCTTCTTTCATCTTTTCTTTAGAAGGTGCGTGAGATAAATTCGGGCTTTGTATAATTGAAGTATTGAACAAAATATAAATTATAAGTATCGAAACTAGTAAAATACCGATAATAAGATATATCTTTTTCATAAATAACACCTCTTACATTCGAGAGTTTAAACCCAATTGAAACAATATATGAAAATTTCAAAAATCTCAATGGTTTGTCTTGAAATTAACTTTTATTTTACATTTGATTCATCTTATTGAATAGAAAGAAATTTAGGGATTGCAAGATGATAAGTCTCAGGAATTGTCCACTTTAATTCAATATTCATAGTATGAAACATGAAGACAAAAATATATGCAGAGGTGAGGTGAATAAAGAATGCTTTGCAATTATTTTTACAATGAAACGCAAATGCGCCCTTTAGGAGGACAGGGGCCAGCGCAAAGTATAATTCTAGCTTGTTTATCAGGCTATACAAGCACAACATATGCAACGTAGTTATTATTCATTATAATCGTATTATGTGATGTGTATTATACAAGGATGGAATTTTTTTTCGATCGTTACCATATGAAACTGTATATGTTTTATAGTGAACAATGCCAAAACAGAAATAGCTCTTTGATGGAGAGAGGCTACAAAAACATAAATTTCATACTTAATAAAAATTTGAAAAAGAAAAAAAGATTGCCTCTTAAGAGGCAATCTTTTTTAGAGAGAGTGTCTTAAAAATAGTTGAATTGCTTTTGCAGGTACATAGAATTTCCCGTTGCTCTCTACAACGATGCCTCCTAATTCATAATCTTTCCCACCAATATAGATAATGTTTTTATTAACAAACAATTTGGCCTCCGTATTATTGCGTTTTACTACAAGCACAGGGTTAAGTGCATCTTGCTTGTCAATCGTTACATTTGAACCAATTTGTTTAAAGGATGTTTCAGCATCTAAGAATAATTTCTTAGTTATTTCTTCTAATTGAAAGCCCATTGCTTTAGCCATTATTTTCGCAATGTCTGTATTTTGGACTAAACCGTATGGCTTTTGAGGACCGTAAGAGTATAAGAATACATCTTCACCTGTATGCCCACCAGTTGTAAAACCGATGTTCGCACGGTTGGCCAATAATTTAGTAAGAATTGGACCTACATCAGTTTTCTTATTTGCAGTTTTTAACTTTTCTCTTTCATCATTAGTTAGGTTGTCTAAACCATAAAGTGCAGCTACTTCTTTTATATTAGATAAATCATCTTTTAGTTTATTTGTAGCACCTTCAAGTGTCATTTTCGCCTTTTTCAGTGGGGCAATGTAAGCTGATACTGGTGTAGTATCATATCCTTTTGTTGTATTACTGTTACCAATGGAAATACCGCTATTACCATGATCCGCTAAAGCAATAACCATAGTGTTACCATCTTTCTTCGCAAATTCTAATGCTTCTGTAACTGCATCATCAAACGCCAATACATCGCTAATCATCCCGATTGGGTCATTTGCATGTGCTGCCCAATCTGACTTACTGCCTTCAACGAATAAGAAGAAACCATCTTTATCTTTTGATAATGTTTGAATGGCTTTGCTTGTCATCTGGGAAAGAGTTGGCTGCTTAGGATTGGTTATTCTACGATCCATATCGAACGCAAGGGCAGTATTAGAGAAAGAACCCCAGATTTTATTTGATTTAGAGTTTAATAACGCATCTTTTGTTTCGACAAAGTCGTAGCCTCTGTCTCGAATGACTTTTACTAAATCTTCGTTGTCTTTACGAATTCCATTGCTTGTCGTCGGCTGAAGCGCTGCCTTTCCACCACCTAAAACAACTTCCATATTTTGATAAACTTGCTGTTCACCAAGCACTTCGAAATTTTTACGGTTAACGTGGTGGGCAGAGAAACTAGCAGGAGTAGCATGCTGAATTTCTGAGGTAGCAATGATTCCTGTCGCACGGCCGGAACGTTTTGCGCCTTCTAAGACGTTGGCAACTGGATGAAACTTGCATTCTTCTTTCACTGGTTCTAAGCCAGGTGAATTCACAACAGAAGGTAATACGCCCACGTAACCTGAATTTGATTTGTTTCCTGTCGCTAAAGCTGTGGCTGCCGGTGCAGAGTCCGTAATAGCTGATTCTGCGGAATACGTACGAACACCTCCGGATACAATTTGATCTAGTGTAAGAGGTGAACCTTTATACCACCGAGCCAATGTTGTAGCAGAAGAACTTGTCCCATCTATAACCATGAAAATTACATTTTTAGGTTGCTTTTCTGCTTTTTTCACCTCAGCTTTTACCTCGTTATCGTTCATCATGATTCCTGCTGCTAATGTACCTATAGCTATCGTTCCTGCTAAAGTTAGTCCTATTATCTTTTTACGAAGATTAGTCATTGTGGTTCCTCCATAGGTTGTTTTCGATATCTCAATCTACCGTTCGTATGTAAACAAAATTTATTATTAGTAGTACCCTATTACCACGAAACTAACAATAATAATTGAGTCAAAATACTGGGCACAAAAAGTTAAATTCAAGCTATTTCTTCAGCAAAATATTCTCTTCATATAAAACCTCTTTGCATCCTTAGTTACACAGTCTTTCCTATAAAAAGAATCTTTTCTTTATTTTATGGGAAACATTAGAAAAAGGATGGTGGGAACATGACAATTGATCGAGTTTGTACAATTGGGCCAGCGAGTAATAATGAAGAAACATTAGCGCAGTTAATAAACAATGGTATGAAAATTGTTCGATTAAATTTATCACATGGCACGCATGAAAGTCATAAAACAATCATGCGTTTAGTAAAATCGTTAGATGATTCTATTAAAATTCTAGGGGATGCACAAGGTCCTAAAATAAGATTGGGTGAAATGAAAGAGGAACCAATTACACTTGAAGCAGGGGAGTTATTTACTTTACATACCAATCCAGTACAAGGGAGTAAAGAAGAAGCAAGTGTTGATTATGTAGGGATTGTGAATGACGTGAAAGTTGGAAGTAGAATTCTTATTAATGATGGAGAAGTTGAACTAATTGTTGAAAAGGTAAGTGCGGACAAAATAGAAACGAGGATAAAAACAGGTGGAAATATTGCTTCTCATAAGGGGGTAAACTTACCAGGTACAATAGTTAGTTTACCAGCTATTACAGAAAAAGATAAAAAAGATATTCAGTTTCTTTTAGAAGAGAATGTTGATTTTATTGCGTGTTCTTTCGTTCGAAAACCTAGTCATATAAAGGAAATACGAAGTTTTATACATGAACATAAAGAAACATCTCCTAATTTAATTGCAAAAATAGAAACGATGGAAGCGATCGAGAATTTTCAAGACATATGCAAAGAAGCGGATGGCATTATGATCGCAAGGGGAGATTTAGGTGTGGAATTACCGTATCAATTTATTCCGCTTTTGCAAAAAATGATGATTCGTGAGTGCAATCGAACGAATACATATGTCATTACAGCGACACAAATGCTTCAATCTATGGTAGATCATTCTATTCCTACAAGAGCTGAAGTAACTGATGTATTTCAAGCTGTACTGGACGGGACGAATGCTGTTATGCTTTCTGCTGAAAGTGCGTCAGGGGAGCATCCAATCGAAAGTGTGAAAACGTTACGTCTCGTTTCGGAATTCGCTGAGCATGTGAAAAAAGATGGGCCTTTTGCGATGAAAGATGTACTGGAATTGCTGCATAAGTCTCTTTAGTATGAAAATATATATTTATCGATTATAGTATTAATTGGATACTTATGCTAAACCAGCGAAAATTTGTTGTTCTTTCTGTATGAATTTAACTTTTTATGGAAAGATATGTTAGTAAGTATACGATTTGAACGTTCTATTTTTTAGAGTGTGATAGGAGGAGAATGAATATGTCAGATATTGAAGTAGGCGAAGTTTTTAGCCTTAGCGACGAGAATAATGAAGAACAAGAAGTTGAAGTACTTGGAGCGATGGATGTCGAAGGAGCAGAATATATTGCGGTTGCCTTTGTTGAAGATATTCAAACAGAAACTGAGGAAGACATTGATATCTTCTTTTTAAAAGTAGAAGAAGATAGTGAATTCTCATACATTGAGAGTGACGAAGTATTTGAAAAAGTATCTGCTGCGTTTGAGAAGATTTTGGACGAGCAAGAACAAGAATAGTTTGACACAAGAGGGAGATGTATATCTGCCCTCTTTTTTGTATATGATTGAAAAATTTTTCTCGAACTTCTGTTTTTCAATCTACTATGAATCATACACTTCTTTTGTGTTCGCGGAAGCCGCATCTAATAAAAGGAAAATCGCTGCTATAATATGCAGAACGATTGCTATATAAGGAAAGAAGGCAACTAGAATAGTTAGGATACCTATATAATTAGAATAGGTTTTCATGCCTTTCTTTTTAGCCAATAAAATTGTAATGATATGTAAAGTGATTACTATAAGTAGCGGTATCCCGTATAAGTCAACTATTCCTTGATGTAAATAATAAGGAATTAATAAAAGGTGGGATATACCTGTAGTCCACTTCAATGCTTTTATGACTGTCTTCAAAGTTAATTCCTCCTAAATAATATGTACGTATGAATATGTTACCAAATATAGTGGTGAATGGATATTTTTTTGTATTCACATTTCGGGAAAATAGATAATTATATTATGTTAACTGATTAGTTCTTTATCCCGCTATTTGTGGGAGTCGGGCTACTCGTAAACGCCCGTTTGATGAAGGCTAATAATCAGTGGGGGGTGTCCCCCACTGATTATAGTTTCACTTTTATGCACAAGAAAAACCACCCAAATGAGGATGGTTCGTATTATAAATAATTAGGTAAGTAAGAAAGGGGAACCTTTACTTCACTACCTTCCTTCATATTTCGCAGCATAACTGTTTCTGTAGATAGTTCCTCTTCACCAATGATAAGCACATACGGGATATTTTCTTTATTGGCATAATTAAGGGCACGTTTCAATTTACGTCCGGCTAGTTCAAGCTCGATTTTTAAGGAAGTAGTAGAACGTAATTGCTGGGCGATTTGTAAGCATTGTAATTCTGTCCCGAGTGGGATGATAAAAAGATCTGCTGTAGATGCTATTGTTTCTTGTTTTTGAAGCGCGGTATAAATAACATCTAATCCGAATGAAATACCGACTGTTGGATAGTTCATATTATCACCACGGAATGCCCCAATAATATTATCGTATCGACCACCGCTACCGATGCTGGATGTAATCGAGCCGTCTTTTAGAAAAATTTCATACACGGTACCTGTGTACATCGTGAGCCCTCGTGCTAAAAACGGATTGAATATAGCATTTTCATTTATTCCGAGGGCGATTAAATATTGCTGTAATTGTTGCAATTCGTTTACTCCATCGGCGACAAGTGTATTATTGAAAGTGTCCTTAAAGTCGGCAATAGTGAGCTTTAGGCAAGATAAAACAGTATTACATATTGTATCGGCCATTTCTACAGTAATCCCGCGCTCCAATACATCTTTTCGTACACCATCAATCCCAATCTTTTCGATTTTATCCAATGATAAAATTATGTCACTCGTTAATTCGGTAGGGATGTTAATAGACTGGAGAATACCATTTAATAATTTTCGGTTATTATATTGAATCGTTACTTTTAAGTTTAACGTTCGGAACAGTTCAAATGCCATGCTCATGAGTTCAGCTTCGGCCATGACTGATTCTACACCAACTATATCAACATCGCATTGTATGAACTCACGAAATCTCCCTTGTTTAATCGGACCATCTCGAAATACTTTCCCAATTTCATAACGTTTAAAAGGGAGGCGAATATTTGGATTCATCGCCACGACTTTTGCGAATGGAATTGTTAAATCGTAACGTAAAGCAAGCTCGCGTTTTCCTTGATCTTGCAGTGTATATATTTCCTTTAAAATTTCATCACCACCGCCGTACTTGTATGACATAAGTTCATACATATTTAACGTTGGTGTCTCTAACGGTTTACAGCCATAACGTTCAAACGTATCTTCACAGGCTCTTTTAATTTTATTTCGCAGCGCTTGTTCCTCTGGTAAATAGTCTTTCGTTCCTTTTACATTTTTCATTTCCACCCAAATCACTCCTTTTTTAAATTAAAAAAAGCTATGCAGGTATAAAAATACCCACATAGCTTTATGAACGCTTCGTGGGTCAACAGGAAAAGCCCTGTACCCACGAAGAAAAATTTTTCTTCGGATACACGGCGTTACGTATGATGATGAAGTTGGAAAGAAGTATTAAAATTTTGCATTAGAAATCTCTCCTTAACAATAAGTTTTTCCAAATTATATCAGATGATTTTTGAAATATCAATATTTTCAGTTTTGAAAAATACGTGAAGTTATGTAGGAGAAATGGAAAAGAGTGTATAATAAAACTTAATAATATGAAATAACCTTTTAAGGAGAGCGCTATGAAAAAAGATAAGACTAATGCGATGCGAATATTAGATAAAGAAAAAATTGAATATTCGATGATGTCATATAATCCGGACGATGGGAAAATTGATGGTGTTTCAGTTGCTGGGAAAATTGGACGAGAAGTGAGAGAAGTATATAAAACGTTAATTGCTCAAGGGAATAGTAAAAATTATCATGTTTTTATCATCCCGGTAGATGAGGAACTAAATTTAAAAGCTGCCGCAAAAGCAGTAAGTGAAAAGAAAATTGAAATGATTCCTGTAAAAGATATTACGAAAGTATCAGGATATATTCGCGGCGGTTGCTCACCAGTAGGAATGAAGAAGTTATTTTCTACATGTATCGATGGTAGTGCTCAATCGCTTGAAACGATCATTGTAAGCGGCGGGAAAATCGGTATACAAGTTGAGTTGAAAGTGGATGACTTGGCGAAAGTGACGAGAGCGGAATTTGGGAATGTAACGAAATAAATTGGGTATAGAGCCCTTACATATTTGGAATAAAGTTATTTAACAATCTTAATCAAGACTTCATTTCTAAAAAATACGTAATATGAATCCCACAACATATAGGATATGTTGTGGGATTTTTCTACTGGAAATGTGAATATTTGTTTTGGATAGTGAACTAATTCTAGTTTAGATAGGAGATTTAAGTTTTTTTACGACTGAATCCTATAAAAAATAAAAAAAACCTTATTTAATCTTTTAAAAACGAACGTTTTTATAAAATTTATTAAAAATGTTCATATTTTGATTGCGTATACACTAAAGGGTTGTTATATTATCAATATAATAATTTTAAATAACATCACTCGTATATACTCGGTAATATGGTCCGAGCGTTTCTACCTAGTTCCCAATGAAAGAACTGGACTACGGGTTAAAGTATTCGGTCGTTCGATGTATTGAGCCGCTACCGATCTATAATTAAGCAATGGCCTCATCTTTTGCTTAATTAACTTTGACTACCGTAGTTCTAGAAAGTAGAGATTCTTCTACAGTTTCTAGAACTTTTTTCTTTGGACCAAAACATCGAGTATAGAAAACAACAAGAGAAAGAGGAGAGATTATTTATGAAGAAAAATCTGTTGAAAAAATATGGTGCCCTAGCAACTACTATCGCATTGTCATTCGCAATACTTGCAGGATGTAATGCTAGTCCAAAACAAGTAGTTGAGGCAAAAAGTAATCAAAACCCTATCTTAATTCAAGGCCCAATGCCAATAGAAGCTGAAAAATTTGCAAAAAGGTTAAAAAATGTGAAAGAAGAAAAATCTGGGAGTTTTGTATTTTATAAAGGAACTGTAGACAATTATCCTGTAATCGTTGCGAAAACAGGTAAAGGAATGGAAAATACAGCAGCCGCTACAGCAGTGGCTATTGAAAAATATAAGCCTATGGCAATTATTAACCAAGGAACATCAGGTGGACATGATCCTAATTTAAATGTATTTGATATTGTGTTAGGAAAACAAGTCGCGAATATAGGTTCACTAAAAACAACAAATATGGATGAGAACCAAGGAATTGAACCGGAAAAATGGATATCTATGGACTTGATGGCTTCTGAAGGGAGTGCAGGAGAAGATCCAAATGCTGAGAAAATCCGATACTACGAGGGAGATAAAGATTTACTTGCAGCAGCTAATGCGGTAAAAGATAAATATACAAAAGGTAAAGTGGTTGAAGGTACTATTGGTTCAGCAGACGTTTGGAATAATGAAGTTGATAGAATTAAGTGGTTCCATACAAAATACGGTACATCTGTAGAAGAAATGGAAGGTGCAGCAGCAGCGCAAATCGCAAAAGCTTATGACGTACCATTTTTAGGGATTCGAGTATTATCTAACAATAAAACAAACGGTGGAAAATACAACCCAAATACAGCAGCAGCAAATCAAGAATATGTATATGAAGTAGTTAGAAAGTATATAGATTCGGTGCCAAATAAATAAGCATATAAATAAAAGTAGTACTATTTTTACCATAAACGTCAAGTAACTCCAAAAGTTTCCGAGACAGATAGACCTATATTAGGATTAGTAGTTGGAAAAGAAAAGCTTGTTTCTTATTTGAAAAAGATAAGAAATGAGCTTTTTTATGTAAAATTGCATAAAAAAATTGAAGTTTATAAGTTATCATTAAACTACTTTTTACTGTAAGAGAATATTTTAATAGTCTTTACTAGAGAAGAATATTCTTTGTGAAAATTAAAATTGTTTATGTAATTGAAGAAACTGAAATTTAGGAGAACAGTATGAAAAAGAAACTATGTACATAGGCTTTTTGGATTAATCAATTCAAATTATATTTTAAAGGGGAAATGGGTATATGAAGTTCCGAAACACAAAACTTGCTATGGTTACACTATCTTCATTTTTCATTTTAGGTTCTGCATCTCTATCATTCACAGATATCATACATGGTGAAGTAGTTTCTGCATCTCCACAAGTAGATACGTTTTCAGCACAAGAGATTACTGTAAAAAACTATGACGATACATATTATAATAACGCTATAGGAAAAACGGGTTTAGAATTAAAGAAGGAACTTCATAATGTTATTGATAATCATACAAAGATATCATACAGTGCGGTTTGGGAAGCGCTAAGAGATACTGATGAAGATCCAAATAATAAAAATAATGTGTTGCTCTTATATACTGGGCGTTCGCAAGGGAAATTTACGAATGGTTCAGGAGTTGATAACTGGAACCGAGAGCATGTTTGGGCAAAATCTCACGGTGATTTTGGAACGGCTGCAGGACCTGGAACAGATCTACATCATTTAAGAGCGACGGATGTATCTGTAAATAGTTCACGTGGAAATCTGGATTTTGATAATGGTGGTATGAATCATTCGGAAGCGACAGAATGTAAATATGATAGTGATTCTTGGGAACCTCGTGATAGTGTAAAAGGAGATATCGCTAGAATGCTGTTTTACATGGCTGTTCGTTACGAAGGAGACAACGGCGAAATAGACTTAGAACTAAATGAAAAGGTGAATAACAACAAAGATCCATACATGGGGAAACTATCTATTTTACTAAAATGGAATGAACAAGACCCTGTCGATGATTTAGAGCGAAAGCGTAATGAAGTGATTTTTACAAAATATCAACATAATCGCAATCCTTTTATTGATCATCCTGAATGGGTAAATGAAATTTGGAACTAAGATTTTTAAAGGATTTTTAGTGACATTATACTTTGACAGAAGGGATTGATCATTATGATCAATCCCTTCTTATGTTTATGCTAGAATAAATGGTTTTCATAGGAGTGGAATAGATTATAATAAAGCTTTTTACTTAAAGCAATAGTTTCAAGTGGTAAGCTTTATTTTCCTTCATTTGTATATGACTTTCACCGCACATACAAATTATTGCAACATTAGACAGGGAAACGAAAAAAATCCAAGAATATGTAATATAAAAAGAAAAGAGGGAAAGAGATGTGGAAAACTACGGATCTATGTGATGAATTTGAAAAGGAATTACAAATATGTCGCCAGTCTTTTCAATCTTATGGAAAGAAAGAACAATTCTATGGGAAAATCGCAACGGTAAAAGTGAAGGATGATAATGTACTAGTAAAAGAGGGGTTACAAACACTGCCGGAAGGTACAGTATTAGTTGTTGATGGCGGAGCTTCTAAAAATTGTGCGTTACTCGGTGATAATTTGGCAGCTATTGCAGAAGAAAGAAACTTAGCAGGAATTATTGTAAATGGGTATGTTCGTGATTCTAGTGAATTAAAAAATATTAATATTGGTATTGTAGCGTTAGGGACAATGCCAAATAGAAGTGTAAAAGAAGGAAAAGGAGAAAGAAATATTCCGGTGCAATTTGGTGAAGTTGAATGGAAGCCGAATGAATATGTTTATGTAGATGAAGATGGAATTATTGTTAGTGATAAAAGCTTACATAGTGAGGGATGACTTCTATTAATGGAAGCTTATTAAACTATTATTCTTAGAAAATAAATCTGATAAAGCATGGACAAAATTCTTTGTCAATAGTAAAATAATACAGAAAATCAAAATTTGCAGAATGTATAGGTTTATCGTTTTACGATAAAGTGAAACTTTAATCAGTGGGGATTTTGTTCATCCCCACTGATTATTAGCCTTCACCAATCGGACATTTACGGGCAGCCCGACCCCGACCTAACTTCTTTGCTTTCGCTGAATTTGAGGTGGGGGTCTTACTGCTCGGCAAATAGCGGGATAACTTGAAAAGGGAGTAAATTTTGCCTAGAAAAATGAATGTAATCACAATGGTGCGTTCATAAACGAAATTATTTTTCCTATACAAATATAGCCGCGAATAATGCGGGTAGGAGGTGTTGTGCATTTTGTTCGACACTTACAAAAAGAGAGTGTCAATCACACGCCCTTAAAGGGTCTTTTTTTGTGTAAATGTTAGTAAAGGGAGGGAATTTTGGAATGGCAATGTTAAAGAAATGGCTGCTTACATCATTAATGGCAGTGGCACTTGTATTTGTTTCTTTTGCGAATACAGTACATATTACGTTTGCTGAAGGAAAGACGGCGAAACTTGCAATTATTGGTGAATCACAAAAAGGAATTATGTTATGTCCAAAAGAAGTTTCCATTGAAGATGGAGAAACAGCTTTTAGTTTGTTACAAAAAGTCATGGGTGACAAAGTAATATCTGAAAGTATGTCATTTGGAACGTATATAAAGGGCATCGACGGATTAATGGCCGGAGCAACGAGCGGTTGGTTGTATGATGTAAATGACAAATCTGCAGAAGTTGGGGCAGATAGTTATAAATTAGAGTCTGGGGATGTCGTTGCATTTCGTTACGTTGCGGACTGGAGCAATATGAGTCAAGAAACATTGCAACAAACGTTAGATAAATTTGGCACTTGTAAAACTGTAGAAGAGCCAAAGACAGAGGAACCAAAACCAGAGGAACCCAAAACAGAAAAATCCGATGGTAAAACAGAGGAACCAAAACCAGAAGAACCGAAAACAGAAAAACCAGACGGTAAAACAGAAGAACCAAAACCAGAAGATAAAACAACAGAACAACCAAAGCAAGAGAAAGTTGAAATTCCAGCAGCACAATTAAATGAAGCAATTTCTAAAACGTCAGAAAAGATGTTACAAGATGGAATTGGTAGTGATTGGGTTGCGATTGGACTCGCTCGTTCAGGTGTAAATATTCCACTTGAAACGAAAATAAACTATGTTCAGCCAGTAGCTGAAAAGGTTAAGAAGCGTTTAAATCGTTTTTCAGCAACAGATTTAGCTAGAACGATTATTATGATGAATGCAATGAATGTAGATCCTACAAAGGTAGAGGGACAAAATTTAGTACAAAATTTATTTGAATCAGATAAAGTGAATTCTGTTACTGGATACGCATTTACATTACTTGCATTAGATACAAAGAAATATGAGGTTCCGGCCGAAGCGAAATGGAATCGAGCTACTTTAGTACAAGCACTTTTAAACACGCAGCATACAGACGGTGGCTGGACGTATGATAGTTCAAGTAGTAAAGAAAGTGCTAGTAGCGTTGATGTAACAAGTATGGTATTAGCAGCATTAGCTCCTTATCAAGATCAAGCAGATGTAAAGCCATCTATCCAAAAAGCTGTTGATTATTTATACAAGCAGCAGCTAGGTAATGGTGGTTTTGCCGCTGATGGACAAGAGAATTCTAATAGTACTGCACAAGCGATTATTGGACTATCGCTAGTTAAAGATGTAGATCACGATCGTCTTAATAAAGCGGTACAAAATTTAATGTCATACCAGCTTCCAAATGGTGAGTTCAAATGGTTACCGAGTGATCAAAAAGGTAGCGGAATGGCTACAGAGCAAGCATTTTTAGCGTTACTTCAGTTTAAAGATTTTGGAAAATCGATTTATGATTGGACAAATGTAGTAGAGAATGAAATCGATACGAAACCAATTGTAGAGCCAGAGACAACTGTAGAAGAAAAAGAAGTTGTAGAACAGCCGAAACAACAAGAAGAGTTACAAAAACAACCAAAAGATGAAAATCTAAAAGTTGTTGTAGATAACGAACGAGTTAATAAAGAAACAAACAAGAATAAGAATCAATTACCACAAACAGGAGCATCTTCTCATAGTGCAGCAACAGAAGTAGGTATGGGTGTATTATGTATTGCTTCTGCATATGTATTATGGAGACGTAAAGCAGCTTAACAAAAATTAGGAGCAATCATTTGCTCCTAATTTTATTATAAAAGTGAGAGCCAATAATGAGTGGGGATGAACAAAATCTCCACTCATTAAAGTTTCACTTTAATATGAAAGGTGAGGGACAGCATGAGTAAGATGAAATGGTTCATTTCTTTAATTCTTTCATTGGGATTATTAGCCGGATGTGAAGAAACGGCTGTAAAGCCTGAGAAGAAGGCAGAACCGAAGCAAGAAGAGCAAAAAGAAGTAGCGAAACAGGAAGAACAAAAAGATGTACCGAAACCGGAAGAGAAACAAGCTGAACCGGAGCAGAAACCACAAGAAGAGCAGAAAGATAAACAAGAACAAAAAGTAGAAGAGAAACAAAAAGAAGAAAAAGCGCAGGCACAACCGGAAGTAAAAAAAGAAGAGCAGCCAAAGGAACAGCCTGCTGCAAATAAACAACCAGAACAACAAAAAGTACAAGAAGAGAAACCTCAGCAACCGAAAGCACTAGAAGTAAAAGAAGAAGCAAAGGTTGTTAATCAGCCGAAAGAAACACCAAAGCAGGAGCAAAAAGAAGATCCAAATAAAGGGCAACAGGTAACTGTGCCGGTTCCACCAACACCGGCACCAGATCCAGTACCGCCAGTGCCAGATCCAGTAATACCAAAACCAAAACAAGTTACTATCTCCGTAAAAGGAAATGAAGGATACTTATTAGGTGCGAAAAAGGTTGATGTTCAAGAAGGCGACACAGTGTATAGTGTGTTAAAGAGCACAGGATTAGATGTTGATGCAATGGGCTCTAAAGGAGATGTTTACGTAAAAGGTATTGAAAATTTATATGAAAAAGATGTAAATGATAATAGCGGATGGAAATATCGTGTGAACGGATCGTTTCCAAACCGTAGTGCTGGTGTAGTTACAGTTAAACCAGGAGATACAGTTGAATGGGTGTATGTATACTAAATTAAGAAAGGATCTTCGGTAAAGGACTATGAAAATAAGCTTTTCTTCTTTACATCCTTTTGTGAATTTTTTCTATTATATTGGGGTGATGATACTATGTATGATGTGTCTTCATCCTCTTTTTTTAATTGGAGCGATTGTACTAATAGTAATCTTAAATATAGTACAAGGGAATGGTGAGAAAATAAGAAAGATGCTGCCTAGTACTTTTATATTCTTTTTGATGGTAATTTTATTCAATTCTTTGTTAACGCATAGAGGAGCGACTACTTTATTTTATTTAGGAGATAGCCGGATTAAGCTTGAGGCTTGTATGTATGGACTTGTAATGGGGTTATTATTAGTTGCGATTATGTTTACGTTTGCTTCTTATAACGATATTATTTCGAGTCATAAATTTTTATATTTGTTTTCAAGAATTTCACCGAAAGTTGCATTGTTAACGATGATTACAGTGCGATTTGTTCCTTTATTTATTAGGCGGTTAAAGAAAATTACACTCGTCCAAAAAACGAAAGGTGTACAATTAGATTCAGGTTCACTCATTGAGCGTATAAAAAATGGGATGAAATTACTGCAAGTGTTATTAGTTTGTTCGTTAGAAGATGCACTACAAACAGCAGATTCTATGCAAGCTCGTGGATTTGGTGTAACGAAACGTACGACTTATATTCGGTATAGAATGGAAAGACGCGATTGGTACACGCTAAGTTATTTAAGTATTCTATTTATAGCCTCATTCATATTTAGTTATTATGGCGGAGGGAAATTGATTATTTATCCGAAAGTGGAATCAATACTGTTCCAGCAATATGATGGAATGATGTTTTTCCTATTTATGATGTTTATTAGTTTACCGATTGTAATGGAAGGAAGGGAATGGATATGGTGGCGCATGCAGAAATAAAGAATTTATCATTTATATATGCTGATGAAAATGAATACGCGTTACAGCATATTTCTCTTTCTGTTCAAAAAGGAGAATTTATAGTACTTGCTGGTGGTTCTGGTTCTGGGAAGACAACTTTATTGAAACATTTTAAAAAGGAGTTACTTCCAATTGGCACGCGTTCTGGGCATACATATTATGATGGTGCTTTATTAGAAGATGTACCAGATTTATTATCTGCACAAGAAATTGGTATGGTATTTCAAAACCCAGAAAATCAGCTCGTAATGGATACAGTTATTCAAGAATTAGCATTCTCTTTAGAAAATATCGGGCTACCATCACATATTATTCAAAAAAGAATAGCGGAACTCATTAGCTTTTTAGGATTTCAAGATTTGTTACATCAATCTGTTCATACTTTATCTGGTGGTCAAAAACAACTAGTAAATTTAGCAGCAGTATTAGTCATGCAGCCGAAGCTACTATTACTGGATGAACCGACAGCGCAGCTAGATCCGATTGCTGCAAAAGAGTTTTTAGGATTGTTAAAACGTATTAATGAAGAACTCGGAATTACGATAGTTTTAAGTGAACATCGTTTAGATGAAGTTATACCGCTCGCAACACGCGTTGTTTGTATGGATAATGGCAGAATCATTTATGATGGTACTTCTAAAAGTGTGATAGCGAACATGTGGGAAGTAGAAAAGTTCCATCCATTCATTCCCAAAATTCCAAGATTGTTTTTAGAGTGGAATGTAGAAGATATTCCGTTTACAGTACGAGAAGCGCAAATGAAAATGAATGATTTTTCAGCGCTATCATATAGGAATGAGCAAGTAGAACAATGTGAAAAGCAAGAAGTAATTTTAAGTGCAGAACATATATCTTTTCAATATGAAAAAAATAGTCCACTTATTTTACGAGATTTAACAGTGAACATCGAAAAAGGAAAATGGACAGCTCTAGTTGGGAAAAACGGAACTGGGAAGTCTACACTGTTAACGATTTTAGCAGGATTGCAAAAAGCTAGAAGAGGTAAGGTAAAGTGGAATGGAAAAGTGATACATAAAATTGATTCGAAAGAACGATTTAAAAGTATTGGGTATGTATCACAGCATCCATACTATCATTTTACATTTGATACAGTATGGGAAGAGGTTTATGAGCGTGCTCGTGAATTATATGGCGAAGAGGGAAAAGTAATAGCAGAAGAAATGTTGGAAAAGTTCTGGTTAGATTCGCTTAAAGAGCGCCATCCGCATGATTGTAGCGGCGGGGAGCAACAACTACTTGCATTATGTACAACGTTATTATCAAAACCAACTTTATTATTACTCGATGAGCCGACAAAGGGACTAGATCCATGGAAAAAGGAAAGAGTAGGAGAGCTGTTTAAACAATTGCAAAAAGAAGGTGCAACAATTGTAATGGCAACGCACGATATTGAGTTTGCAGCGAAATACGTTGATCAATGTATGATGTTATTTGACGGGAAAGTCATTATGAATGATGCACCGAAAGAGTTCTTTAGTGGTAACTTCTTTTATACAACATCTATTAACCGATTCATCCGTAGAGAGTTGCCATTTGCATTAACGTGGGAGGATGTGTACGAAGCGTGTCCAAACGATATGTTGCGTTTATAATATTTATTTTTGCCGTTGTAATATGTACACTACTCTTTACGACTCTTATTATGGACGGGTATTACATGGTAAGTAGTTTGTTTTTATTAGCTGTCATTATGCTACCTTTCTACGTCCGTTTTGAAAGGAGGGCGTTTGTTTCACGTGAAATTGTTATCGTTGCTGTGTTAGCGGCGATTGCAGCAGTTAGCCGGGTACCATTTTCGATATTACCGAGTGTACAACCGACTTCCTTTGTCATTATCGTTTCTGCAATTGTTTTTGGAAGTGAAACTGGCTTTATGATCGGGGCAACGGCGGCCATTGTATCTAATATTTTTTTAGGACAAGGTCCGTGGACGCCGTGGCAAATGTTCTCTTGGGGTATGATCGGATTTATAGCGGGATTACTCCGAAATACATTTTTGATGAAAAAACTGTGGGGGAGACTGTTGTACGGATTCGTCGTTGGATTTTTATTTGGCTGGATTATGAATTTCTGGGGTCTTCTCGGTTTTATACAGGAAGCAACTTGGGAAACAGTTATTGCTTACTATGTCGCAAGTTTTTCTTTCGATCTTAGTCACGCGATATCGAATGTTATTTTCCTGCTGTTATTTAGTACGTCATGGATTACGATCCTCACAAGATTTAAAAAGAAATACGGTATATTAGATGAGCATAACGTGACATAGAAAAGCATACTCATATAAGGTAGGGTCGCGACTTACATATTCGTTTGCCTCTTTCATGCTTCTTACATATTGTAAGGAGCATTTTTTTATTGTCAAAAAATAGATCCAATATAAGTCGGCTATTATATAAAAATATTTGTATAATATTAGGTGAGAATTATTTTCAAAGAGGAGGTGTATAGTTAATGAAGTTAGTTATTCCGAAGCAACATGGTGCATGGGCTATGCTTGTTATACCATTTCTATTAAGTGTCATACTTGGGAACCCTACTTTCTATCATATCCCACTGTTTTTAGCGTGGTTCTTTATCTATTTAGCTACGTATCCATTTCTTATGTACATAAGGAAAAGACGAAACAAAGAGTTTCTACACGCTACAATTGTTTATTCTATCATTGCATTCGTATTTGGGATGATTTCTTTATTATATGAATGGCGAATTCTTTTATTCGCAGTATTAATGATTCCATTGTTTATTGTAAATATGTATTACGCTCGTCAAAAAAATGAACGAGCATTACTAAATGATATTTGTGCGATTATAGTGTTTTGTATAGGTGGTTTAATAAGTTATTATTTTTCAATGAAGCAAATCGATAAAACCGCAGTATTCATTGCGCTTATTTCATTTTTGTATTTTTTAGGAAGTACGTTTTATGTGAAAACAATGATTCGTGAGAAAAATAATCCGAAGTATCGTCTCATATCTTGGGGGTATCATATTGTATTGACGGTAATTGTATTTGCTATCAATCCATGGTGTTCTCTTATATTCGTACCAAGTGTCATTCGAGCAATTATATTGTATGGTAAAAAAATTTCTATATTAAAAGTAGGGGTTTTAGAAATTGTTAATTCTGTATATTTTTTAATCATAACGGCAATAATAATGAAGTATGCCATTTGAAAAAACTTCCCATCTATTGATGGGAAGTTTTCAATCTTTTTCTAAAATGTGAACGGTATAATCACATCTTTGCAATGCTTGCTCTACGGCGTAAAGGGATTGTTCAATACGTGCGCGATTAAAATCTTTTTCAACTGTTTGTAGTGCTTCTTCTAAACAATGTTTTGCTTCTTTTAATGATTGAAAAGAATCTTGTACATATCCGCGGGCGTTTTGATACATTTCATAGTCCTCCTTTTTTACTCATATACATGTAGTATGAACACTGAGGAGAAAAATATAATTTGTTATATTTATTTGACAATTAAAATGAAATTACGTATAGTTTATTATAAAGTGAATATTTTCTTATCCAGAGAGGTGGAGGGACTGGCCCGATGAAACCCAGCAACCGCGATGCAGGTGCTAATTCCAGCAGAACATTTTTGTTCTGGGAGATAAGACGAAGATATACGTAACTTCTTCTTATCGGAGAGGTTTTTTTGTTGCAAAAAAACCGATTACGAAAACATATAATAAGAAGAAAGGGGTTGCGAAGTACTGTGACACTCGAAAAATACGTAAAACTGCGTAGTACAGTTTATGAATATATGATAGAGCAAGATAAGCCAATATCATTGTTAGATATTCAAGAACATATCGTTTCGCATCATGAAGGAAAATTCACGAAAAAAATGTTACATCAATTTTATTTATCAAGACTATTAGATGAACTCAAACTGGATGGGAAAATTACTTTAGCTGATGATGAATATCGCTATGCTGAAAAAGGGGTATTTTATAAAGCGGGAAAAGGGAGCTAGGCTCTCTTTTTTTTTGAAGTATGTAGTGTAAAAGACTGCTAAAGCAGCCTGATACAAGGGAATGGTGTTGAGTGTGTAGTGTCAAAGATTGAATGTGCCTGAAAGAGGCACTTCATTATCGGCTGCAAATAAAAGAGACACCTTCGCCGAATAGGTGTCAGTCGTTTTGTCACGTAGACTCGCTACTTGACAGTAATTAGAATAACATGTGGGGTTTTTGAAGTCAAAAGGGAATTAAAGGAAGAGGTGATAGGATGTACGCTTACTTATTAAAAGATATAACGAAATGGATTCCAAAGTACATTATAGATAAAGGTTATGAATATTATGAAGAGGGACATGTAGAAGATGTTGAAATACAAGACAAGAAAGTATTTGCTTTCGTTACTGGAAATGCAGGAAACTATGAAGTAATTATTGACCTTACTGATTTTACAAAAAGCAGCTGCGAGTGTCCGAATGAAAATTATTGTAAGCATATGGCGGCAGTTGTGTATGATATTCAAGATGCTGGTGAGAGTACAGTTAAAGAACAACTGAAAGGTTTAGAAAAAGAAGAATTACTAACAGTACTAAATCGTTTGTTACAAAGTTCAAAAAATGTCCAAATCGTAGAGACGATGTTAAAGAAAGGGAAGATTTAACTGTAGAGGGGAGTTGCTTTGTAGTGAACGTACTAATTATATACGCTCACCCTAGTCCTTCAAGCTTTAACGCAGCGATTTTAGAGCATGTGCAAAAAGGACTTGGGGAAACAAATCATTCTGTTACGCTACTTGATTTATATAAAGAACAATTTGATCCAGTGCTTGTATTTAATGAAGAGAAAAAAAGACGGGATTTACTATATGAAGAAGAGACGAAGCGATATAGAGAATTAGTGAAAGCGGCGGATACTCTTCTTTTCATATATCCGATATGGTGGTGGGGCATGCCTGCTATTTTAAAAGGATTTATCAATCGTATTTTTGTAGCTGGATTTGCTTATAAATATGAAGGAGCCCTGCCGAAAGGTTTATTGAAAGGAAAGAAAGCATGGGTTATTAATACGTTAGACTCACCGTTATGGTACGTGGCACTATTATATCGATCAGCGGATTGGATTATGATGAAAAGAGGAGTTTTACGTTTTTGTGGTATTCGTGATATAAAACGGTCTGTTTTTCAATCTGTGAAAACGAGTAAACTAGAGAAGCGGGAAAAGTGGTTATTACAAATAGAAGAAAAGGCTCGTACATTATGAATGAACTTGATCGTATTATAAATTGTTGTCAGTATGATAATGAACTTTTTCGGACGTATATTACATGTTTACTTCAATTGAAAAAATGTAGTGAAACGTTTCAACAAATGAAGATTCAATTAAGAAATGATTACTTAATAAG
Organism: Bacillus cereus group sp. N8; assembly: GCF_016483685.1. Taxonomy (NCBI): domain Bacteria; kingdom Bacillati; phylum Bacillota; class Bacilli; order Caryophanales; family Bacillaceae; genus Bacillus; species Bacillus cereus group sp. N8. The sequence continues at coordinate 8,311 of NZ_JAEHBK010000003.1, read as the reverse complement.
AGGGATTTGTGAAAGAGAAGTTGATGAGGTAGTACGGGGAAGTAAAGAATATGAAACGTATTGTCTTCCTAAAGCGTTACAGTGGAATTTCTTTGGGGAAAATCCACATCTGATTGAAAAAGTATGTGAGGATTTTTTTGCATTTGCGGCATTAAATCTTACGGAGATAGAGTGGAAGAAGATTATAAATTGCATGGGAAATAAAGTGAAACTTTAATCAGTGGGGTGTTCCCTCCCACTGATTATTAGCCTTCACCAATCGGGCATTTACGGGCAGTTAATCTCCTGCCTAACATAGGGGAAGGTTTACTGCCCGTTAATGCGGGGTAAATGAATTATTATGTAAAAAAGCTAGTATAAAACTAGCTTTTTGTTTAAATAAATAAGAAACACAGACTAATGATAAATCCTGCATAAAGTAAATTAACAACACAAAATCCCATAATATCACGAGCGCCTAAACCAGCTATTGCTAATGCCGGTAATGCCCAGAAAGGTTGAATTAAATTTGTCCAAGCATCGCCCCATGCAATTGCCATCGCTGTTTTCGCAGCAGGTACACCAAGTTCAGCGCCAGCTGGAATCATAATTGGTGCTTGCACAGCCCATTGTCCGCCTCCAGATGGAACGAAAATATTAACAATTCCAGCACTTAAAAATGTAAAGAGCGGGAATGTGGTTTCATTTGAAATGCTAATAAAGAAAGTAGAAATAGCTCCTCCAAGCGAAAGCCCTTCACTATTTACTCCAATCATCATCCCCATAATTCCGGCATAGAACGGAAACTGAAGTAAAATACCAGAAGCGCTCTTTGTTGAGTCAGAGAAAGCGCGAATATATTGAATCGGAGTACGGTGGAAAATAAGACCCGCAATTAATAACATAAAAATAACGATATCAAGTGTAAGGTTAAAGCCTTTCGTACTAAAATAGTTAAAAATATAAATAAGACCTAATAGCCCGATGCAAAGTGTAATAATCATACTATTTTCCATTTTTTCAGCGAATGTTTTTTGCTCTACTTCTTGAGCAGCAGCCTCTTCATGGAACACGCTAGGGTCTACTGTAATCGTATGTTTTTCATCTGGATGCATTGCTTTATTAATGAGAGGCATCGTAATTAAAAAGATAATGACTGGAACGAGAGCGTATGGTGAGAATAACGTTTCTGTTATTGGAATCGCTTCTTTAATACTTCCAGCTGTCGTTTTAATTAACGTTTCACCGCCTGTTGCTAACGTAAGAGGGATAGAAGCAGAAAGGCCTGCATGCCAAATGAGAAATCCGGAGTAAGAAGAAGCGATTGCTAACCTATAATCTAATCCTTCTAACTGTCTTGCCACTTCTTTTGCATATAAAACAGAGACAACAATACCAAATCCCCAGTTTATGTATGCTCCTAGTAAACTTACAATTGAAATTGCGATAATACCTTGGCCATTCGTTTTCGGTAGTTTTGCTGCTTTCGTTAACCCTTTTTTAATAAGAGGGGCATTTGCTAAAGCAGATCCCGTCACGAGTACAAGAGCCATTTGCATAGAAAAGGCAAGAAGTCCCCAAATTCCATTGCCCCAATGCGTAATCATTTCTACCGGTGTTTGGTGCGTTGCAAACATGCCGAAGAAGATAACGAAAACAGTTAATAAGCATGATAAAATAAACGGTTCTGGCAAGAAACGCTGCACAAGGGCAACACATCCATTTGTAAATGAACGAAACAAAATAAATCAACCTCCTTATGTATGTTCATCCCGCTATTTGCGGGCTAATAATCAGTGGGGGATGAACAAACCCCCACTGATTAAAGTTTCACTGTATTACAATATTCGAGGTTGTTTGAGTAATATCCTTTAATATATAGAAAATTCAGATTTTTAAGGTGGTTGTCATAATGTCTAGGTAGATTGATATTTTATATTGAAATGTTATTTCATTTTGAACTGAAATTGAAAAGAATGCTCTATATACAAGGGAAAGAGGTGGTCATAGACGAATATGTCCATCAAATTACAGTTTACCCCGCTATTTGCGAGCAGTAAAACTCCTACCTCGAAATTCGGCGAATGCTAGGAAGTTAGGTGGGAGATAACTGCCCGTAAACGCCCGATTGGTGCGGGCTAATAATCAGTGGGGGATGGACAAAACCCCCACTGATTAAAGTTTCACTGTATGTAAGAGCCAGATTATTGAAGAAGGATATCAGCTATTTTTAACGAATTCTGAATTACAAACAAACTTTATCAAAAGTGGTGAGATAATATAGAGAATAAAACAAATTTCTTTTTGGATATGAAAATGGAAAAATATATAGTTAGCAAGCTTCGGAGCGCTGGTTGTGTTTTCGCAGAAGATGAGACCCGGTTACTTATTTCAGAGGCACTAACTTCAGAGGACCTTATGGAAATGGTAGAAATGCGAGTCAACGGTTTACCTCTGGAATACGTTGTTGGATATACGGAGTTCTGTGGTTTACGAGTAGAAGTGGATCGAGGCGTTTTTGTACCGCGTAAACGTACCGAGTTCCTTGTTCATCAAACAGAGGCATTGTCACGTTCTAGCGATATCATTGTTGACCTATGTTGTGGGTCAGGTGCTGTGGGTGCAGCACTGGCAGCAACTTTGGGACGAGTTGAATTGTATTCTGTTGATATTGACCCTATCGCAGTACAATGCGCTAGCCGTAATGTAACGAATTTTGGCGGTCATGCTTTTGAAGGTGACTTGTATAAAGCTCTACCAGACTCACTTAAGGGCCATGTAAATATCCTAGTTGCGAACGTACCTTACGTTCCTACCGAAATAATAAAGTTTCTCCCCCGGGAGGCACGCCTATATGAACCAAATGTGACGCTTGACGGGGGGGGAGGATGGTCTTAACATTCTGCGAAGAGTCGCAGAAGAAGCTTTACTCTGGTTAGCTTTGGATGGACATCTTTTGATAGAGACGAGCAAAGTTCAGGCACCCCAGGCTTTTGAAATCTTTGCTGGTGCTGGGCTTAGCACAAAAGTCGCTAGAAATAAGGAACTGGACGCTACTGTCATTATTGGTTCTAATTCTAGCTGTTAGAGTAAATAGGCATTATTCAATGAATATAATTAATCCCTACAAGGGGGCGAATCCGTAAAAAGTGCACCTCCGATTGTTAGACTGTGTCTAATAATCGGAGGTGCACTTTTTATTTACCTTATTGAACTAAAGTATCTGTTAGCTTAATAGCAAATGATTAAAATCCACTATTTCTCCCAAAGCTCGATCAATCGACCTTCAGGATCTTTAATCCAAATAAACTTTCCAAATTCACTAATCTCTTCTTTCTTTTCAAGAGGTACACCAATATGTTCAAGATGCTGAATAGTCTCGTTTAGATTATGTACTTGGAAATTTAACATTACTTGTTGTTCTGTTGGAAAATAACTGTCATTCTCGGCAAAGAAAAGATAGTCTCAGTTCCTAATTCGGGTTTAATCACGGTCCCATTCCAATTTTCTATTTCAATCTTCAACACTTCACTGTACCATTTTTTTATAACATCAAGATTTTTAGTTCTCCAAAATATTCCTCCGAAACCTTTTATCATTGTATTTAACCCCTGTCTGTCTTTTAATTTTTAATGTGACTATGTATTCAATATATCAAAACAAAAGAGTAATAGTAAGTGGGAAATAGGAGGCCTGGAAAAATGAATAAAGCAATGATAAAAGACCGCACATGAGGTAAAAGCAATGTGCGGTCTTTTAAATATAGTACAGTATTACGAAGTTTCGCTAATTTTAGTCTCTGTATGAGTGTTAGTAGCAATTCTTTTCTTAACCTTAAAGTGATAGTAGGTGTAGCAAAAGATAATAAATGGTACAGTACAATAGATTCCTAGTCTTTGATCTGGGATAAAGATAAGACTTAATAATATAATGCCATACAATCCAAAGCCAAGAATTGGTACAAGAGGATAAAGTGGAGTTTTGAATTTTAAGTCTTCTAATTTTCCACCTTCGGCTAAATAATGTTTACGGAAAAAGAATTGAGAAACACAAATTGACATCCAAACAATGATTGTAATGACTCCAGAAATTGAAATTAACCATAAGTAAACCGTTTCAGCAGCTACAACGCTTGTCAAAAGAGAAAAAGCAGAAATAGCGATCGTCAAGATTAAAGCGTTTAAAGGTATTCCTCGTGATGATAATTTCTTTAAAAAGGCTGGGGCCATTTCATTTTTTGATAATGACCAAAGCATTCGAGTTGCAGCATACAGTCCTGAGTTTGCGACAGAAAGAACAGCAGTAAGAATAACAAAGTTCATAATATCAGCTGCATATGGAATACCGATATTATCAAAAACAGCAACAAATGGGCTCTTCGTTAATCCTGCTTCTTCCCAAGGAATTAAAGCTACAAGAACAAAGATTGCTAAGACGAAGAAAAACATCGTGCGCCATATAATATTTCTAATAGAACGAGGTAAAGTTTTCGCTGGATCTTCACTTTCACCTGCTGCAATTCCGACAAGTTCGGTACCTTGGAAGGAATAATTGACCGTAACCATTGTTAATAAAATAGCGGCCAGTCCATTCGGGAATAAACCACCATGATTTACGAAATTTGAAAATAACGGAGCTGGTTCGTCTCCTTTTAAGTCAATAAAACCGAACATAGCCGCGCCGCCAAGGATAATAAAAGCAATAATGGCAGATACTTTAATACTTGAAAACCAAAATTCTGTTTCTGCATAACTACGAGCGGATAATGCGTTAATCGTGAATATTGTAACGCCAAATACTAAACACCAGACCCAGACGGGAATATCAGGAAACCAGCGCTGCATCGTAATACCGGCAGTTGTAAATTCAAGACCGGTCGTATTCGCCCAGCTTAGCCAATACAACCATCCGATTGTAAACCCAGTTGCAGGGTTAATAAACTTGGTTGCATATTCCTGGAAAGAACCTGATACAGGCATTGCTACGGCAAGCTCACCAAGACATAGCATAACGAGATACATTAATAACCCACCGGCCATAAAGGCAAGTACGGATCCACCAGGTCCAGCTTTACTTATAATAAAACCAGATCCGTTAAATAACCCCGTTCCAATCACACCACCGAGTGCAATCATGAATAAATGTCTACTTTTCATCGTGCGCTTTAATTCATTGTTTGTATTGTTTACTTGCGTCATTGTTTTCCTCACTTTCATAATTGGTAGTATGAAAATTGATGTTTTTCCGTATTATGGAATGTATTCCGTGATGTGAAATCTTGTTCTAATTTTCAGATAATTAAGAGAAAAAGTCAATATTTTTTTGTTTGCGTTTTCAAAATGTTGATAGCTTATCTTTTGTTTATTTTGAAAATTAAATAAATTAATTGATTTCAGTTTGAAATTTTGTTAAATTGATAGTTAATTAGGCTAAACACACTACAAGTAAAGTTGAGGCGAGTTATGGTACAGTCCATTGATCGAGCAATAGGTATTATTAAGCTATTGAATTCTACAAATGAAAAAGAGTATTGGGCTATTTCTGATATAGCTGATAGAACACATCTCCCGGTTAGTACAGTACATAGGTTACTGAACTCTCTAATGGAGCATGGGTTAGTTACGCAGATTTCAGAAACAAAACAGTACAAGATTGGACCAATGTGGATGGAAATAGGATTACGCCAATTGGAGAAGGTAGACTACAGATCTGTTGCAAGAGAAGTGATGAAGCGGTTGGCCTCTGAAGTTGAAGAAAGTGTTTATTTGAACATTCCAAATGGAACACATTCTATTATCATTGAAAGAATTGATAGCCCTTTAAAAATTAGAGTTATCGATAACTTAGGGGAGCAGATTCCACTTTCGATTGGCGCCGCAAATAAAACGATGCTTGCCAATATGAACACGAATGAAATGGAACACATTGTAGAACATTTACTTTCTTCTTTACCAGAACAAAAGCAAATTCTTTTCGATCAAATAAAGCAGATAAGAAACGAAGGGTATGCTGTGAGTTATGGTGAAAAAACAGAAGGGACAGCTTCAGTAGCTGCACCTATTATAGGATTTAATCATAAAGTAGTAGGAGCATTAAGTATCGGATTGATTAGTCATCGCATTAATGATGATCGACTATCTTTTCTTATTAGTAAGGTAAAACAAGCTGCTCATGAAATATCAATAAAAATCGGCAGAACATCAGAAGTATAATTTTGATAACTGTCGTCATTTTTTATTCATATATTGGAATTGATTTTCATAATGCGGAAAAATAGGGGGATTTATATGTCAAAGTGGCAATCTAAAGAACAAATGGTGCAATTATTAAGCGATCTTGTTGAAATTCCTAGTATTACAGGTTCAGAAGCTGAAGTTATATTGCCAGACTTTGTTGTAGAACAATTATCTGACTTACAGTATTTCAAACAAAATCCGCATCATTTGCAAAAAAATCCGACGGGGGATGGACGATATTTTGTTACAGCCCTAGTAAAGAAAAGTGATAGTACGAAAAATACTGTAATTCTTGTTAGTCACTTTGATGTTGTAGATGTACAAGATTATGGAGTATGGAAAGAAGATGCATTTAACCCTAAAAAATTAACATCTATGTTTTATTCTCATAAAGATGAGCTACCAGATCATGTACGTGAAGATATTGAACAAGGAGATTGGCTCTTTGGTAGAGGAACAATGGATATGAAATGTGGTCTAGCTTTACAAATGGCGATGGTTGAGCAAGCTTGTGAAGGAAGATTTGATGGGAATGTTCTTTTATTGGCTGTTCCAGATGAAGAAGTGAACTCTGTAGGGATGAGAGCTGCAGTGCCGAGATTATTAGATTTAGCAAAAGAACATGACTTAGATTATAAAACGGTCTTAAATTCAGAGCCTATGTTTTCAAGACATCCTGGTGACCAAAATAAGTATATTTATACTGGTTCTATTGGTAAAGTGTTACCTGGTTTCCTTTGCTATGGAAAAGAGACACATGTAGGCGAACCTTTTGCAGGATTAAATGGGAGCTATATGGCTGCATTATTAACAGCTGAATTAGAGTTGAATACTGACCTTTGTGATATTGTAGATGGTGAGGCGAGTCCTCCACCAACTAACTTGCTTCAAAGAGACTTAAAGGAGGATTATTCTGTACAAATTCCTCATCGTGCTGTCACGTTATTTAATTTGTTTTTACTAGAAAAAAAAATGACAGATGTAGTTTCATTGTTACGCCAAAAGGTAACGAAAGTAGCAGAGAAAATCGAAGAATCATATGAGGAGCGCGCGTATCATTTTTCTAAGTATAATCCGTTCATACCGCCGAGTCTCAAAGTAAATGTATTAACGTATGAAGAGCTTATCGCTTATGCAATTGAACAACATGGAAGAGAAAAAATAAATGAAATTCAATCCGATATTATAAAAAATAGAGAAGATAAAGATGATCGTGCGGTAACTATTGATTTAGTAGACAAATTAACTATCTTATGTAAAGAAAAGGCTCCAATGATTGTACTTTTCTTTGCTCCGCCATACTATCCAGCTGTGAGTTCACGCAACAATCCTTTAATTAAAGAGGTAGTCGTAGAAATGGAAAAGTATGCCCACTATAATCATAGCATTACATTTGAAAATCAAAATTATTTTGGAGGAATTTCAGATTTGAGCTATGTGGGCTTACAGAACCCATTGGATTCAATGAGTTCTCTTGTAGACAATATGCCATTATGGGATAAAGGATATTCGATTCCCCTTCAGGAATTAGAAGAGTTTGACGTTCCAGTATTAAATATGGGACCGGTAGGAAAAGATGCACATCAATGGACGGAGCGTTTGGACGTAAATTACGCATTTGAAACGTTATTAGATATGTTACCTATATGTATTGAAAAACTACTTGTTTCTAATAAAGTTACACAGTCATAGTTTCTGTGTAAGGGGGATAAAAAAAGACCGTAATTGGTCTTATCCCTGTCAAGTAGACAGCATTAAAAAGACTAAGCAGCCATCGAGATTCGGTATTCTATCGGAGCTCGGTGGTTGAGTCGTTTTTGGAACCGTTTATAGTTATAAAAATAAATATATTCTTCAATTGCTTGTATTAAATCTGCTTCTGTTTTAAAATGATTCAAATACAACATCTCCGATTTAAAATGGGAGAAAAATGACTCAATACAGGCATTATCATGGCAGTTTCCTTTGCGAGAGTGGCTGCCAATGATACCTAAACCTAAAAGTTGTTTGTTGTAGGCGTGAGATGTGTACTGGAATCCCTGATCTGAATGGAGAATGGTTCCACGCACATCTCTTTTTTGTGCCAACATTTCAAT
>NZ_JAEHBK010000029.1:0-46579 GCF_016483685.1 Bacillus cereus group sp. N8 | reverse complement strand
AAACAGGACAAACAAGATAAACAGGACAAACAAGATAAACAGGACAAACAAGATAAACAGGACAAACAAGATAAACAGGACAAACAAGATAAACAAGATAAACAAGACAAACAGGATAAGCAAGTACAATCGGAAAATGTAATAATAGTACCCACTGATTCGCACAGCTTAGATGTATGGGATGAAATTTCGCTAAAAGAAATACAAGCTGGTGAACATACAAGTTTATTTGAAAAAAAAAGCAATTATCAAAACATTGATTTACTCCAAGTAAGCGATATTCGTCTATATTTGGATAAACAGCTACAATTTAGTTCCATCGATGAGCAAATCTATCATGAAGCACTTGTTCACCCGATTATGTCAAAGGTAATAGATCCAAAGCGTGTTCTCATATTAGGCGGTGGCGATGGTCTTGCTTTAAGAGAGGTTTTAAAATATGAAACGGTTACCCATGTAGACCTCGTCGACTTAGACGAAGAAGTGATTAAGATGGCTCGCAATGTTCCAGAATTAGTTTCTTTAAATCAACAAGCATTTTTTGATGATCGTGCAAATGTACATGTATGTGACGCGAAAGAATTTCTGAAATCTCCTTCCTCTTTATATGATGTAATTATTATTGATTTTCCTGATCCAGCGACAGAGGTGCTAAGCACTTTATATACAAGTGAACTTTTTGCCCTTATAGCTACATTCCTAACTGAAGATGGAGCATTTGTCTGCCAATCTAATTCACCTGCTGATGCACCTCTTGTATATTGGAGCATCGGTAACACAATTGAAAATGCCGGATTAATTGTAAAAAGCTATCATACAATTGTTCCTTCTTTCGGAACTGACTGGGGATTTCATATTGCTGCTAACTCCTCGCTTGTACTCAATCAAATCGAACAATTTTACGTAGTACCATCCCCTCGAACATTACCTTCTCTTCTTACTCCTTTATTTCAATTTAAAGAAGAACAGTTAGAGCACCGTAATAATGCCGTTTTAAATTTAGAATCTGATCTTACCCTACATCATTGCTATCAAATAGAAATGGAGTTTTAACAAGGAGGCTACAAATATATGGACTATTCTACATTTGGGCGTCATATAATAGTAGATTTATGGGGCGTAGATTTTTCTCTATTAAATGATATTCATTTTTTAGAGCATCATTTAATTGCTGCTGCGAATCGCTCTGGTGCTCACGTTTTAAATGTAAGTAACAAAGAATTCCACCCATATGGAGTGACGGTATTAATTTTATTATCAGAAAGCCATCTCTCTATTCACACTTATCCTGAAAAGGAATTTGCAGCCATTGATTGTTATACTTGCGGCACATCTGTTGATCCTCAAAAAGCCATTGATTCTATAATAAGCGTTTTAAAACCAGACCGTATGCATATAAAAAAATTAATTCGTGGTGTAGGAGAATTTGTTACTATCGATTAGTTATCACCCCCATTTATCCATGAAAAAGGAGGCTTGTTAATATAAAAATACCATCAGTGGAACTTATAACACTCCACTGATGGTAAGCACACATACATAGTTTATTCACCCCGCTATTCGCCGGGCAGTAAAACCCCCACTGATTAAAGTTTCACTTTATCTTAATTGATGATTTAATGTTGCTATTTTTCGTTTCCAATATAAAGTCATCATAAACCATATAATGAAGCTCACTTTACCCTTTCATTTTTACATAAACCTGGAAATAACACATGCAATCCTGCGTAAGTGGCCCTCTTATTGTCATAACTGTCTCTTTTAAAAACATGAAAAAACCTTGCATAAGCAAGGTTCATTCAGCTACTGACATCTTCCTATATAATTCTACAAACTCACTCGCCAATTCCTTCACTGTAATTGCGTTCATTAAATGATCTTGCGCATGTACCATCAGCAGGGTAACTTCTGTCTTTTCCCCGCCAGCCTCTTTCTGTATGAGCTCTGTTTGTAAACGGTGCGCCTCTTGCAATTCATTTAACGCTTCTTGTAGTTTAGCTTCTGCTTCCTGAAATTCACCACGCTTCGCGCAATCAATTGCTTCCATTGAACAACTTCTCGCATTTCCCCCATGCAAGATTAAATGAAAAGCTTTCGTCTCTATCGTATCCATTTTAGTTCTTTACTCCCCCTTTTCTTCAGCTAATTTTTGTTTATCCCATATTTTTAAGAATGGTAAGTAAATAAAGAATGCTAGTGCAAAGTTAACAAGTTGCAGAATAACACCTGAAATTTTCCCACCCGATCCTAAATATCCACTAAAAAGAATAGGTGTCGTCCAAGGTACAGCCGCTCCGCTCGGACGAGCAACTAATCCCCATTCCATTGCAAAATAAGAAACAATCGTTAACACAACTGGCACCAATATAAATGGAATAAGTAAAAGTGGATTCATCACAATCGGCATACCGAAAGTCACCATTTCATTAATATTAAAAATACCTGGAGCAATCGATAATCGTCCGATACTTTTTAATTGCTGACTTCGTGCAAATAATAACATTCCTACAACTAAAGCAAGTGTTGCACCAGAACCGCCCATATAAATCCATAAGTCAAAGAACTGTGCAGTAATCGTATTCGGTACGTCTTGCCCAGCCTGAAAAGCAATTCGATTTTGGTCCATTAACGACAACCAAATCGGACTCATTACACCACCAACAATTGCAGCACCATGAATTCCGCATGCCCAAAGCACATGGACAATGATAACTGCGATTACCGCACCCCAAAGGCTAGCCCCAAGTACACTAAGTGGCTCTTGCAGTAGCTTCCCTACAACATTATGAATACTTCCGAAAGTTGTGTGTTCAAAAACCAATCTAATGATCCAAACAACTGTCACAACAATAAATCCTGGAATAAGAGCAGCAAATGAACGTGTTACTGCAGGTGGAACTGTCTCAGGCATCTTTATAATCATTTTTTTCTGTACAATAAATCGGTATATTTCAGTAGATATAATTGCAATAATCATCGCTACAAATAAACCTTGACTTCCCATTAACGCCGCTGGGATTGCTCCATCTACAATCACACTTTCCTTAGTGCTTGGTATAATATATGCAACTTGAAATGGAGTCGCAAGTAAAAATGTCACAAGCGACAATGCCCCGGATGCTAAAGCATCCACTTTATAATATTCTCCAAGCCTGTAAGCGATTCCAAAAACAGCTATTAAAGCCATTATATTAAAAGTTGCACTAACTGGATACCCCAAAGCTGTTTGCCAATTCTCACCAAACAACCCTGCCATAAAATCATTATAACCTGGTATTGGTAATGCACTAATAATAAGAAAAAATGATCCAATAATTAAGAAAGGCATCGTTAAAATAATTCCATCACGTATAGCTTGCAAATGTCTCTGTTCTGCAACCTTTCCTGCCACTGGCATCACATATTTCTCTAAAAACCGTATCATCTATCCCACTCTCCTCATGGTTTCATTGACAAAGCTGCTTGTAAGATAGCTTCTCCATTACAAAGCCCGTAATGGACGGATTGAATTACATCAACAGGTATTCCCTTCTCTTTACATAATTCTTTCATTTTCGGTAATAAATAGCGTACTTGCGGCCCAAGTAAAAGTACATCTGCATCATCAATATGATTTCGTACTTCTGAACCTGATACAGCCCAAATCTTTACCTCTATCCCCTTTGCCCCTGCTGCTTTCTCCATTTTTGTAACTATCAAACTGGAAGACATTCCCGCTGCACAGCAAAGTAAAATATTCATCCCGCTTCCCTCCCCTTTTTCTACACCTAATTTATGGTGCAGCCCTTGCCACCACTAGGTTACAAATATATATGTCTAGATTTCTAACTGTATGCCGAGCTTAAAAACAAAAATTTCTTGGTTTTCATGCTATTCCATCTATCGTATTTTCCTAGTAAAGATGTCTCTAACTCGCTATAATGATTCAGTATGATTTTTTTTATAATCGATAGGAGGGTTTATTTATGAAGGCATATCGCTTTCCACTTATTTTATTATCTTCTATCCTAATTGGTGGTTTCATTGGTTATTTCATGGGTGCCGATGCAGTTGCTTTAAAGCCGCTTGGTGACATTTTCTTAAACTTAATGTTTACGATTGTTGTACCTTTAGTATTCTTTAGCATCGCGTCATCTATTGCTAATATGGATGGATTAAAACGTTTCGGTAAAATTATGTCTAGTATGGCTGGAACTTTCTTATTTACAAGTATTTTAGCTGCTATTTTTATGATTATTATCGTGAAAGTATTCCCGCCAGCACAAGGTGTTGTATTAGAACTAACACAGCCTGATAAAGCTGAAAAAGCAGTTAGTGTTGCGGATCAAATCGTCGGTATCTTAACAGTATCTGACTTCTCGAAGTTACTATCTCGTGAAAATATGTTAGCCCTTATTTTCTTCTCTATCTTAATGGGGATTGCAACTTCAGCAGTTGGTGAAAAAGGTAAACCGTTCGCTACATTCCTACAAGCTGGTGCAGAAATTTCAATGAAAGTCGTATCTTTCATTATGTACTACGCTCCAATCGGACTTGCTGCTTACTTCGCAGCATTAGTTGGTGAATTCGGGCCACAACTTCTTGGAACTTACTTCCGAGCAGCAATGGTATACTATCCTGCATCTCTAATTTACTTCTTTGTATTCTTTACGTTCTATGCATACCTTGCAGGTCGCAAGCAAGGTGTTCAAATATTTTGGAAGAACATGGTCTCTCCTACAGTTACATCACTTGCAACTTGTAGTAGCGCCGCAAGTATTCCAGCGAACTTAGAAGCAACGAAGAAAATGGGTATTTCTTCAGACGTTCGTGAAACAGTTGTCCTTCTTGGGTCTACACTTCATAAAGACGGATCTGTTTTAGGCGGCGTATTAAAAATTGCTTTCTTATTCGGTATTTTCAACATGGAATTCGAAGGACCGAAAACATTGGCAATCGCACTTGTCGTTTCTCTATTAGTAGGAACTGTAATGGGTGCCATTCCAGGCGGCGGTATGATTGGTGAAATGTTAATCGTTTCTCTATACGGATTCCCGCCAGAAGCATTGCCGATTATCGCGGCAATTAGTACAATTATTGATCCTCCTGCAACGATGTTAAACGTAACAGCAGATAACGCTTGTGCCGTAATGACAGCTCGCCTTGTAGAAGGTAAAAACTGGATCAAAAACAAATTTGCTTAATAGATAGAAAGAAGATGCTCGTTTCGAGCATCTTCTTTTTTTCGTTATTTATTAATATCAATTACTATCGCCACAAATTTGTTGAAATCTTCACAAATATTCCACACCTATCATCCATTCTCCGTACTATAATCATGTATGGAAAAGGAGATGGACACAATGACACAAAGCGCACCAGAATTTAAAGTTTTGCAAAGCATTGCATTTCTTGCTGTCGTTTTGCAAAGTTCCTTATTATATACAATGAACCAAGGAAATGTCTTACTCGAGCAATCCCTCATTATGGGCATGCTATTTAATCTTGCAAAATTTTCAGCACCTGCATTCATATTTATCGTCGGCTTCCATTTAATTCGGCTATATACGAAGCAACTCGTTTACAGAGAATATATTTATGAAAAAGCCGCACATTTACTCATTCCTTATTTCTTCTGGTCTATTCTTTATCTATTAACAACAAACGATGTCATTACACTACAAGGCGGAATAAAAAGTTTATTACTCGGAACGGCTGCACCTCATCTTTGGTACGTTATTATGATGTTCCAAATTCACTTATTGTTCCCTTTGCTATGCACACTATTTTATTGGTTTCAAAAACGAACAGAAAATAAAAAAGACATATACAAATATATGACCATTTTCGCTTGCCTATATTTCCTTTTAATGTGGTACTCTTCTCACTACATTTTTAATGGAGAGAAATTGACGAGCTCAACCATTTTACATTATACAGATCGTTCCTTCTTCTTCTACTCATTCTATTTCGTCATGGGAGGAATAGCTGCTGTCGCATTAAAAACTTGGCGTTTATTCGTCATGAAACATATCCCGCTCATAACAATACTATTTTTCATCTTATTTTTATTCATCAATTATGAGTTATTTAGTTTTTACGGCGTGAACTCTATTCATTTAACTGTTTCTACTTATTTAAAACCATCTATGTTTCTATATATCGTATGCGAAATTATCATACTATACGTGCTATCTATTACAATTGTACAGCGACGCGGTTTCTTATATAAAGCTTTACGATTTATCGGGAATTACACGTATGGTGCTTATTTAGCTCATTTTTTCTTCTTACAACTATGTACAAAATTTCTTTCTTTATTCACATTGCAAGAAAACACAATATTATATAGCCTATTATTATTTATACTAACAGCCACAATCTCTATTTCAGCAATGGTCATTTGCAGCATACTACCATTTCATACTTGGATTACAGGGCCTTCCCCTACGACAAATATGAAATGGGCCAAGATTGCCATTCGGAAGAATCATGAAAAAGTATTTAAACCATATATTTGATATAATAATACCTATATAAAAAAAGAAAGCAGGAGACACCTATGATTACTCAAATCGGACAAATTATATTATATGTAAATAACCAAGATGAATCAGTGCAATTCTGGACAGAAACAGTAGGATTCCAAATCGTTGCGGAAGAAAATAACGGTCAAGGATTTCGATGGATTGAAATTGCGCCGGCAAAAGAGGCTGGAACAAGCATTGTCCTTCACGATAAAGCGTTAATCGCGAAGATGCAACCTGAATTAAACTTAAATACACCGTCTCTAATGTTCTTCTCTACTAACTTAGATCAACTATATAAAGATCTTTCTGAGAAAAATGTCACAGTTGGACAAGTTGTAGATTTACCTACTGGTAGAGCCTTCAATTTTGCTGATAATGAAAATAATTACTTTGCAGTTATGGAAAAGAAATAAGAAAAAGCTATCCGGAAAAATCGGATAGCTTCTTTTATTTTAAGAAACTTGTTCTGCACTTTTTTCTCTATGCTGTATATGACTCGTGATCCAAGCAATCCCTCCAGCAACAACGAGGTAGCATAACAATATTAAAATTTGCATTTGTAATTGCGACCAATCTCCTAAAGAGATAACATCTTGTAATCCTCTAAGGGAATGAGACATTGGGAGAAACTGTCCAATTTTGCTAAGAACAGCTACATTTAATTCTCCTGGGAAAGTCCCCCCACTCGTCGCTAATTGCAGGACAAGGAGCGTTACCGCTGCGAACTTCCCAACAAGACCAAATACGGTTACTAACATAAGAATAAACGTCATGAACGTAAAGGAAATAACAATACTTGATAAAACAAAGAGTGGCACACTGGCAACTTCTAATTTCATAACATCTAGCACAACTACATCTACAAGTAGCGCTTGAATAAGTCCAATTAAATATACCAATCCTAGTTTATTAACAAAGTGTACCGTTCCACTTACCTTCATATTTTGTCTACGGCCAAGCGGTAAAATATTCGATGCCATAATTCCACCAACATAAAATGCAAGCGATAAGAAATATGGTGCAATACCTGAACCGTAGTTAGGCACGTCAGAAACTGTTGACTTCACTAATTGAACTGGTTCTGCAAACATCGTATTGCGTGCATCATCATTGCGAACATCTGCTATCTTCTCTGCGCCCTCTCCCAATTTCGTGGAAAGTTCTTTCGCACCCTCGTCAAGTTTAACAAGTCCGTTCGTTAACTTCTCAGCACCGTTATTTAGCTCCGTTCCACCACTCGCAAGCTGATTTACACCTTCTTGTAGAGAAGTAAATCCATTCCCCCACTTCGCAAATCCATCAGCTAAATTCGAAGTGCCATCTGCTATCTTTTTCGTTCCAGCAGTAGCTTCACTTAACTTAACTCCGAATGTATTCATGCCTTCTTCAACCTTATGCTGACCGTCAGCAAGCTTCTTCGCGCCTTGTGTCAATTGTTGTTGGCTATTATTCAAAGTATTTGTTGCTTTAGCTAATCCATTAGAAGTAGCAACGATTTTTTGAAAAGCAGGATCTTGCTGTGCTTCTGGATGATTTTTCATGTACTCCTCTAATTGTTTCTTCATACTACTTGCCGCATCATCCGCTTTTACTTGTCCCTCAGCAAGTTTCTCACTTCCGTTCACCCATTCATTTGTACCGGCACTTAATTCACTAACTCCTGATTGTAAAGTTTTTTCACCTTGCGCTAGTAACTCCATACCACTATAAAGTGATGTCGCTCCTTGACTAAGCTCATTTGCTCCCCCTGTTAACGCCGATTTGCTAGAGGCAAGCTTACCACTTCCTTCTTTCAACTTCACTGTCCCGTCACTTAAACGATTAATACCATCTGCAAGCTGATTCGCCCCATTTTTTGCATCCGTCGTTCCTTCATGTAACTTCCCAGCACCATTACTTGCATCACTCAACCCTTGTTCCAAATCTTGAAACTTTGAAAAGACACCTTCTGTATAAGATTTCGTAATACTATTTGAGATTTTTGTTTTCATATTTTCAACAGCTGTCGTTCCAATTTGAGCTGCTACAAAGTTTTTACCTGGATTTACTTTATACTGTAACCTCGCCGGCTCTGGTTTCTCATCCATAAGTGTACTTACCTTTTTAGAGAAATCCTCTGGAATCGTAACAACCATATAATACTTGTCTTCTTTTAGCCCTTCATCAGCATTTTTTTCTGATACGAAATGAAAAGCCAGTTCCTTATTCTCTTTTAAATTTTTAACAAAATCGTCTCCTGCATGAATTGTTTTTTCATCCATCGCAGCACCCTTATCTAAATTTACAACTGCAACAGGTAATTTATCTAATCGTCCGTATGGATCCCAATATCCAGCTAAGAAAAATCCTGAATAAATTAAAGGAACGATTAACAAAAAAATTAAAGCGATACGTCCATGTTTATGGTTCCACATCGCCTTCCAATCTTTAAATATAAGTTGAATTCCCTTCATGAAACATACTCCTTCTCCTAATTTAACACCCTTCGAATGGTTTAACAGATTCACTATACACGTCACTTTCCATACTGTATAATACATCTTTAATTATAAATTCATTCCTTTTGGTCTATAGAAAGGAGATTCGAAATGGAACTTCTTCAATTAAAATACTTTCAGACAGTCGCACGACTAGAACATATGACAAAAGCAGCTGAAGAATTACATATCGCGCAGCCTTCACTCAGCAAAACAATCGCTAGACTAGAAAAGGACTTAGGCGTTCCATTATTTGATCGCCAAGGTCGACAGATTACATTAAACTCTTTCGGAAAAGTATTTTTAAAACGAGTAGAACGTATTCTTCATGAATTAAGTGAAGGAGAACGAGAAATTAAAGATTTAGCTGAATTACAACAAGGCTCTATTACACTTGCAGTTTCTATTCCAAGAATATTACCCGAGCTACTCGGTTCTTTTTTACTAGAACATCCTAATGTTCGATTCCAGCAATTTCTTGCATCTACTCCTTCTATGAAAAGACAACTAGATAATATGGAAATCGATTTTTGTATCTCATCTGTGCCAATTGAAGGCGAGGAAATAGTTTGGGAACCACTTATTACAGAAGAAATTTTCTTAGTCGTTCCTTCAGGCCATCGGTTATCAAACCGCGAAAGTATTCATCTACATGAAGTAAAAGACGAACCGTTCATTAGTATGAACACTGGTTACGGATTTCGGCACTTAACAGATGAATTTTGTAAAGAAGCTGGTTTCACTCCGCATATCGCTTTTGAAGTAGATGAACCAACCGTGATTAGCGACCTCATTAAGCAAGGTCTTGGCATCGCATTTGTTCCAAGCTTAACTTTATTAAAAAACTCTACTTTAGCACCAAATAAGTTACGTATTATTGAACCTAATTGCGAGCGAACCATCGGCTTAAGTTGGTCGAAGAAACGTTACTTATCAAAAACTGCCCAGCAATTTCGTGAATTCGTGATTGATTACTTCTCCAATATTAGGGCGTAAAATTATATCGCTTTACAAACAAATAACGACACAAATAGAAGGTGCCACCCTATAGGATGGCACCTTCTATCTCTTGCTCTTCTCTAATTCCATTTCAGCTAAAAGTGGTAATACATTATCGAAAATATGTGTATTATTATTCTCACCTGTTACATATCCACCATAATATCTACTAAATACATTATCATTTCGAAATGTAGTCATCCGGTCATACAATTCCTTCGCAAACTTTGTATCACCTGTTTGTAATACGTACAAAATTGTTAATCCATAAGATGCTGGTGATTCATAGTTTACAGTTTGTTTTCCCGTTTCTAAGTTATAACGACCGTATAACTTTCCGTTCTCATGGAATTTTTTCTTTATAAATTCCAAATAAACATCTGATGAAAGACCACCTAAGCTACGATGATACGCAACGTAGGATTGATCAATAAGATTCACTTCTTTATCGTATGTAAATGTACCATCTTCTTTATACTCTTTCGGAAACGCCCAACCCTCTCTCGGATAATCTGCTAAAAACTGAACTACTTCCTGATACTGCTGTGCAGAAATTTTTCCGTACTTTTTCATATACGAGAATGCATGAGGATTTATGTAAGATGTTGTTGTAAATTTATTTTGTTTACCTGCATCTGCATCATAATAATCCACGTAATAATTATCTTTTTTATTATAACGAAGTACAGCATTGCTCAATTGATCAGCAAGGTTTTTATAGCGCTCTTCCTTATACATTTCATAAGCACGATATAATTGTTCAATAATACGAAGATCATCTATAAGTGCATTGGTGGCTGACTGCATTTCTCCCTTTTCAGAGATTTTCCATAAAATGATGTGATCCTTATGTACAAAATTATTTTGAATAACCTTTACTTGTTCATCGAATAGTAACTGATCATCTTTATCAAGCGTATATTGTAACCATAGTCCTGCCGATTCTGATAAAGCTTCACGGCCCTTCGCCTCACCTGTTCCTGCCTTTGTATCTGCTAAACGGTAGGTTGCAAGTGTTCCATTTTCATTTACCATATGCCTTAAAATAAAATGCTCCGTACGGTTTCCTTGTAAAGCTGACCAAAATACAATTCCGCCTAAAGCGATTAAGAGAATAATCCCAATCCCTATATATAAACGTTTTCGCAAACTTTTCACCTCTTTAGTAAGGCTAACCTTAATTTTATCAGAACATACGCGAATATAAAAAAGACAATCCTTTAGATTGTCTTTTTTCGCATTACCCCTCACAAACCTCTTTAGAAGGTCTATATAGCGATTCCACAAGTCGATCATATTCACGACGCGTAATTTCTTTATTATATAACTTTAATAATAAATCTCTATGCTCTTTTGAAAATGCCATCTTTTTAATGACTTCAGGATACATAAGACACCCTCTCCATTTCACATAAACTTCTTCATTTCATAAACGTAACACGCTGAATTAGAACTTATGTTCGCATAAAAGATTATAAAATATTCTTCTTTAAAAAACAAACAAAATATTACCTAATATATATTTCTTTCTTTTTCAAATATTCAAAACTACGTTAACACATTCTCTTTTTTTAATGCATATATATTTTTGGCATTTTATTGAATAAATCTTCCAATTCAATCAGAAAATAATGGCAAAAAAGAAGAGGAGTATACATATGGATACCGTAACATTAGCAAGAGCATTTTTTGGTTCTTCATTAGCATTCCACATTATCTTTGCAACACTTGGAGTTGGGCTTTCATTGATGATTTTTATAAGTGAAGTACTCTATCACTGGAAGAAAGATTCCGACTATGCCATTATGGCAAAAAGATGGACAAAAGCTTTTGCGATTCTTCTCGGTGTAGCAATTCCAACTGGAACCATTGTTGGTGTGCAAATTTCACTACTTTGGCCTGGCTTCGCTAAAATTGTTGGGCAAGTTATTTCCGTGCCGTTTCAAATTGAGATTTTCGCCTTCTTTTTAGAAGCTTTATTCATGTCTATTTATGTATATGCAGCTGATAAACTACCTCCATTTATGAGATTAGTCTCGTTATTTTTCGTTATGCTTGGTGCCACTGCATCTGCCGTGCTTATTACATCAGCAAACACATGGATGAATACACCTGCGGGCTTTTCAATGGGACCAGATGGCTCAGTTTTTAACGTTGATCCGTGGAAAGCTTTCTTTAATCCAAGCTTTGGCACAAGTGCATTCCACGTCGTTATTACAGCTTATGCAGCCGGAGCAGCCGTCATCGCTTCCATCGCTGGATTTAAATTATTAAAGAAAAATTTAAGTGCGCGTGAAATTGCTTATCATAAAAAAGGATTATTGTTAGGTCTTGTCGTTACATTTATCACAGGTGCTACGATGTGGATTTCAGGACACGAATCAGCTATTGCCTTACATAAACATTCACCTGAAAAACTAGCATCTGCTGAAGCTCTGTTTGAAACGACATCACACGCCCCTTTATCGATTGGCGGGGTTGTGGATCCTAATACACTTGAACTAAACTATGCACTCGAAATTCCGAACATGCTCAGCTTACTAGTAGGACTCGATCCTAGCACCGTCGTAAAAGGGCTCAATGAATTCCCTCAAGAAACGTGGCCACCATTTTATACACATACACTTTTCAACTTAATGGTTGGAGCTGCCGCCTTTACCTTTGCAGTTGCAGCGATTGCTCTCTTGTATTGGTACTTTGTTTATCGAAAAAAAGGGGCGGAGTTACCGAAGTGGCTTCTTTGGGGCACTGCAGCATGCGGACCAGTTATGATGCTCGGTATTGAATTTGGATGGATTTTCAGTTGTAGTGGTCGTCAGCCATGGACAATTTATGGCATGCAACGCACAATAGATGCTTCTACACGCGCTGATTTCGTCGGACCTTTATTTGTTCTATTCATCATTTTATATATCGGACTCGCTATTTTAACAGTCTTTGTACTACGGACATTCTTTAAGAAACATCCGTTAAAGAATGACTTACATCACCAAGGAGGCGATTCTCGTGCATGAGGAAAGTATTGCAATCATCATCTTATGGGCTCTTATTTTCGTATATAGCATACTCGGGTCCATTGATTTTGGAGCTGGTTTTTGGGGCATGGTATACGCTAAACATCCGACGCTCGCTGCCAAGCTTGCTAATCGGTACTTATCACCAACTTGGGAAGTAACAAATACGTTTCTTGTCTTTGTCGTTGTCGCTTTTCTCGGTTTCTTTCCAAAAGCGGCCTTTACCCTTGCAACCGTTATGTTCGTACCCGTTATGTTAATTTTAGTACTCGTTGCGATTCGCAGTACATTTATGGTATTTGCTTACTCCCTGCCAAAGTACCAACACCTTCTTCGAATTATTTCAGGTATTACTGGGCTCTTAATCCCAGCTCTATTAATTACCGTTCTACCCGTTACAGAAGGTGCCTATATTACGATGTCTGAAGGAAAAGAAGTGCTCCTTTATGGAAAGCTTCTTTCTAGTCCTGTTATTTATTGTTATATGCTCTTTGGACTAACTTCGGAACTATTTCTATCATCTCTCTTTCTTGCTGATTTTGCGAGAGAACAAGGTTCAGAAGATGCATATAGAATTTATAGAAGAAATGCCATCATACTTGGTCCTGCAACGCTCGTGACTGCTATTATCGCTCTCGTTGTAATGGACCCTGAAACACACTGGCTTATGCAAGGCTTAATAAAGCAATTCCCATGGTTTACAGTCTCTATCGTTTTATTTGTTATCGGATATTCCTCCCTTTGGTGGACAAATAAGAAATATGGCACACTAGGATTTCCTCGCATTGCAGTTTTAGCTGTCGTCGCTCAATATGCATTTGCAAGCTACGCTTACGGCGTCGCCCATTTACCGTATATCATTTACCCGGACGTAACTGTATTTACAAGCTTTACGACGGTCGAAACATTCTATGCACTTCTTATTCTTTACGCAATCGGAATTGCAATTTTACTACCCGGATTCATTTTCTTCTGGAATTTATTCTTGAAGGATCGAACTTTTTTGAAGGAAAAATAATAAAGTGAAACTTTAATCAGTGGGGGGTTTTGTTCATCCCCCACTGATTATTAGCCTGCACCAATCGGGCGTTTACGGGCAGTAAGGCTCCCACCTAACTTCTTTGCTCCAGCCGAATTTTGAGGTGGGAGTCTTACTGCCCGGCAAATAGCGGGATAAACGAGGGGCATTCGTACATAGAATGCCCCTCATTTATTAGACGTCTATCCTAATAGTTATTACACTACCACTGATACTTGTCCTATAGCTCAAAAAACACATATTCACTCCATTCCATTATATGTCTAGTTCTTCTTATTTCCTGCTGAATATACTACCAATATAAACTTGAGACAAGCTACATTTGTTCAAGGGAAAATAGAAAGGTAGGTTAAATATGAGCATTGAAATATGGATTACTATTATTGTATTCTTCTTAACGATGATTGTTATCTTTTGGCGACCTCGTGGTTTAAATGAGGCGTGGCCGGCAGCAATTGGCGCTGGTATTATCCTCATTACTGGACTTGTATCAAAGCCAGATGTCATGGACATTATAAGTAAAATTGGAGGCGCCTCCATAACGATATTAGCGACCATCGTTATGGCAGTTATATTAGAAAGCTTCGGCTTCTTCCATTGGGCTGCAGCAAAACTCGCAAATTTAGCGAAAGGTTCCGGACACCGCTTATACTGGTATATTCAATTACTATGTTTTCTTATGACCCTTTTATTCAATAACGACGGTAGTATTTTAATTACAACTCCGATTTTAATTCTTCTTCTAAAAAATCTTCAATTAAAACCTCACCAACAAATTCCTTATTTATTAAGTGGCGCTTTAATCGCTACTGCATCTAGTGCACCAATCGGTGTAAGTAATATCGTAAACTTAATTGCATTAAACATCGTCCATATGACTCTTTATATGCATACTGCTATGATGTTTGTACCTGCAACATTAGGATTATTGTTTATGTCATGGCTCATGTATACAGTTTTAAAGAAAAAACTTCCGAAAAAATTACCTGTTTCTTCATATGATATTGAAGAAATTTTCTTCACAAAAAACTTTCATCCGTTAAAAGGGAAAAATTCTGTTGATACGAAACAAAAACGTACAAAATTTATGTTAAAAGTATTAGGCTTCGTCTTCCTTATGCGCTGTCTTCTATTCGTTGCATCCTTCTTATCCATCCCAATCGAAATTGTTGCTGTACTCGGTTCAGTCGTTCTTCTCATCTGGAGATGGTACTACCTACGAACAAACCCTATCGATATTTTGAAAAAGACACCGTGGCACATTTTAGTTTTCGCTTTCTCTATGTATGTAATTATTTACGGGCTTCATAACGCAGGATTAACAGCAGCACTTGTAAGTTGGCTCGAACCAGTTGTAAGTCAGCATCTACTCTATGCCAGCTTTGCGATGGGCGGACTTGTATCAATCCTCTCTAACGTCTTCAATAACCACCCTGCCCTTATGATTGGTACAATCACATTAACAGAAATGGGACTCGATCCAGTCACATTAAAAACGATTTATCTCGCAAATATCATTGGTAGCGACATCGGTTCACTATTATTACCAATCGGTACGCTAGCTTCCCTCATTTGGATGTATATCCTGAAACAAAACAAAATTAAAGTGAAATGGAAAGACTATTTAAGCGTATCTCTCATCGTTATCCCACTCACAACAGTCGTCACATTATTCCTCTTATACTACTGGGTACAGCTATTCTTCGCCTTATAGACAATAGAAGCCCCCTTTGCTACCGTCTTAGCAAAGGGGGCTTCTTCTATATTTAAGTTAGGTACAGTGTGATCAATCAAGTAAAGAGGTGTAACGTGTTATTGATATAAGTGACTACCAGTTTCTTTGAATTCTTCCGCTTTCTCTTTCATTCCTTTTTCAATTGCTTCTGTCGTTTCTAAATCATTTTCTTTCGCATATTCACGAATATCATGTGAAATTCTCATACTACAAAACTTCGGTCCACACATTGAACAGAAATGAGCTGTTTTCGCCCCTTCTGCTGGCAATGTTTCATCATGATACTCCATTGCGCGTTCAGGATCTAAAGATAAATTAAATTGATCGCGCCAGCGGAATTCGAAACGCGCTTTTGAAAGTGCATCATCACGCTGATGAGCCGTTTTATGCCCTTTCGCAAGATCAGCCGCATGCGCAGCGATTTTGTACGTAATAACCCCTTCGCGAACATCATCTTTATTCGGTAAACCTAAATGTTCTTTCGGAGTTACATAACAAAGCATCGCCGTTCCAAACCAGCCGATCATCGCAGCCCCAATCGCTGATGTAATATGGTCATAACCTGGTGCAATATCTGTCGTTAACGGCCCAAGTGTATAGAACGGCGCGCCCTGACAAATATCAAGCTCTTTCTCCATATTCTCTTTAATTAAATGCATCGGTACATGCCCAGGTCCTTCAATCATAACTTGCACATCATGTCTCCAAGCAATTTTCGTCAACTCACCAAGTGTTTCAAGCTCAGAGAATTGCGCTTCGTCATTTGCATCTGCAATCGAACCTGGGCGTAATCCATCTCCAAGAGAGAACGAAACATCGTACTGCTTCATAATTTCACAAATCTCTTCAAAATGAGTATATAGGAAGTTTTCTTTATGATGGAATAAACACCACTGCGCCATAATCGAACCACCACGCGAAACAATACCTGTCGTACGCTTTGCAGTAATTGGAATGTAGCGAAGTAATACGCCGGCGTGAATCGTAAAGTAATCAACGCCTTGCTCCGCTTGCTCAATTAACGTATCACGATACACTTCCCACGTTAAATCCTCTGCAATTCCGTTTACTTTTTCAAGCGCTTGATAAATGGGCACAGTTCCAACTGGTACAGGAGCATTACGAATAATCCACTCACGTGTTGTATGAATGTTTTTACCTGTAGATAAATCCATAATCGTATCTGCACCCCAGCGAGTCGCCCACGTCATCTTCTCTACTTCTTCTGCAATAGAAGAAGATACGGCAGAGTTTCCAATATTCGCATTTACCTTCACATGGAAATTACGTCCGATAATCATCGGTTCTGCTTCCGGATGGTTAATATTCGCTGGTAAAATCGCGCGACCTTCCGCGATTTCCTTACGAACAAATTCAGGCTCTATCCCTTCACGAATCGCAACATATTCCATCTCAGACGTAATAACGCCATTACGTGCATAATGCATTTGCGTAACATTTGCACCTTGCTTTGCTCTAAGCGGCTGGCGATCCATTTGCGGGAAAACAGGTGTATGTTTCGAAGCCACTTTCACACCGTCATCCTCTGGTTTCACTTCACGTCCTTCGTATGCTTCTACATCTCCGCGCTCCAGGGTCCAAGAATGACGCGGCGTTGGAATCCCCTTTTCCAGCTCCACTTTATAGGCAGGATCTGTATAAGGTCCACTCGTATCATACACACGGATTGGCGGATTTGGGACACCGTTCGTTTCGCTTTGTGCAATCTCGCGCATCGGTACCTTCATACCTTCACGCGGTCCATCCACATATACTTTCTTACTTCCTGGTAAACTCGATTTCAATTCAATTTGCTCAGCTGAAACAGATTGTTTCATAACTTTTGTTGCCCCCCTGTACGTGACAAGGACGAGATATGGCCAGCGTATGCCAAAATAAAAAGAGCCAGGTCCATAAAAAAACAAGGACCTGGCTCATAAAGGCATAATTATGTAAAGCCGTTAACTTCCCTACGCTGGTACGAGCCAGATCAGGTCCAAAGGGTTAAGAAGTTCACGCGCTTCTCTCTCAGCCTACGCATACGTTAGGCACCCCTAGTTTATCACTGATTTAATTTTCAATACTTTCCCATCATACACGATAATCTGAAAAATGCAAAGTCTATTTCTTTTGCTGTTTAAGGAATCATCCAAGTTAAATAATAAGCCTGTACATAAGTCATAATCCCAACAATAATTACGAAGAATAAACTATGCTTCACTGTAAAGCGGAACAGATCTGATTCTTTCCCAGCAAGACCAACTGCCGCACAAGCGATTGCAATCGATTGCGGAGAAATCATTTTACCTGTTACACCGCCCGTTGTATTTGCTGCAACGAGAAGCACTTCAGGCACGCCAATTTGCTGTGCTGTAATTGCTTGTAAATTCGAGAACAGTGCGTTCGCTGACGTATCTGATCCTGTTAAGAATACGCCGATCCAGCCTAGGAATGGTGAGAAGAACGGGAATAACCCGCCAGTTCCTGCTAGTGCTAACGCTAATGTAGAAGATAAACCCGAATAGTTTGCGATAAATGCGAATCCTAATACGAATCCGATAGATAGAATTGGCATTTTTAGTTCGTTTAACGTTTCTTTAAATGTTGCTACTGCATCTTTTGCACTCATTTTTAAAATAAAGATAGAAATGATACATGCAATTAAAATCGCTGTTCCAGTTGCTGATAAAATATCTAATTTCAGGACTGCTTCATAAGGCGTTGGCTTATTTACTATCGGCTCTGCTTTCATTACTAAATTGTGCAATCCTGGAATTT
The DNA here is from genome assembly GCF_016483685.1 of Bacillus cereus group sp. N8. Taxonomy (NCBI): domain Bacteria; kingdom Bacillati; phylum Bacillota; class Bacilli; order Caryophanales; family Bacillaceae; genus Bacillus; species Bacillus cereus group sp. N8. The sequence continues at coordinate 28,028 of NZ_JAEHBK010000029.1, read as the reverse complement.
CAAACTTAACTACAAGGCTTTCTAAAGCCCCTCCTGGAGCGAATAACGCCTTAAAGAAACTTTGGCTCCAAATCACAACCATCACCGTTAAAATAATGAACGGAGACCATGCTTTTACTACTTTTCCTACTGTTAGTTTCGGCATAGATGTCGCAGCCGTTGCTGCTACTTCACTATTTGCTTGTTTAGACTGATAGATTTCTTTCGGCTGCCAAACTTTTAAGAAGAGCGATAAACTTACTAAACTTACAAGTGCCGATGTAATATCCGGAAGTTCTGGCCCTAAGAATGTCGCTGTAATAAACTGCGTAATTGCAAATGAACTACCCGCTACAAATAGAGCAGGCCATGTTTGTCTTACCCCTTTAAATCCATCCATTAAAAATACGATAAAGAACGGAACAAATAATGATAAGAACGGTAATTGATGTCCAGCCATTTGTCCGATTTTATGCGGATCAATACCAGTTACTTGTCCAGCTACTGTAATCGGAATTCCCATCGCTCCGAATGCTACTGGTGCAGTATTTGCGATCAAACAAAGACCAGCCGCATATAAAGGATTTAAGCCAAGACCTGCAAGAAGCGCTGCCGTAATCGCTACTGGTGCACCAAATCCTGCTGCTCCTTCTAAAAATGCTCCAAATGAAAAACCGATCAAAATAACAAGTAAACGATGGTCATTCGTAATTGATAATACAGATGCACGAATAACATCAAATTGACCTGTTTTCACGGAAATTTTATATAAAAATACTGACATAATAATAATCCACGCAATTGGCCATAATCCGTATAAGAAACCGTATCCGGTCGCTGCCATTGCCATTGTGAATGGCATTTTATAAGCGAATAAAGCCACTAAAATTGTAAGTACAACTGTAATAAATCCTGCCACATACCCCTTCATGCGGAAAACTGCTAAAGCTAAGAAAAAAAAGATAATCGGAATAAGTGCGACCGCTGCAGAAACCCAAATATTCCCGAACGGATCATAAACTTGTGTCCATGTGTTCATTGTTCTCTCCCCCTCAATAATCCCCTTTTAAATAAACATAACCCCATCAATAGGCTATCAGGTCATCATACCTTTAAGTCTAAAATAAAAAACGTTTAAGAAAACGTTTTCATTAATTTTATCACAACAATTTTCATTTAAAAAGATTTTTTTGAAGATTTTATCATTTAAAACAGAAATCTTACAAAAGAGTCACGTTCTTGTAATGTTAATCGATAGGAAGCTCGCCAAATTTACTGCATACTAAAGGTATAAACAACGGACATTACTTATGAGGTGATATATATGAACGGAAACAAAATATTAGCAGCTTTATCATACTTTAGTGTACTATTCGCGCCTATCTTATTCCCTATTATCGTGTGGATTGTAGGCGATTCGGAAACAAAACCACATGCAAAACGTGCTCTATGGACACATATCATTCCAAGCATCGCTTCATTTATTGGATTAGTTATTTTAGGAATTATGGGCATCGGATCTGATCAGCCAGATGTAACACTTGGAATCGGAGCAATGATTGTTCTATGTATTTGCGGAATCATTAGCTTATACTACTTCATTTGGAATATCGTAAAAGGTGTTAAAGTGCTGAAAGCTTAACTTTAAACAAACGTTTGATTAAAAAGAAACTGTCGCATGATGATAAATGAAAATTTATTAGCGATTCGACAAGGAATATCGACTTAACTACAAAATGCGACAAGCATAACCTACCTATTAATAAGAAAAAACCGTCCCAAAATACCTTTTGGGACGGTTTCTTTATCTTCTGCGTTTCTTCTTTTTTCTCATCATTTTCTTTCGGCGTGTGTTCACTTTATCCGCTATAATGTGGAGCGTACTCGCCACTACAATACCCATTACGAACGTTACAATTTCAACCTCATATTTCTTCGCAATTTCTATTAAATTCCCATCGAGTGCGATTACATTTAATAGGAATAAAAACGGAGAAAATACGATTAACATGTATGCGATACGAATAATATCACCAATTATAATCGTATGTGTGAAGAAGGAACGATGGGGCATTACGCTCCTATATGGATACCAAAAAATACGGAGTAACCCCCATTTATTATACGCATTACTATACGTATCTAAATCAGGTGTTAAAAATGAAGTACCTACTAAAAATCCGATTGCAAAAGTTAATAAAAAATCAAAATTTGTTAATCCATACGAAAAGAGCATAAACAAAACAACCGGAAGGGATATTAAGTTTATTTTCGTATGCGTTCTTCCTGATGGCATAATGCACTTCCTCGCTTACGTTCGCCCTGTCACTCTATGACAGTTCTCACCTATTGATCTAATTTCTGATCGATAAATGATGTGTCTATATCCGAACCAAACCATTCTGCCAACTTCACTCGTGCCTTATCTTTCACATCTTCATTAACGTATAACGACGCTTGTAATAATGCAGCCGTTAACGCCCCTAAATCATCCGTATAACCAACTCCAGCAATGAAATCTGGAATGGCATCAATCGGTGCAATGAAATAAGCAAGTGCTCCAATTACAATAATTTTCACTCGTTTTGGAACATCAGGTCTTTGCAAAACGTAAAACAACAATAAACTCGCATAAATTACCGACTGCCCTGCCTGCTTCGCAACATGTTTTATTTTTTTCCAAAACACTTCAACTGAAAATTTTTGTTTCATTTAAAAGCCTCCCTATTTTTCAAAAAAAATAAGCTACAATATGTTATCAGTAAACGTTCATCAAAATTACACATAATCTATCAATGAAATTTCATTGTAACAAACAAAACCAAAAAGAACAAGTGTTCGTTAATTTTTCTACATTTTCCTTCATATAATAGTTTTCTAGACACCGATTTTAAAGTTTCTATTCCATATTTCTCAACAAAAAAACTTTCAATTTCACTTAACATTCTTTTCTATTTTTGTTATATTTTCTAGTTGACGGGTATATAAACGAATGTTAAAGTTTTCTCTGGTAGTGACAAATCACATACAAAAAATGTAAAATGTTATAGTGTTTCTCAGAAATGAATTTTGTTGTATAATACAGAAATGACGTTATGCTTATGAGCAGCAAAAGAAACCAGAAAAGGGTATGCATAGTTAAAGTCGTATATGGGTGAATATAGAAGCTCTAATTATGGCAAAAGAAACTATGTATTTTTTATTTTAACATTTTTCGCTCCAAAATCGACCAAGCCTGATAGAGAAAGGGTGGAAATGAATGAAAGAAACCTTGAAATCACAATTTCAAAATGTGCGTTTCACTTTATTCGTAGCTTTGGCCGTATGGCTAAAAACCTACATCATTACACGCACTAGCTTTGATTTAAAACTTGAATCTTTCATGCAAGAATTCATTTTATTCATTAGTCCATTAGCAGCATCATTACTGTTTGTGGGACTTGCATTATTTGCAAAAGGTAAAAAACGTAACTATATAGCACTAGGAATTAACTTTATCTTAACGTTCATTCTCGTTGGTAACGTAATGTTCTACGGATTCTACAATGACTTCGTTACTTTACCAGTACTAGGACAAACGTCTAATTTCGGAAGTTTAGGTTCTAGTGTGAAAGAATTATTTAACTACAAAATCATCCTTGCATTTGCGGATATTATCGTCTTCTTCGTTCTATTGAAGAAGACGAAAAATTTTGCACCGACAGAGCGTGTAGCACGTCCGATGCGTTCCCTATACTTCGTATCAACAATTGCTATTTTCTTCGTAAACCTAGGATTTGCAGAAGCTGAGCGTCCAGAACTATTAACACGTTCATTCGACCGCGTTATGCTTGTTAAAAACTTAGGATTATATGTACACCAAGCATACGATCTTGGCTTACAAGCAAAATCAAGTTCGCAAAAAGCATTTGCCGACGGTAGTAAGTTACAAGAAACAGAAAACTATGTAAAAACAACACAAAGTAAACCAGATCCAAATATGTTCGGTACTGCAAAAGGGAAAAACGTAATTGTTGTCTCTCTTGAGTCATTACAAACATTCTTAATTGGTGCAACAGTTAACGGACAAGAAGTTACACCATTCTTAAACCAATTTGCGAAAGAAAGTTATTACTTCGATAACTTCTTCCATCAAACTGGTCAAGGGAAAACATCTGATGCTGAGTTCTTAGTAGATACTTCGTTATATCCGCTAGACCGTGGCGCTGTATTCTTCACACACGGTAACAACGAATATACAGCAACTCCAGAAATTTTACGTCAGCAAGGGTACCACACATCGGTATTCCACGCAAACAACGCAACATTCTGGAACCGTAACATTATGTATCCGGCACTTGGTTATGATCGTTACTACAACGAGCTTGACTACAAGATTACGCCAGAAACAAAATTAAACTGGGGATTAAAAGATATCGAATACTTTGATCAGTCTATCGATATGTTAAAAGAAGTGAAGCAACCATTCTATACTCGCTTCCTTACTTTAACAAACCATTACCCATTCACTTATGATGACAGTACGAAATTAATCGACGAATACAATTCAGGTGATGGCGTATTTGACCGTTACATGGTAACTGCTCGTTATTTAGACGAAGCAATGAAACACTTTATTGAGCGTCTAAAAGCTGAAGGCATCTACGACAACTCTGTGATCGTATTCTACGGTGACCATTATGGTATTTCTGAAAACCATAACCGTGCAATGGCACAGTTCTTAGGAAAAGAAGAAATTACTGCATTTGACCATATGAACTTACAAAAAACACCGATGTTTATTCACGTTCCAGGTCAAAAAGAAGGTAAAACAATTTCAAAACCAACTGGTGAAATTGACATTAAACCAACTATTCTAAACTTACTTGGTGTAGATTCTACGGATCAAATTCAATTCGGTCACGACGTATTCTCACCAGACAATAAAGGATTCGTTGTTCTTCGTGACGGTAGTTTCATTACGGATAAGTACATGTACACGAACAGTACATTCTACGACCGTAACACTGGTGAAGTTGTACAATTACCGAAAGAAGAATCTCAACCACTAATTGATCGTGCCCAAAATGAATTGAACATGTCAGACAAACTCATTGAAGGTGACTTACTTCGCTTCTCTGAAAGTAACAAGATTAAAACTGGTGAAGTAAAAACAGCTATTAAAGAAGAAAAGAAGAGCGCTGAGTAATCTCAGCCTCTTTTTTTATTTTCTGCTATCCTTCCTCTCCTATTCATTAACTTTAAAATTACATAACCTTCACCGAATATTTACACTACATTAATGAAGTATCTTTATAATAAAATATGTAAACGAGGTTTCACATATTTCTTATCTCTCATCTGTAATAAGATCCCTTTGAGAAATATGTGCACCATTTGTTTTCAACTTTCTTATGATTGTCTTACTAAAACTTTTAATAAGAAGATGTCCCTACGAAAGATAGCTACCCTCCTTGTGCAGCATTCAATACGAATGTTGCTTTTTTTATTTCAAAAAGCAGGATTCTCATTTACTATTTTCGAATTTGTATATACAAAATGCTATAAAGTGAAACTTTAATCAGTAGGGGGGTGTTCATCCCCCACTGATTATTAGCCCGCACCAATGGGGCGTTTACGGGCAGTTCATCTCCCACTTAACTTCTTTGCTCCAGCCGAATTTTGAGGTGGGAGTTTTACTGCCCGTTAACGCGGGGTAAATCACCACTACTTCTCTATAATTTATAAATACATATACGTCATATGAAGAGAATTGCTCACATAAAAATAACTAGAGTGCTTTTTATTCATGTACTAACGAAAGGATGGGACGAAAATTGGCATACGAAAAATTTGTACTATGGAATGATGCAGTTATTGATACAACAAAACATAGCGCGTACATAGAACTTGAAGAAAGAGGCTTGCAGTTTGGAGATGGTGTCTATGAAGTTATTCGCCTATATAAAGGGAACTTTCACTTATTAGATCCGCATATCACAAGGTTATATCGCTCCATGGAAGAAATAGAATTATCACTTCCTTTCTCAAAAGCAGAGCTTATTATCCTACTTTACAAACTAATTGAAAGTAATAATTTCCACGAAGATGGTACTATTTATTTGCAAGTATCTCGTGGTGTACAAGCCCGTACCCATACATTCTCATATGACGTCCCTCCGACAATCTATGCCTATATTACAAAGAAGGAAAGACCAGCTTTGTGGATTGAATATGGTGTACGTGCTATATCAGAACCAGATACGCGCTGGCTACGCTGTGATATCAAATCTTTAAATTTATTACCCAATGTATTAGCTGCTACGAAAGCTGAACGCAAAGGTTGTAAAGAAGCACTTTTCGTACGAAACGGTACTGTAACTGAGGGGAGCTGTTCTAATTTCTTTCTCATAAAAAATGGAACTCTTTACACACATCCAGCCAATCACCTTATTTTAAATGGCATTATTCGTCAATATGTCCTTTCCTTAGCGAAAACCCTTCGCATTCCAGTACAAGAAGAACTGTTCAGCATTCGCGATGTTTATCAAGCAGATGAATGCTTCTTTACGGGAACGACTATTGAAATTTTACCGATGACCCATCTCGATGGAACTGCGATTCAAGATGGGCAAGTTGGGCCTATTACAAAATTACTACAAAGTTCATTTTCTCAAAGCCTTTTAAAATCTAACAGCACATCTTACTAAATCCGAATAATCTTCTCATTTTCTACATCAAATATATGTATTCAAATGGAAATCAAGGTGTAGATTTATACCTTGATTTTTTCTTGTAATCTTTTTGTCATATTCAGATTCCCGCATAAGTCTTGACAGTAATCGACATGCTCTTTAGAATTTTTAACAGTTGGTAAATATTTCTTAACTACATTACAGACAGAAAGGAATCGACAAATTATGAAAAAATACCTTGCCGGTCTTGCGGCAGTGTCTGTAGCAGGAGGAGCAGCACCTACACTTGATAGCGTTCAAGCTGCCCCTGAACAAAACACACAAAAAGCTGCTACACAAACTGTCCAAGCTTCCGCATCAAACAGTTCATCTTATACGGTGAATGCTAGCGTGCTACATGTTCGTGCAGGATCAAGTACTTCTCACGACATCATCTCTCGCGTTTATAATGGTCAAACATTAAACGTAATTGGAGAAGAAAATGGTTGGTTCAAAATTAACCATAATGGGAAAACAGGTTATGTGAGTGGTGAATTTGTATCAAAAAATGGAGAAAAAACAAATAACAATGTAAGTACAGGTGGAAACAATAAAGTTACTGCTGATGTATTACGTGTACGTACCGCTCCTAACACTTCTAGTTCTGTTTCAGGACGTGTATATGAAGGACAAACATTAAACGTAATTGGTCAAGAAAATGGTTGGGTGAAAATCAACCATAATGGACAAGTTGGCTATGTAAGTGGCGAATTCGTATCTGGTGTTTCTTCTAATGCAGGTTCTTCAAACAACAATACGAATAATACTGTAAAACCAGCAAGCGGAAACTATACAGTAAACGTATCTTCCCTTCGCGTTCGTACAGGTCCTAGCACTTCTCATACAACTATAGGTTCTGTGAAAAAAGGACAAGTCGTACAAGTCGTTGGTGAAGTTCAAGATTGGTTCAAAATCAATTATGCAGGACAAACAGCTTACTTAAGCAAAGACTACGTAACAAAAGGCGGTTCTAACGAAAACGCCACGCAAGGTAACAACCAGGAACAAAACAATAATGTAACTGTTCAAACTGGTGGCACTTACGTCGTTAACGCAACATCACTACGTGTTCGTACGGGCCCTGCTACTTACCATAGCGTAATTGGTGGCGTATTAAATGGTACGAAATTAAACGTAGTTGGATCTGAAGGTAGCTGGTTTAAAGTTAATTATCAGGGAAAAACTGGCTATGTTAGCAGCGAATTCGTAAAATTCGTTAAAGGTGGCACTACTACTCCTGAACAACCTGAGCAACCTAACCAAGGTGCAATTGGCGACTACTACATTAATGCTTCTGCACTAAACGTACGTAGCGGCGAAGGTACAAATTATAGAATCATAGGCGCACTTCCACACGGACAGAAGGTTCAAGTAATCTCTGAAAACTCTGGATGGAGCAAAATTAACTACAATGGTCAAACTGGTTACATCGGAACACGTTTCCTATCTAAAACACCAGTTGGGGGCGCAGTAGATAATAAGCCTAACGACAACCAAAATAACAATCAAAACAATAACAACAATAATACAAACAATAATAGCGGTGACAGTTCTTCTATTCTTGCATACGCAAAATCTATGCAAGGCGTACCATACGTTTGGGGCGGTACTTCTGCTAATGGTGTTGACTGCAGTGGTTACATCTATCACGTATTTAAGAAATTTGGTCATAACATTAGCCGCCAAAGTGTTGCAGGATATTGGAGCAGCTTACCACAAACTTCAAGTCCACAACCAGGTGACTTAATTTATTTCAAAGACACTTATAAAGCAGGTCCTTCTCACATGGGTATCTACCTTGGCGGCGGATCGTTTATCCAATCTGGAGATAAAGGTGTAGCAATCGTTTCATTAAACAACTCTTATTGGAAAAGCCATTTCTTAGGGTATACAAAAGCACCTTAAGTGATAGTTTCAGAGCCTTCTAGTTTACTAGAAGGCTCTTTTTTAAAGGGCTCAATATAGTAATCCCCTTTCATTCTCTCTACGCAAAAATTATGCGTTCATTTCTCTATTTCATACACTATATTCTATAAAAATTATCCAAAACGTTATCATAATGTATATATTTCCACAAAAAACATAACCTATTTCATGTCGATTCATTTTATATGTGTTTTTTCAAAGAATTTTCTTTTTATTTAAACTTTTCGTTAGACGTTTGACCTCCGATGTCCATTATGATACGTTACTTAAGATGTTATATTCGCAAAAGTATAGACAACTGGTTTATACACTTTTTTACTATGAGGAAGGAGCATACACTGCATGAATGTTTTATGGGGAATTGGCGGCGTGATTGGAGTATTAGCAATCGCTTTCTTATTATCTTCCAACCGCAAAGCTATTAATTGGCGCACAATTTTAATCGCGCTAGCATTACAAATGTCATTTTCATTTATCGTATTACGATGGGATGCTGGAAAAGCAGTTTTAAAACACGCTGCTGACGGTGTTCAAGGATTAATTAATTTTTCTTACGAGGGAATTAGGTTCGTTGCTGGGGATTTAGTCAACGCAAAAGGACCTTGGGGATTTATCTTCGTGATTCAAGCACTACTTCCAATTGTATTTATTAGTTCATTAGTTGCAATCTTATATCATTTCGGCATTATGCAGAAATTTGTTAGTATTATTGGTGGCGCATTAAGTAAACTTCTTGGAACTTCGAAAGCAGAAAGTTTAAACTCAGTAACAACTGTATTTTTAGGACAAACTGAGGCACCAATTTTAATTAAACCATACTTAGCACGTTTAACTAACAGTGAATTCTTCACTATTATGGTAAGTGGTATGACAGCTGTTGCCGGATCAGTTCTTGTCGGCTATGCAGCAATGGGAATTCCGTTAGAACACTTATTAGCAGCAGCAATTATGGCAGCTCCATCAAGTTTATTAATTGCAAAACTAATTATGCCAGAAACAGAAAAAGTAGATAATAACGTTGAACTTTCTACAGAACGTGAAGACGCAAACGTTATCGACGCAGCTGCACGTGGTGCATCTGAAGGTATGCAACTTGTTATTAACGTAGCAGCAATGTTAATGGCTTTCATCGCATTAATCGCTTTATTAAATGGCTTATTAGGATGGGTTGGTTCTTGGTTCGATATTAAACTTAGCCTTGATTTAATCTTCGGTTACTTACTATCACCATTTGCAATCTTAATCGGGGTTTCACCGGGTGAAGCTATACAAGCAGCAAGCTTTATCGGTCAAAAACTTGCAATCAACGAATTCGTTGCATACGCAAACTTAGGACCTCACATGGCAGAGTTCTCTGCAAAAACAAATCTGATTTTAACATTCGCAATCTGTGGTTTTGCAAACTTCTCTTCTATCGCAATTCAATTAGGTGTAACAGGAACATTAGCTCCTACTCGCCGTAAACAAATTGCACAATTAGGGATTAAAGCAGTTATCGCTGGTACACTAGCGAACTTCTTAAACGCAGCAGTTGCAGGTATGATGTTCCTATAATTTAATGTAAAGTCTCCTCTTTAAAAGAGGAGACTTTTTTGTATACCATAAATATATTTTTCGAATATACTAAACAATTAATATTTAGATTATATGTTACAACGATTAGTATGTCTGTTTATCTTTTTTGCAACGAAAGGAATACTATTTGATGTCACACTCTAAAAAAAGAATTCCAGCTACACGGTCCATTTATTAATAATTGTGCATACTACAAATATCCTACATGAATCATCTTTAAGGAGGAAAGTTTCGTGAAAGATAAATCCTATAAAGTCCTTTCTATGTGGATTTTGCAAATTTTATTTTATTTTACTACTGTACATGTGACGAAATATGAGCACGCGCTCATTTTTACAATTATATATGTCATCATAAATGTACTATTCCTATTTTTAGCTGATAAAACAGCATTTATTTTCTTTATACTGGGAACGATTATTTCAGTATTCTATTTATTTTATGAAGCGTGGCTTTACTTATGGAGTACATCAGATCAATGGGAATACATCATTACCCACTTCCTGATGGCAGCTAACTTCTTCCTTGTTTATATTTCAACCCACTTATTAAAAAAGGTTATCCTTAAAAATAGAGAGCTAACTGAGCGAGTGCTTGAGCAATACATTGGAGAATCCAAATTATTAACAAGACAAGAATTCGAAAGACGACAAGCATTATTAAAGACTGCGATGAATCGCCGCAATGAAACAGGCATTATTATTTTCTTTGATTTCACTTCCTTTAGTAAATATACGAAGGAAAGTGTCATGGATCGTGTAGCTTCATTATTAGTTGATACAGTAAGAACTAACTTTGACCTTGCTGCTGAATATGACAGCAACACATTAGTCATTTTATTACAAAACACAAATGAAAATGGTGCTGATATTGTAATGAACCGTCTACAACCAAAAATGGAGCAATGGCTTACCGCTGAAGCAATTCAAGATATTAAAATAAAACGAGAACAAATCAACACAAAAGGACAAACACCATTATGATGACACTCGTTATACTCCTTTTATTCCTTCTGTTCTGCGTACTCGTATTTTGGATTAGCATCACATTTTCAATTAAATATGTACTTATTTTTACTGCCTTTCTATTCTCAGGCCTACTCGTTTACTACTCTCTCTTAACACTCGCGGGCTTAATTCATCGAAATAGTAAACGAAAAGATCGTACGCTAGAACATTATCCAAGTGTAGATATTTTAATACCCGCCCATAATGAGGGCGTCGTTATTAAAGATACATTAGAAGCGATGGCAAAGATTGAATACCCAGGCAAATTAAACGTTTATTTATTAAACGATAACTCTCAAGATGAAACACCTGAAATTGGCGATGATTTCGACAAAGCTTATGCTCATATTCATCACATTCGTGTACCACCTGGCGAACCGAAAGGAAAATCGCGTGTATTAAACTACGGTCTTAGCATTTCAAATGGTGAATATTTCTGTGTTTACGATGCAGATAATCAACCTGAACCACATGCACTACGAATGCTCGTAGAACATGCTGAAACCATCCAGGATGCCGTTGGAGCAGTTGGACACGTTCGTACAGTAAATGAAAAGAGAAATTGGCTCACACGAATGATTTCATTAGAATTTCAGATTTTCCAGCTCCTTATGCAATCTGGACGCTGGCTATTATTCCAAACAGGCTCACTGACCGGAACAAACATGCTCCTTCGTCGTTCCGCATTAGAAGAACTTGGCGGCTATGATCCTTACGCAATTGCAGAGGATGCCGAATTAACATTGAGAATTACCCAAAAAGGCTATCTCTTACCAATCGTCCCGGAATCGATTACATGGGAACAAGAACCTGAACATTTAAAAATCCTTATTAAACAACGTACACGTTGGCTTCAAGGAAACTTATATATTTTAGAAAAAATGTTTTCTTCGCTAAGCTTCTTTAAAGGAAAGCTACTCGTCCACTCCTTACAGCAAGTTTTAGTATATGTCGTATTTTGGCTATTCTTAATCATTTCAAACGTTTGGTTTGTAATTGGACTGCTCGGGATATTCCAAATTCAATACAGCATTCCATTACTATTTATGTGGTATGTCGCATATATTACATATGTTTCTCAATTATTTAGTGCCCAGAGCGTCGAACGAACCTTTACACCAACCAACATTTTCATAAGCGTCATTATGTACTTTACGTACGCACAGCTCTTTACGTATTTGTTTATTCGCAGTCTCATTCTTTACTTACGTGCAAAGAGCAAGAAACAAGTAATTGGCTGGGATAAAACAGTACGATTTAAAAAGGAAAAATAAAGTGAAACTTTAATCAGTGGGGGTTATTCATTTCCCACTGATTATTAGCCCTCACCAATCGGGCTTTTACGGAATAAAAAATAAGCACAGAGCGCCGTAAGCTCTGTGCTTATTTTTTACCGTAATACTATATATCAGACAATACCCCTTAGCTGAAAGTAATTTCACGTCCATCCCCCAACGAACGATCGACCTTCATTTATATACGAAAAAGTGATTGCTATTTTTGTAGAACCAGTTGCTTTTCTTGCTGCTCTTTGCGCGTTTCAGTCTTAGGTTCCGTGCTTTCTTGGACATTGCGATGTGCCACACGTTTCAAACAAATATGCTTCCACTTTCTTTCGTAACGTTTCATTATTCTAGATGTCCCCCTTGAATGCGATTTAAAACTATTTGAAATCGCTTACAGGAAATAATATAGCACATATACATAAAAGTGACAACACATTTCCGACATATTTTTGTCAAAAATATGAACATAATTTACACAATATCGAATATTGTCGAAACATATCGATTTTCCTTTTCGAACTACTGATATCACCCTTTTCCTAATAGATGCATTAAAAAGGAGCTGATATAAAATCAGCCCCTTTCCTTCTATTATTTATGTTGCTTCATACGCCCTTCTTTTTGCAACTCTTTAAATAGTGCTGCAATCATAAAGAAAATAACAAATACAAATGGGAATGCCGCGATAATCGACGCAGTTTGTAGCGCCTCTAATCCACCAACATACAATAAGATCGAAGCTAACGCTGCTAGAACAATACCCCAAACCATTTTGATACGATTTGGTGGGTTTAAACTACCATGTGTCGTTAACATCCCTAGAACAAACGTAGCAGAATCTGCTGATGTAATAAAGAATGTTGAAATAAGTAAAATAGCTAACACACATAAAGCCGATCCCATGCTACCCATTTGGTCTAACATAGCAAACAATCCTACTTCTGTGCCCATCTCTTTAATTTGGTCATATATATTCGCTCCGTCGAACAATTCCATGTGAATACCTGTTCCTCCAAAAACAGAGAACCAAAGTGCACCGATTATTGTTGGTACAAGTAGCACACCGATCACAAACTCACGAATTGTACGTCCACGTGATACACGAGCAATAAACGTACCTACGAATGGTGACCATGCAATCCACCATGCCCAGTAGAAAATTGTCCATGACTGAATCCACTGATTTCCGCCTTCATTTAATGGACTTAAACGGAAACTCATGCTTGGCAATTCTTGAATGTATGATCCGATTGTTGAAGTGAAATAATTCATAATAAAGTTTGTTGGACCTGCAAATAATACAATTATCATAAGTGCAAACGCTAAAATAATATTCGCATTACTTAAATATTTAATTCCTTTATCGAGTCCCGTTTGTGCAGATAACATATAAAGAACAGTTACGATTCCTATGATTACTAGCTGTGTCGGTAGTGAGTTCGGAATGGATGTTAAATAACTAACACCACCTGCAATTTGCTTCGCCCCAAGTCCTAATGATGTTGCCACACCAAATACTGTCGCAAATACAGCTAGAACATCAAACGTATGTGCAATACGGCCATGTTCACCGCCTTTAAATAGTGGACCCACTGTCGCACTAATTGTACTCGCTCTTCCTTTTCTAAATGTAAAATACGCAATACATAATGCTACAAGTGCATATAATCCCCACGGATGTAATCCCCAATGGAAAAATGAGAAACGAAGTGCAAGACGTGCACTCTCTTCAGTCGCACCCTCTCCAAATGGAGGTGTGTATAAATGATTCAACGGTTCTGCAACGCCCCAGAAAACCAAACCGATTCCCATGCCGGCACTAAATAACATAGCAAACCATGTCATATAACTATAATCAGGTTCATCATCATCTTTACCTAAACGAATCGAACCGTACTTAGAAACAATTAAGAAAATAGTAATTCCTAAGAAAATAGAAACGGAAATAATATAGAACCAACCAAACTTACTAACTAACGCAGCTTGAATTGCCGTCGTTACATTTCCTAAGCTACCTTTTCCAATAATAGATTCGGGAATAATCCCCCAAAGTGTAAATACAATACATAATGTTAATGAGACAATAAATGTTTTCGTCAGTTTCCTCATCAAATCCCCCTTCGTATGTTTCATTTCTTGTAAATGACATAAATTCCGATGTGTTAAATCGGATAGAAAACTATAGTTTTGCGGTGATTTTCTTTCGGCGCTCTTAGTTTTGCCTTCACCAATTAGAATTCTTATGGACAGCCTTACCTTCCGTATAACCTTTTCACTCTGCAAGAGCTATAAGATAGGAATACTACTGTCAAATTGCGTGAGAAAAATGCGGATGGGAAGAGATTTTCCCAAAAAAGGATGTGTTACAGATGTAAAAAAGGGCAGATTTGTTCTTTACAACCCTTTCTTCTTGTAACAATTATGCGGTTTTTTTGCTAGTATATAGCGCATGTTTATAACTTCACAAACGAGATGTTTATGTTTATATAACTATATTACCCATAAAACGGTAAAATACTCAAGGAATGTAACTGTATAGTAATCATTATGTAACACCTCTGCAATATTTTTATTTGCGTCGAAAAAAATATGTTGCATTAAATATTTTGAATATAACTAGAAACCTAATAATGATATGGAATGAAAAACGCTTCCTTCTAATTCTAGCTATATTACAAAGTGTTAACGACTTATTACGAATGGTTTGTAATTGTGTGTTTTCCCAAAATCCGAAAAAATCTGTTGCTATAATGAGGACACGAAAACAAACGCAATGGAGGCTATCATGAAAAAATTAATTGGTATAGCAACAGCAGCAGTTTTTGGTCTTGGGATTTTCACATCATCTGCTAGCGCAGAAACTGTTGTAACAACAGACGTACTAAACGTACGCGAAAACCCTACTACTGAATCAAAAGTTGTCGGTAAATTACTAAACGGTAATAAAATAGAAGTTCTAAATACAGAAAACGGATGGTCACAAATCAAATTAGATGGTAAAGACGCATTCGTAAGTACAGAGTTTACAAAAAGCTCTTACTATGTAACAGCTAACGTATTAAATGTACGTGCTGAAGCAAACACAAACTCAGAAATTCTTGGAACGCTTAAGAAAGATGATATGATCGAAACAACGAACCAAGTACAAAATGAGTGGTTACAATTTGAATATAACGGGAAAACAGCTTACGTTCATGTTCCTTTCTTAACAGGTACAGCACCTGTTATTGAGAAACAAGAAACGCCTGCTCCTGCTAAAGCTGCAGCACCTGCACCAGCTCAAGCTCAAGCACCTGCACCTGCACCAGTAAAAACGGCTACTAAGCCTGCTGTGAAAGCTGCTGAAACTAGCGAACCTTCTGGTGGTCGTGAGTTAACAGTTGAAGCTACAGCATATACAGCTCACCCGAGCGAAAATGGCGGCACATATGGTGGCCGTGTATTAACTGCAATGGGTCATGACCTAACAGCGAACCCAAACATGAAAATGATCGCTGTTGACCCGAAAGTAATCCCATTAGGATCTAAAGTATGGGTAGAAGGTTATGGAGAAGCTATCGCTGGTGATACTGGCGGTGCAATTAAAGGTAACCGTATCGACGTTCTACTTGGATCAGATAGCGCTTCTCAAAAATGGGGACGCAAAACTGTTAAAGTGAAAATTTTAAAATAACCAATGACTGCTAAAGCCGGTTCTCTTTGTTGAGAGCTGGCTTTTATTTTTTATATAATACATATAAGGAGGCTATGCCCATGAATGTACAAGCAAAAGTAGATTGGATTGGTACACCCAAACCGTACATATACAAAGATGAAGTGACATATGACGCTACTTCAATTGATTTCTCACTCGCAAACAATGACAATCGCTATAAATTAATTGTGCTCAGCCATGAAGAAAATACACATTACAAAATTGTGCAATATGGAATAAAACCAGGCTCTCAAAAGCCATTCCCTATTGATATTCCATTCGAGCAAGGAATGCTACCGCTCATAGAACAAATATTAAATGATCCATATGTACAGGCGATATTAAAGCAAACACGATCCTAATTGCAAAAAAGGGTATCACCTAGTAGAATTTTCCGACTAAGTGATATCCTTTTTATTTTTCCTTAGTAAACACGAGTAGAGAAAATTATATCAATGATTTTTCCGAATATATCTATCATAACTTACAATATATCAACGGTTCGACATGAAATATCGATTTACCGACAAAGATTGAAAATAGCGGCGCTACATAAAAAAGAGACTGTTCAAAATTGAACAGCCTCTCTCTTATATTAACGAGTCGGACCAGATACTTCTTCTGACTTCAGCGTATTATTCGCTCCAAGAGAATGGTACAATATCTTTCCATTTCCATTAACAGTAACGATATGGTCATTATTAAAGCTTTTGAATTTTACAGAGCCATCACCATAACGAATATGATATTCTTCATATGTCGTTACTTTATATTTCGTTTCACTTTGACGCTCTACATTACGAATTTCCATTGTTAATAAATCTTCTGTAATTCCTTTTTTGTGTAGATATTGCAAGTAATCACGGTCTTCCTTATACGATTTCCCGCTCTTATCATAATCATTTTCAATTAAGCTAAAATCATTTAATGCAATTGCACGCACGTTATTATAAATATGATTTTGTACAAAGTCACCAACTGCTGATCTTGAAGCTTCTTTCGGGAACTTTAAATAATATGTGCTTTGGTCTCCAACTTTGATGCTTTCAGATTTAATGACACCAAAATCAGTGTTTTTCTCTAAATGTACTTCTACCGTTTCATCTGTCGGTACAGGACCAAGTTTATAGCTACCGTAACTTAATTTTCCGCGTTTCTTACCATTAACAAAAACAGTTGCGTCGCTTTCATCGGAAGAAATGGTTACATAATTTCCTTCAAGTGACAAATTCACTTCTACTGTCCCATCCTTTTCGTCTGCTAGATCTACTTCTTTTTCTGTCTCTAATTCAGTAAGTTCGGTCTTCGCCTTCACTTTTACAACATAAGCACCTGGGAAGTATGGACCTAATTCTTTTGAGGTTTTACCACTAGAAAGCTCTGTTTCTTTTTTATCATTTACATATATTTCAGCATTCTTTGCAGTCGCGCTAACACTCATGTAATAAGATTTCATGCTGAACTTATACTTCGGATATAAGAACCACTCTTTCCCGTCTTCTATAATTTGCCCATCTTTAAAAGATGCATTATCACTTGCTAACTTTTGATTTACTGCTTCTTTTTGTAAATAAGACAGTAATGCTTTATTGTACGAAGGATTATCCTTTAAATAACGTATGTAAGCTTTAATATCTTCTGTCTTCACTTTTAAGCTTGGATCGTCTACTTTCAAAAACTCATCGATTGCATTCACATCTTTCTTTTGGAATGCTTCGATCATTGCATTTACTTGCTTTTCCTTCGAAAACTTGCTTGCACCGAATTTATATGCGCCAAACAAAATAGCAACAACAATGACAAAACCTATAAGTAAAAACATGTTTTTCTTACTTTTCACTCGCTTTGTTTCTCTACGCATTTCTGAATGAGAAGAAGCTGTTTGATCAGCAATTTCTTCTACTTTACTTCCACACTCAGGACAAAAGTTCAAATGGTCTGCAAGCTGATTTTTACAAGTTCCACAAAACTTCAATATGCTCTCCCCCTATTTCTTAGCTAATTTCATTCCAGCGAACGCCGCTACATATGTCACAATGAAACTAAACAAAGTTAAATATATAAATGAATTTTGCATAGATAGCACCGTGCCACTTGCATTCCCATTTTCAATTGAGTAATTTCTTATGCAATTTGCAACTTCTGCTTTCCTTGTTCTATTCCCTCTTGTAACTTATTCATTCCACTACCTAATTTCGTCTGTAAATCTGACAAGCTAACTCTCTCACGATAAATATATAGTAATATACAAAATTAACTTCATATATATTACCATGATTTTCTAATTGTGTAATTAGAATTTCATTTTTTCTGTTTTGAGCATTTTTTGTTTATAATGGTAAAGGAAAGAAATCTGTGTACGGAGGAATATTATGCTGCAACACTCAATTACGAAAGATGAAATTATGATGATTGCGAATGAGTTCGTTCAAGGGCTTGATCCGCAGCAAGTTGCTGATCAGGAGCATGTCGCTACAGCTCGGCACCTATATCGTAGTGGTGTTGTCTATAACGTTGACTTTGATGGCTATACGCTATCAGGAACTGTAGATGCTGAAGGCAGTGTATATAGCGTTCACATCCCGATTCGTAACGTCGCTGAAAGCTATTGCGATTGCTTCGCGCCAACGCAATGTGAGCATATGCTTGCTGTGTTACTATCTGCAGCTTCAAGTTTTGGGCAGGTAGGGGACGTATTAACTTTATTTAAAAATAATACGAAACCTTCCCTTCCTCCTATTCGAACTGCAAGACAAGTATTGCAATCATCAGCTTTTGAAGAAATGGATTATAAAAGTTGGCACACATACTTTGAAAATGAATTTGAATCATTTAAAAAGGAACAGGCTCGGCTCACTTATAAACAAATGTATTTTCTTATGAGTCTTTTTACAGACTTCTATACAAAATTAGAACGGAAAGCTCCGCGCGTCATTGCTATTCATGAATTATTTAAATTGCACGCGGCGCTTTATTGCTTTCAAAAATTATTAGAAGAAATTCAAGAATTTGAAGCAAACAAACTATATTCTTATCACCAACCAGTTAACGTCGTTCGTCTATTCGTTGATAAAGTTGAATCTATCGTTAGGGACTTAAAAACAGAAGCGATTCCGGCAGAATCCGAACCGATTTTACAAGAAACCGCTCGGCTCACGCATGAAGTATTCTTCTCTACCGATGCCTATACACAAGAGCGATTCTTCATTTATCGTCACATATGGGGTGAATTGTTAAGAACAGAGGCACAGCTAAAAGAAGAAGAAATACGGATCGATACTAAAATTAATCCACTTTCCAAAGCATTAGCCTCTTCTCATCTGCTCTTTTTAAATAATGAAGATTTATTGGCAATGGAATTACTCGAAAAACAGCCTGCTTCTGTCGTAAGCCTTTATTTTTATTGGTTAGAAGAGTTATTAGGTGCAATGCAGTGGGATCGCGGGAAAAACTGGCTTTCCTTTACGTATAAACAAGTAAAGAAAACAATACTCGAACAAGAGAATACCGTCTTCATACAAGATATCGTTCGGTTATTTGTAATGATGTATGAAACGTATGCAACACACACGAATGAACAAGCGGGATTAGAAATGATTTTACAAGAACTCCTGCCGTATAGTTTCGCAAATTACGAACAATACGTACTAGCGAAAAAACAATACCGTGCATGGGCAGAACTTCATCTCTTATATGGATTTGAGGCAATCGAACTTTTGAAAGAACCATTGAAAGATATTGAAAAAGAAGCGCCTGAAGCAGCACTTCCTCTTTATCATCTTGCCGCAACAGAAGCAATTGAAGAACGGAATCGCAAATCATACAGACGTGCCGTTCGTTACTTAAAGAAATTACGTATGCTTTATAAACGACTGAAACGAACTGATGAATGGGATACATTCATTATTCACATTGCTAATTTACATTCACGTCTGCGCGCACTACAAGAGGAATTACGGAAAGGAAAATTAATCGATGATCATACAAACTGAAGTAACAATTAGGCTCCAGCACGTTAGTCAAGGTTGGTTCCTTTGGGGAGAAGATGATAGCGGTGCTCCCTTATCCGTAGCAATTTGGAAACAAAATGCATTCACATGGCACTCTACTTCCTTCTACGGCACTTTTCTAAAAGAAGCAACGTATGAAGGTAAACAAGGCGTTATGCTAACGAATGTGCAAGCATTTGAATACATCGCAAATAAACCGATGAACTCATTTGCAAATATGCAAATGAACGGTCCTATTACAGCACTTACAAAGGATGCAAATGAATTATGGGACGCTTTCGTAAGTGGAAGCTTCGTACCCGATATGGAGCGTTGGTCTCATCAGCCATCTTGGAAAGTTCAGAATACCCCAATTGAAGATAACACGTTAGCATCACTTTTCACTTCAGCTGTGAACGAAAGTATTTTGCAAGATAGTCGCTCAAATGATGGCTGGGAAGATGCAAAGAGACTATATGAACATTACGACTTTACGAAAAGGCAATTGGAAGCAGCACTACATGAAGAAGATTGGCTTCGAAAAATTGGTTACATTGAAGATGATCTTCCATTTATAGTTGGATTAAGACTTCAAGAACCACAAGAAGAATTTGAAATGTGGAAGCTCGAAACAATCGTTACGCCAAAACGTGGTGCGCATCGCATATATGTATATGAGAATATCGATTCCTTGCCAAAAAGATGGCACGATTACGAAGAACGTATTCTTGAAACACAAGAAGGATTCAGTAAGCTCGTACCGTGGCTAAAAGAGGACGACAAGTTCAGGGAAGAACTCTTTGAAACAGAAGCTTGGAACTTCTTAACCGAAGCAAGTAATGAATTACTCGCAGCAGGTATTACAATTTTACTACCATCATGGTGGCAAAATTTAAAAGCAACAAAACCGAAGTTACGTGTACAGCTGAAGCAAAGTACAGCACAAACACAATCTTTCTTCGGCATGAATACGCTCGTTAATTTCGACTGGCGCATTTCAACGGACGGAATTGATTTATCAGAAAGCGAATTTTTTGAACTTGTTGAGCAGAACAAACGCCTTTTCAATTTAAATGGTCAATGGATGAGACTTGATCCTGCCTTTATTGAAGAAGTAAAAAAACTAATGAACCGTGCAGATAAATATGGACTAGAAATGAAAGACGTGTTGCAGCAACATTTATCTAACACCGCGGAAACAGAAATTGTAGAAGACGATAGTCCGTTTACCGATATTGAAATCGAACTAGATGGATATTATGAAGAGCTTTTCCAAAAACTTCTGCACATTGGAGATATTCCAAAAGTAGATGTACCCTCTTCGCTACAAGCAACACTCCGTCCATATCAACAACACGGCATTGAATGGTTGCTATACTTACGAAAGCTTGGATTTGGAGCATTATTAGCCGATGATATGGGACTTGGAAAAAGTATTCAAACGATAACTTACTTACTATACGCTAAAGAAAACAATCTCCAAACAGGACCTGCATTAATTGTTGCACCAACATCAGTCCTTGGAAATTGGCAAAAAGAATTTGAGCGTTTCGCACCAAATTTACGTGTTCAGTTACATTACGGGGGTAACCGAGCTAAGGATGAGTCATTTAAAGACTTCCTTCAATCAGCAGATGTTGTATTAACTTCTTATGCATTAGCTCAGCTTGATGAAGAAGAACTTAGTACCTTATGCTGGGATGCTGTTATTTTAGATGAAGCTCAAAATATAAAAAACCCACATACGAAACAGTCGAAAGCAGTCAGAAACCTACAAGCAAATCACAAAATTGCTTTAACCGGTACACCAATGGAAAACCGACTTGCTGAGCTTTGGTCTATTTTCGACTTTATCAATCACGGGTATCTCGGAAGCTTAGGACAATTCCAGCGCCGCTTCGTCACGCCGATTGAAAAGGACCGTGATGAAGGAAAAATCCAGCAAGTACAACGATTTATCTCGCCATTTTTACTGCGTCGTACGAAGAAAGATCAAACAGTCGCATTAAACTTGCCAGATAAACAAGAACAAAAAGCTTATTGTCCACTAACTGGTGAACAGGCTTCCTTATATGAACAACTTGTTCAAGATACATTACAAAATGTAGAAGGATTAAGCGGGATTGAAAGACGCGGCTTTATATTACTTATGCTGAACAAGCTAAAACAAATTTGTAACCATCCGGCTCTTTACTTAAAAGAAGAAGAACCACAAAATGTAGTTGAACGCTCTATGAAAACAAAAACGTTAATGGAGCTCATCGAAAATATAAAAGACCAAAATGAAAGTTGCCTAATCTTCACGCAATACATTGGCATGGGGAACATGCTAAAACGTGTACTAGAAGAAAATTTCGGTCAGCGTGTCCTCTTCTTAAACGGGAGTGTACCGAAGAAAGAACGTGACAAGATGATCGAGCAGTTCCAAAACGGAACGTATGACATCTTCATCTTATCTTTAAAGGCCGGCGGAACAGGATTGAACTTAACCGCTGCCAACCATGTCATTCACTATGACCGCTGGTGGAATCCTGCTGTAGAAAACCAAGCAACAGACCGTGCATATCGTATTGGTCAAAAACGCTTCGTTCACGTTCACAAACTGATTACAACAGGAACACTCGAAGAGAAAATTGATGAAATGTTAGAACGAAAACAATCATTAAACAACGCCGTCATTACAAGCGACAGCTGGATGACCGAACTATCAACAGACGAACTAAAAGAATTACTTGGTGTATAAAGTGAAACTTTAATCAGTGGGGGGTTCCATCCCCCACTGATTATTAGCCCTCACCAATCTGTTTTTTTACGGGCAGCAAGGCTCCCACAAATAGCGGGATAAACAAAAAAGGAGCAATCTCTAAATGAGATTAGCTCCTTTTTCTATGCCAAAACCAATTACTTATTATAATTCCTGTTAACCCGCCGCACGTATCAAGCAATGAATCCTGCCACATCGGTGTACGGCCTCCTGTTAACCCTTGATGAATTTCATCAAATATTGCATATCCCGCAACGAAAAGAAGTGCATATATAAAGCACCTTTTTCTCGAGTAACCAGATTTATAAAAAGCATAATACGTCAATGAGCCGAGTATAAAGAACACCGTAAAATGAGCACCTTTACGAAGGAAAAACTCGATAAAACCACCTACACCTTTATTTGCGATACTAACAGGTGTACCTCCGCCATAATCGATAGATACCCCTGAAAAATGCTCTTTCACAAACTCAACATTTGCGGATTGCTCAATATCCGAGCGCATATCCTGTTTTTTATATGGCTGTGCTGAGGAATAGAAAATAATCCCCATCCATACTAATACAGGAATCCAAAATAACCATTTACGATTCATTCTTCCGTAAGCCCCTCTCTTGCTCTATTAAGAGTACCAAAAAAAAGAAAAAATTTCACGCCAAAACATGACATTTACTCCCTATTTATAAAGCGAAAGTGGGTGATAAACATGGCAGTTGAAACGATTGTTATGGACTTAACTTTACGTCTCGTATTAAACGGTGGATTAGACAAGAACGGAAAAACAGTTTTTAAGAACAAGCAATTCAAACATGTTAAAACAAATGCAGATTTAGGGAAAGTACATGCTGTAGCACGTGCTCTTGCTTCATTACAATGATCACCACTTCATGCTGTACAACTTGTAAGCACTTGATCTTTCTAATCTATAAAGTGAAACTTTAATCATTGGGGTTTTCCCTATTCCCTCGTCAATGTAGCTTATCCGATTTCGATAGCCAAGAACCACCGGATTTGTTAGTTAAGTATAGACGCAATACAACTTAAAGTTGTATTATGAAATTAACTATAAAAATATACAGTAGTGAATGGAAATGAAAAAAGATCTAGAAATCAAATCTAAACAACTAATCGATAAGTTGGTTGGAACTGATGAAACTTCAGTTAAGAAAAACGCCAGGTTCGGATTTAAAATTTTCGGTTCGGTTGGGAGTCAAAACATCATTTGGTCAAAATATAAAATGGACAGGATGATAAGAACATTAGACCAAACAATGTTAGAAAAAATGGTAGCTGAAAAAAACATTGAACAACAAAAAAATATTATTAAAGAGAAAACGGATCGGATTGAGAAGTTAGAAAAAAATCAAAAGAAGTTGGAAGAAGAATATAAAAAAATAGAGGCTCAACACAAACGATTATTAGAGCAATATTACAAATTCCGTAAAAACCAACAAAAAGGAATGATAAAAGAAAGAGTTCTAACTACACCAGTTAAAGAAACAATTAAAGAAGCGTGGGAACAAGGTTATAAATTAAAAGATATTCATGAAGGGCTTGTATTATCGGGTATAGATATCAGTTATGAAGCCATTAGAAAATATGTAAAAGTGGGGAAGGAAACAGGTGATTGGCGTATTTCGAAAGAAGAAAATAAAGCTTCAGCGAGTCTTGCAGCAGAAGCTATAGCAAGTGGTATAGACCAACGAAACAAACAACAAGGCAATGAATAATGGTTCATAAGAGAAATAGTAATTGGACTAAAAAACTGAAAAGTATTAGAAATTATGAAGCCTTACCTCCAGTTATTATAAGGGCCATATGGAGTCGTTATGACCGTGGACAATCACCACAGAAGATATACGAAAGGCTAAAAGAGGAAAGGCAACTTATTGCTAGTTTTGAAACTGTAGAAGCCTATATAGAGCAAGTGGTAAAACCTTATTATGAAAAAGAGAGGAAGAATTAAACCTCCCACTTTTTGAGACAGTCAGGGCATTGCCATTGCATGATTCTATCGAGTGCAATGTGTGTGATTCCTATTTTCCTTGTGAAATGAGTTGCGTTATAGGATTTTTGTGATTCTTTAGGAATTGAATCGCCTTGCAAATTAGCGTTGCAATGAGGACAAAATTCTTTGCTATCGTTCATGCAATTCACCTCCTTGTTTTTCGATGTGAGTGTTGTGTCTGAGTATAAATTTGATAAAAATAAAAAAGACAAGTTCCTCTCAAGAACTTGACTTTAAATAATAACTTTTAATTTAATTATCTAAATTATATGTAGATTAGATTTATTCAATCCTTTTGGTGCGACCAACACCGAGAGGATTTTTTTATTTTTTTGACGGACTTATTATACCATAAATTTAGTTTTTTGCTCAATTCAATGTAGTTATAGTTTTGTTTTATCATAAGGTTTTAATTTTTGTCCACAGTCTAACGAAAATCAGCTCAGTTTAGCGAAGTATCCGTTCATTCTCATAAAGCATTAGCTTAGTCTAGCGAAAGGGTAGTTTCGTTTGACGAGAGGTCAAATTGTTTTGAGGAAGGGATAGCCCGCGTTCTTCCATCATTTCGACTAAATCACGAAAACTGAGGTTGTACCGTAGGTACCATCTCACGGTTAATACAATAATATCCGGTTGATAATGTTTCCACTTGAATAGATTTTGCTCTTCCATACCAATCACATTCTTTTTTAGAGTACTAGTATCAGTATTTGCAAGTTTAAGAGGTTATTTACAAGCGTTTTGGAGTGTTTGCACCAGAACCGAAAAAACTGTATCTGAAGTTCAAATTACTCCGTAAATCAAAAAAATGAATCTGCATTATTTTGCAGATTCGTCTTTTTTCTTCGGCATTTCAATTGGAATAAAGATGTTTGAAAAACCAACACAAACATACTTATAATTCTCTCCGCCTAAATCAAACTCTGTCGTATATGTTGAGAAGAACATATAATCATTTCGCTTTGTATAATGGTCGATTAATAATCCAACTTGTGGTTCAACATACTTATTTGCCAATTTTTTCCCCGCCGATGCTAAGTCGCCAAGGAGACCCTCTTTGTTTTCTTTCTCAACCTCTTCTAGCTTCTTACTCACATCATTACGCTTCATAAATTGTTTTGCTGCCCAATCCGTATATTCTCCCTTACTCGGATTACTGTTTGCTAAATAAACTAAGAGAACAACAGCTAGAGCCATAATAATATACTTTTTCTTCATGCTATATCACCGCCTACTCTTTTCTATTTTCATATATATGTACAAGCGATGCAAATTAGAAAGACTATCATCTATTGATTGTAAACGAACAACAAAAATTTACAATACGCAACAGAAGATTAATATTGAATTTACATAATTTATATATAATTATATCCGGAATACGAAACTTTTTATAAGGGAGGATTTAGAATTATGGATAATGAAAGTAATATTTTTATTTCTAGTTCTACAAAGATGCTTGAGCCATACAAACGCCCTTATTAACGTACAAAAATTATCGACAGTAGTGAGAAAACCACCTGTACTCATGCCAAACAGCTCTCCAACTCATAAAGGAATCTTGTCTAACAAGTGTTCATTCTACTTATCAAGGTAGACGTGCTGCAGTCCAAGCAAAATTTAATTTCAAACAGAATGTTCCGATTCCAATTAATCATAGGGAATATATTTTTACTTTCCCAACAGAATCTCCTTCGTCTCCAAACTGTATTTGGTTGTTCTATAACCATATAAATGATATAGAGTTTTTCAAAAAAACTAAAAAAGCTAAAATTCATTTTTTAAACCGAACTACCGTAACAATACGAATAAGTTCCCATAAGTTAAGACAGCAAGTATTGAAAGCTGGATATGTATTATCACGGATGAACGCGCAAGATTCACTACACTTAAAAAAACCTCATGCTACATTTACTGCCTTAAAATTAATAGAATGGAAAGCAATATTTTCCTTGCCTTCCATTCTATTTATTATTCTTATCCCCTTACACTATCTCGCATTTTCTCAAGCGCTTGTCGATATAACCATCTCGTTTGATAGTACGTCATCCCCATTTCAATGGCTATCTCTCCCATCTTTTTACCTGCAAAAAATCTTTCTGAAATAATGTGCCTCTCCCTCTCATTTAACACACTCATAAAGTCCTTCTCTCTCGTTCCCGCATCTTCAGGCTCAAATCGTTCATCATACTCTCCGGCACATACATACCTCTCTTGTACTACACGTTCTTTCTTCAACCTTTACAATATATGACCACGCACCGTTACGACAGCATGAGCAAGAAAACCCCCTTTCTCCTCCTCATACCTTTCATAAGCATACCAAAGACCAATTAAACCACAGTGATAATACTCTTCATAATCTTGATAAATATTTAACCTCTTTATTTGATTTGCAATCATACCTTCTTACAAAACAACCGTATCTACAAAAGCCTCTGCCTTCACACAATACCCGTTTTTAAAAGGTATACCCAAATGCCCTATACGTTTACAAGACTTCTAGGTATACATAACACCCTTTTTTATTTTCCGTTCGTATTAAGTTACTTTTATTTTCACGCCATCAATATAAAAAAAAGCAACAAAAATATTGATGTATCAACGTTTATTACGCTTTTCCATATAAAGGAGAACACTGCAAACTAACCTCATAGAGGTCACCATATCTACCGAAACTGTTTTAAGGTAGCACAGACAAGTAGACAAAAGTCTCGTAAAAAGTGTGTACTTTTTTGACACACTTTTTACAAGACTCTATCATTTTTGCATAAAAGAAGTTGATTTATAGCCGTTTTTAAAAAAATGAACTTATACATGTCCATAAAACACCTCAAAAATAACGAGACAATAGTCCACCTATTTTACAAACAAAAAACTTTTTCATGATAATCAGTGAATAAAAACACAGCTCTTATGGTGTAATAAATTCCTCCATCTTTTTAAAAATGACACTTTGTTAGATAAAACTGATATTACCTTAGTCAGAACTAATGCTTTGTTAGATAAAGCTGATATCAACTTAGTCAGAACTTACCCTTTGTTAGATAAGGCTGATATCAACTTAGTCAGAACTTACCCTTTGTT
>NZ_JAEHBK010000028.1:0-47603 GCF_016483685.1 Bacillus cereus group sp. N8 | reverse complement strand
ATGTTATTTTAATATATTAAGAGAATTATTTCTATAAAAATTCTACCAATTATAAAAATTAATAAAATCCCATTGTTTTCTGACAAGATATTTCTTCCTCAAAAAAATGTACATTTCTTTGTTTTGAGGATTATTCAAAATATTATCTTGATAGTAATATAACAATACTTCTAAGAAATCTAAAAAATTCTAATCAATACATTTTAGCTGTTAAGAAGAATATTCAATCCAAAATTAATGGAGATTTATCAACCTAACATCTCAATATCACCATTTAAAAAGATGCTCCTGGATTTATCCAAGAGCATCTTTTATAAAGCTTTATTTTTTACTTGTTTATCAACTATCTTATGATATTTAGTACCTCTCATATTTTTAAATAAAATTACTTTAGTAATCGTATGAAAGGTTGCCTAATCATTTTTACAGCACCTCTAAGTATATTCTATTGTGCTTACGTCTAATTAATAAGGATCTGATTCATGGCTTTTCTTTACTGCATCTTTTGTTGCTTCGTTTGCAGCTAATGAACCTTGACCATATTTTGATTTACTTACTTCGCGGCCCGGAAGTTTGTTTTCCGTTTTAGCTTCTTTCATTTTCTTTTCAATACCTTCTTTAACACGACGGCCATAATCCTCATCAGCTTGTGTGAAGTGTTCAATCATCGCATTCTGAATTCTTTTGTCACATACTGCAAGTGCTTCAGATAGATTTTTAACCAACTCATTTCGTTCCCACTCCTCAAAACTACGATATGTGTGACCTGCTTGACCATAATTATTAGGACGATCGATTGGTGCGCTCATAGCAGCCGCATTGTAAGTTGGTTGATGTGGATGATGCTTTTCTTGTTTTGCATCTTTATAGCCACCCAGCATAGATGGCTCATAGTTAATATGCGGATTTTCTCCAGACTCTTTCGGATTACGCATATCCATTTGACCACGATGTTGATTTGTACGAACAGGCGCTTTAGGTGCATTTACAGGTAATTGCAGATAGTTTGCACCAACGCGATAACGTTGAGTATCTGAATAAGAGAAAGTACGACCTTGTAGCATTTTATCATCTGAGAAGTCCATGCCATCAACAAGTACTCCTGTACCAAAAGCAGCTTGTTCAATCTCTGAATGGTAATCAACTGGATTACGATCAAGAACCATACGTCCTACTGGTAACCAGGGGAACTGCTCCTCTGGCCAAAGCTTCGTATCATCAAGAGGATCAAAATCGAGTTCTGGATGATAACCATCCTCCATAATTTGTACAAATAGCTCCCACTCTGGATAATCTTTGCGCTCAATTGCTTCATATAAATCTTGTGTTGCATGACTAACATTCATTGCTTGAATACTGTTTGCATCTTCTTGTGTTAAATTTCGAATTCCCTGCTTTGGCTCCCAATGATATTTCACCAATACAGCTTCGCCTTTTTCATTTACCCATTTATAAGTGTTCACACCAGATCCCTGCATATGGCGATATGTTGCTGGAATACCCCATGGAGAAAATAAAAATGTAATCATATGTGTTGCCTCTGGGGTACGAGAAACAAAGTCAAACATCCGCTGAGGATTTGGCACGTTCGAAACCGGATCAACCTTAAATGCGTGAATCATATCTGGGAACTTCATCGCATCACGAATAAAGAAAATCTTCAAATTATTCCCTACTAAATCCCAGTTACCATCTTCCGTATACATTTTCACTGCAAAACCTCGTGGATCCCTTGCTGCTTCTGGTGAGCCCTTGGCTCCAGCTACTGTAGAAAAACGAACCATTAACGGTGTTTTTTTACCAGCCCCTGAAAATACTTTCGCACGAGTATATTTTTCTGCCGGCTCATCTCCAACTTTTCCATAGGTTTCAAAATACCCAAATGCTCCAGCTCCTCGCGCATGTACTACACGTTCCGGAACCTCTTCTCGATCAAAATGAGAAATTTTTTCGATGAAATGATAATTTTCAAGTGTTGCTGGACCACGATTCCCAATTGTTCGGATGTTTTGATTATCCTTCACAGGGTGCCCCTGTCGTGTTGTCAATGTTTCACGTTTCACGTCTTGTTCATCTAGAGAATTCATGTCCTGGTTTTCTGCCATAATTGAAAACCTCCTCAAAATTATTCACCTTTAGGTATTTCCATTTATTAGAAAAATATGATAAAATTGCAACTTATTTATAATTTATCAATTAACAATTATATAGTTGTAATCAGTCCTTTAAAAATAATAGGAGTGCTTCATTAAATTCTTTAGCATGCGTTGCATTTAGCCCATGTGGACCACCCTCTATTAAGGCTACTTTAGAATTAGGAATTGCTTCATGTGTTAATTTCCCACTATATTCATATGGTACAGTTGCATCTGAATCACCATGAATAACAAGGGTAGGTATATTAATCTTGGCTAAATCGCTTCTGAAGTCTGTTTTGCTGAAAGCAGCGATACAATCTAGTGTTCCTTTAGGTGATGCACCCGCAGCGATATCCCTATTGTAAAGTCGAAATGGTTCACTAACTAAGTCAGTTCGATCTCCAGCAGCAAAAAATCCTTTCGTAAACTCATCAAGGAATGCTAGGCGATCACTTTTTACTCCATTTTCAAATTCTTGAATTGCTACATCATCTAATACACCCTCAGGATGATCTGCTGACTTGTAAAGGTATGGTGGTACAGCTCCTGCAAATACAACCTTCTCTACTCTATTGGTTCCATATTTTCCAATATACCGGGCTACCTCGCCTCCACCCATAGAAAAACCAACAAGTGTGACATTTTGAAGCTCTAACTGTTCTAATAGTTGATGTAAATCAGAAGTAAAGGTATCATATTCATACCCTTCCCACGGCTGAGATGATTTTCCAAAACCTCGACGATCATATGTTATAACTCTGTATCCAGCCTCAACAAGAGCGGGAACTTGGTATTCCCAAGATCGACCACTTAACGGCCAACCATGAATTAGTACAACTGGTTTCCCTATACCATAATCCTCATAATATATCTCAATTGGTGCTTGATTTTCGATTCCTACAGTAATTTTTGCCATTCTCCTACCTCCTTTAATATATATATATCCTTTTCTTCAATAATCCGAATGAATCTCATAACCTATTTATGCACATTTATATTGTGAACTCTATGTATGAAACTCTACTGTTCCGATGAATTCATTTTCTGTTTAAGGAACAATTCCCCATCTCATACCTTTTTCATCACGAAGTATTTGCTGAACATTCCTCCTATTCAATTCTAATAACAAAAATAGGTGACTATCAATATCGTTCTATCTATAGAATGTATAGGTAAAATCAATCAATTTTATAGTGAAAACAACTATAGTTACGACCTATACAAATTATAGATAATTTAGAATTGATTAACCAATTAGTTTTCAAATACTATAAATTTGTATAGCGCTTCATGTTCCGTGAATGCTGCTATAACTCATATTAACGGTCAGTTTAGTTACAAACTAATCGTAACAAACGAAGAAAATCAGGATAATATTCCACTGTTTAAACTTTCTTCGATTACTTAATTTTTAGGAGGAATACATAATGACTGATCTCTATTCTCGTATTAACAAAGATGATGCTGTCGTGCTTTTAGTAGATCATCAAACTGGTCTTATGTCCGGACTAGTACGTGACTATGGTGTTGATGAATTCAAAAACAATGTTTTAGCTCTTGCTCACACTGCTAAGTTTTTTGATTTACCAGTTATTTTAACAACAAGCTTTGAAAACGGACCTAACGGACCTTTAATGCAAGAATTGGTTGATTTCTTTCCTCACGCACAAAAAATAGCTCGACCTGGACAAATTAACGCATGGGATAATAATGATTTTGTAAAAGCAATCGAAGAAACTGGAAAAAAGCAACTTATCATCGCCGGCGTAGTTACGGACGTTTGTGTTGCCTTCCCGGCACTTTCCGCTATAAAAGCTGGATATGAAGTATTTGCTGTCACTGATGCTTCAGGAACTTTCAGCAAACAAGTTGCAGATGCTGCCAATACGCGTATGGCACATAATGGTGTACAACTTATGAACTGGTTTAGCGTAGCTTGCGAATTACAACGCGATTGGCGGAACGATGTCGAAGGTTTTGGCAATTTGCTTGCTAGTAATCTTCCAGGCTATCAAAATATAATTGGAAGCTATTTAGGAGCTCAACGAGATCTTAGTAAACAAAATGCATAAATGTATTCCAAGGAAATAGCTTTAAATCAATTTTTTTAAAGTAAATAGTATAAATTTAGTGCTGATTAAATCAGCACTAAATTTTAAATTAAAAAGTATAGCAGAGCTTTAATTGACAGAATATACATTACTTTCAATAAATAATTTTAAACAATTAAAAAAGGAGCGTTTTATTATGAGTAATTTAGAATTGTTAAATCCGGAGAACAGTGCCTTAATTTTAATTGATTTTCAGCCTCAAATGACTTTTGGAGTTGCAAGTATTGATAGACAAACATTGATTAATAACGTTATGTTGCTTGCTAAATCAGCAAAAACTTTTAACGTACCTACTATTCTTACTACAGTTGAGACACGCAGCTTTTCTGGTTATTTTTGGCCACAAATTCTTGACATATTCCCAAACCATGAAATTATAGAACGCAGTTCAATGAACTCTTGGGAAGATCCAAAATTTGTTGAAGCAGTTAAAGCAACCGGTAGAAAGAAATTAATATTTGCAGCACTTTGGACTGAAGTTTGCCTTGCATTCCCTGTGCTTGAAGCAATTAAAGCTGGCTATGAGGTGTATGCAGTTGATGATGCTTCAGGTGGTACTAGTTTGACAGCACATAACGCTGCTATGCGTCGTGTAGAACAAGCTGGTGCAATTCCAGTGACAGCAATTCAAGTTTTACTTGAATACCAACGTGACTGGGCACACAAAGACACTTATGATGCTGTAATGGAGATTGTAAAGGAACACACTGGTGCTTATGGTCAAGGTGTAGAATACGCATATACTATGGTGCATGGCGCGCTTCCAAGCAGGAAAATATGAAACAAGAAGGCGTAGCTGCCGAAGAGACTTATACAGGGAACACGATGGATGCTGCCGATCCAGTAACAACGATTGTTACATGGGAAATTCAACAAGGTAAAGAAAAACAGTTTGAAACATGGAGACATGAAATCGAAGCTGCCGCTACTAAATTCCCAGGGCATTTAGGTGTAAATCTAATAGTCCCAAATAACGGATTCAGAGAGTATACTGTTATTTTTCGCTTTGATACATATGAGCATCTACGTGCTTGGCAAGAATCAGATGTTCGCCGAGATTTGTTAAAAACGGCAGAACAATTTCAAGTTACTAATCCAAGTTACAAAACTGAAAGCAGTTTGGCTTATTGGTTTGTTACTCCGAAAACGCCAGTTCCACCGCAAAAATGGAAAATGTCTATCGTTACCCTTCTGGGTGTATGGCCTCTTAGCATGTTAGTTCCTAAATTGATAGGACCTATTATAAAACATATGAATCCTATTATGTCCGCTTTTTTTGTTTCTGTATGTATAGTGTCCTTGCTATCATGGGTAGTTATGCCGATTTTCGGTAAATTATTTCATCCATGGTTACAAAATAATAGAAAGTAGACGAGGTGTGAATATGAATTTACCGGATATGATCTTATATAACGGAAAAATTACTACCCTTGACCCTTCTCAGCCTGAGGTATCTGCTATCGCCATAACTGATGGTTTAATAACTGCAGTAGGTGGAGATGAGCTTCTTGATAGCGCCACAGAAAAAACAAAAAAAATAGACCTTAAAAGAAAAAGAGCTATTCCAGGCCTGAATGACTCTCATATACACGTTATTCGTGGCGGTCTTCATTATAATATGGAATTACGATGGGAAGGTGTGCCTTCAATTGCCATTGCTCTTGAAATGCTCAAAGAGCAGGCAAGGCGTACACCTGCTCCTCAGTGGGTAAGAGTAGTTGGAGGTTGGTCTGAATTTCAATTTAAAGAGAGACGGATGCCAACTTTGGAAGAGATTAATGCTGTTTCTGAAGACACACCTGTCTTTGTGCTACATCTTTACGATAGAGCACTTGTAAATCGTGCAGGGCTGCGTGCACTGGGATACACAAAGGATACCCCAGACCCTCCAGGTTGTTTAATTGAACGGGATAAACGAGGTAACCCAACGGGCCTTTTAATTGCCAACCCTAACGCTTCTATTCTTTATTCAAGTTTGGGTAAAGCCCCAGTACTTAATTTTGAAGACCAGATTAACTCAACTCGCCATTTTATGCGCGAATTAAATCGATTAGGTATTACAAGTGCCATTGACGCAGGTGGCGGTTTCCAAAATTATCCTGATGACTACAAAGTTGTTGAATATTTAGCCGAGAAGGAACAATTAACTTTGCGTATTGCTTATAATCTATTTACGCAAAATCCTAATCATGAATATGAAGACTTTGCTTCATGGGCAAAAATTGTTTCTCCAGGTCAAGGAAATGATAAGTATAAAATGAATGGTGCCGGAGAAATGTTAGTATTCTCGGCAGCCGATTTTGAAAAATTTCAAATGCCACAGCCCGAACTAGCTACGATGATGGAAGCTGACTTAAAGAAAGTAATTTCTTTATTGGTGGAAAACCGTTGGCCATTCCGTTTACATGCAACTTATGACGAGTCAATCACACGATTCTTAAATGTATTTGAGGAAGTCAACAAAGAAATTCCTTTTAATGGTCTACGATGGTGGTTTGACCATGCAGAAACAATCTCAGATCGTAGTATGGAACGTGTTAAGGCTTTAAATGGCGGTATTGCTATCCAAGACCGCATGGCTTTTCAAGGTGAATACTTTGTTGATTTATACGGAAAGGAAGCTGCAAAGCGTACTCCTCCGATTTATCGTATGTTAGACCTAGGTATACCTGTTGGCGCAGGTAGTGATGCAACTAGGGTTTCCAGTTATAACCCTTGGGTCGCTCTTTACTGGATGGTTGCCGGAAAAACCATTGGTGGGCTTTCAATATACGATGAAAAAAATAAACTTGATAGAAAAGTAGCCCTGGAATTATATTCAAAAGGAAGTGCGTGGTTCTCTGGTGATGAAGGTAAAAAGGGAACCCTTGTAGTAGGTCAGTTTGCTGATATTGCTGTATTGTCTGCTGACTACTTTACTGTGCCAGAAGAAGAAATCAAGAACCTTGAATCATTACTCACCATTATGGGTGGGCAGGTTGTTTATGGAAATGATGAATTTAAAATTTTATCACCTGAATTGCCACCAGCATCACCTGATTGGTCACCGACGGGAGTTTATGGTTATGGTGGTTCTAACCTAGCCCACACTATACTTTCTCACGATGCCCATGATCACAAGCTACATAGTTGCAGTAACCCTCTCCATCAACACACTCATACTGTAATAGGAAAAGATGGAACTAAATGGGGTATTGGTTGTACCTGCTTTGCTTTCTAAGTCAAAACCACCGGTATAATGCCGGTGGTTTTCTTTATACAATAAGGATATGTAGAAAGAAATAGCAGTATATACCTAATGGAATCTATTACAATGCGATAAGACCGAAGAGTTAATTGATTAACTTGACTTGTTTTTAACAGCCTTCTCTCCTTGCAAAGTCTGCCCTTTTCCCTTAAATAAAAGTCCATGGTATTCCCTTTTGAAGCGACTACACCACACATATAAATCTACTTGCCCTTTGACTGTAATTTAGGTCTTATCCTAAGAATTATGTATCATGTTTAACTCTCACACTATAATCATTATTATTTCTATTATAATAATACTTTTTCAGGTTCATTTAACTTCTGCATAAAGATACGTGCTGCAAAACTTAAAAATTTATCATCAAAGTGAATAAGATTAATATTTTGACTTGGTGTCGGATCAATAATACGAACTATGCTCAAGGTATCATTATTAACAAAGTCAACTAGTGAAAGAGGTATTATAGCAACCCCATGTCCATTGTATACAAGGCTCAATAGAGAAATAGAAGATTTTGTTTCTATATTTGCTTCAGATAAAGATAACCCTAAACTCTCACAATATATTTTAATAGATTCACGACAACTACATGAAACCATTATTCTACTGAGTCCTACTAATTCTCGAAAAGAAACAAATGATGTTTCATTCAAAGGATGATTTTTTGGAATGACAAGGACAAGCTCTTCGCTATACAAAAGGGTGCTTGTTAATGTATCTGGAATTTGAGCACTACGCGTGATGCCTATATCAATATTTTTATCAACGATTTGATTTACAGCAACTTCGGATTCTATGATTTTTACTACGATGTTAGGATAATGTTGTTGAAACTTCATAATATAAGGTGTTAAATAAGTGAGATCCTCTAATAAACCTCCTATAGTAATTACACCTCTTTTTACCCCCTTTAATTCAAAAATTTCATTATAAACGTCATCAAATTGTTGCATGATAAATTTTCCTTTATCAAATAGCAGCTTACCCGCTTCTGTCATTTTGATACCTCTTCCAACTCGATGAAACAAGGGTGTATCAAGTTCACCTTCTAACACACGGATTTGTTGGCTTAAAGTCGGCTGTGAAATACCTAGAACTTCCGCAGCTTTAG
This sequence comes from Bacillus cereus group sp. N8, assembly GCF_016483685.1. Taxonomy (NCBI): domain Bacteria; kingdom Bacillati; phylum Bacillota; class Bacilli; order Caryophanales; family Bacillaceae; genus Bacillus; species Bacillus cereus group sp. N8. Next base: position 38,993 of record NZ_JAEHBK010000028.1, on the reverse strand, counting down.
TAAAACTATTATTATTACAAACTTGAATAAAATACTCTAAATGACGTAATTCCATTCTTGATACCCACTCTCCGCTTTATGAAAGATTTATAATGAAAAGGACGCTATGTATACGTTAACATAACAACTTTATTCCCTACTGTACTAATTGAATTTATATGATTTATTCATTTTGTATTATAATACATTTACTACCACTTATTAATTTTTCCTCCTATTTATTTAATTTATATTTAATTAGGATATTACTAAACAGAAATAGCCTCTACAAACTTACAATTTCTGTGCGTAATATCCTAACTTTTTCAACTGTTTCATTATCATTTTTTCTCAATATAGTCCAAACTACCAAATATTTGCCGAATCCCCTCTTTATGCTGAGGAAAAATAATATCCATCGATTCAATACCTTCTGAAGTAATTGACGCATACGTGACACGGCAGTCTTTAGGACATGGTTTTCACCTCTTCTTTTCCAACCTATCCACTACATACGTGATACTACTACTTGCAAGTAATGTTTTGTCTTCAAGTTTTTGTATAGGCTGATCGGCTTTACTGTATAGTAGCTTAAGCACTGTAAATTCTGTTGGATTAAGTCCATAAATTTTTATATCCTTTTCAATACGTTTAGTGATTGACTGCAATTCCTTTCATAATATAACAAATAACTTTAAAGATAAGCTCTCATCGTTAATCACGCTCGTAATTACCAATCCTTTACAACTTATCTTGAATTCGAGATTCATTATATTATCGTCAAAATATTATGTCAATCATTCATTTTAGCTTTATCAAGCCACTTATAATTTATTTCTCAACATAAGACATATGGAATTAGAAGAAAACAATTGTTACTATATAAGTATCTCAATTACGTTATTTCTTTTAAAGAGAGCTTGTTTTCTAACACAAGTTCTCTTTTGTCGTATTCTAAATTGAATCGGGACAAATTTCAGATAATGAGTCTGCCCATTTGTATGATATAGTTTTTAAACAAAGATTAGAGCCCTCCTACAAGAAGAAGAGCTCTAATCTTTCATATAAATATTCACCATTTTTATCATTGCGGGGACATCAAAACTTTAACTTGATGGGGATATGATACTACCTCAATTAATAAATATTACTCACCATATATCTAGGTTAATATCTATCATATTTTTTATAAACAGGATTAATTGGATTTAAAAAAAGATTTCTTTTTCTTTACTCGTAATAAATCACCTGTCCATCCTTTGAATCGCATATACATACCTCCTGTTGTGAAAATAATAAATAAGAGAGCAATTAAATAGCTATATTTCCATTCTAGTTCAGGCATATATTTAAAATTCATCCCCCACAATGCTCCTAAGGCCGTCAAAGGCGTACTTACAGCAGTTAATACAGTAAGAGCTTTCATAATCTTATTCCCACGATGTGAAGAAACAACTTCTTGTAAATGAATCATCGTATCTAATTCTTCTTGGTACTCTTTAACGAGTTGTAATCCACGCTCTAATTTCAAGTATGTTTGTTTATAACAAAGAGTTTTTGTTATATTTTCTAACCAAGCTTCCTCCAAGCCTTGTAACACTTCTTGTATTAAGCGAAACACATGTGTGTTCATAAATAATTCATGACGAATATGATAAATCTTTTCTAAAACTGCTATGTTATTATGATGATAAAAATCCCATAATACATTTCTAAAATGGTTTTCAAAATAGTCAACCTCTCGCAAATAGTGAGATATAAACATTGATAAGATAGCACATAATCCTTCAGCGGAACTATTACAATTTTTTGTACCTATAGGGAAATTATGTATTAATTTTCGGAAATCCTCTTCCTCTTTTTCCTGGACCGTTATCAGTATTTCATGAGCTACGAAATACTGAAGAAATTTTTGAATTTTGGCGTCCTTTTTATCTTGGTCATATAAAAACGAACCATATACACAAGTTTGACTTGGTGATAACGTATAAACATATAATCCATTTTCACAGGGAGAACTTATTTTCTTTACAAATTGAGAGAAATAAGATGTTACATCAAGAGGGATTATAGAAGAAAGTTTTTCAAGCTCACTAGTTTTCACATGATACCAACTCCATTTTGGCATTTTTATGCATTCCATATTATTCTTCCTTTCTGAATAGTTTTATGTTTGATCGAATAATATCCGTAATATGAAATTTGTAAGTAGGTATTCATGTCTTGGAGGAAAAGTTTTTAGATCAACTAAATTACAAAATAAATGGCATAGGAGGTCTTATTATGTTAAAAGGAAGACCCCCTATATATTAGCTATTTTTATTCTCAATTTTAAACATTTCCTCTATACAAGCATTTTTTATCTTTTCTTATAAAGAATTTATTATATGTGGAAAAGAAGCTACATAATTTGGCACGTCTATTCAACGAACTCCATTTCGGTCGTTATTATAATTTGGATTCATATGCAGATTGATTGGTGATGTCGTCAAATACTTGACTTCCAATAATATAGTATCCATGAAGTGCAGCCTCTTTCGAAGCGTCTACCATACGGAAAGAAGAAATTTCACCTTGTATTTTTTCAATTCGTTTTTTGTGGATATCTACTATTCCTCCTGTCCAAATAATAGTGTCATACTGGTCTAACTTAAATTGTTCTTGTAATACACGCATAACGTCTTGGAAGTGTGCGTCCAACTCTTTTTGAATCAAAGTATCAACCTGACTTGTCTGAGGATTTTCTTCTCGACCTCCATATCCTTTTTCTAAGATTTTCGGCATGTCGTTAATATGCAAGTGATTACTTTCACCCGCATGATTCTGCAGGATATTCTTAATATTTTTCAAAGGCTTGCTACATCCTAGTTCTGTCTCATAATGATTTAAAATGATATTCTGTTTCATATCTGTCATTTCTAATGTACGAAATCCACCATCAATAATTAAGATACGCTCTCGTTCCTGAATGATTCCCTCTTTTAAGAAATAGGCATGTAAAGCGACCGGTTGCTGAAGAATCAAAGCATTTTCCACCGTAATATTAATAAATTTCCCATCAATTTGCACGGAAGTTTCTTTTTTTAGTGCACGTTGTAATTGCTCATGCTGACTACCAAAACAAGTAACGGGAAGCCCGGTAACAATTAAAGGTAACACGACATTTTCTTTATAATCCTTTGCAATGCAACCAAATATTTGTTGTTTAAACCGTTCGCTTTCATAATAATTTTCTATTTCTTCGTCAAATGGAGGAAGAAATGAAGCGTCAGATTGATGTGCTTCATTTCCCATGTAGTATGCAAAGTCTAAGTCTATAAAACTTACCTTTGTTAAATCTTCACTTTCAGCATGATTAGGTACAGGGGCCAGTGTGGAAGCTTCACTCTTAATCGTCACCTCAGAATCTACACCCTGTCGAATACTCAAGTTAATCTTTTTTCACACGGTTAAACTTTATTAAGAAAACCTTAAGAAATTCCCCTCTATATTCATAAGAATTTTTTTCTATACTCAAAAATGTAAATAGACAAAAGGAGAAATACTCATGAAGAAATTTGTAATTTGCATAATAGGAATAAGCCTTCCTATATACTTACTACCTTTCATATTACGCGGGGATTTGGATAGATTTAATCCGATTGCTGAAGAAAAAAATATATATGCCGTTGCGAAGGGATATGGCGTTCCAGATTACCATCATAAAGGAAGAGCTATGTACTCACTAACAGGTGTTGATGAATTAAGGAATGAGAAAGAAAATACAGTAGGAACGAACACTCCTAATGACTTTATAAGAAAAACTTACTTAAAAATTCATGTGAAAGGAAAGTATGTCTATTCTTACGATGCTATCTCTGAAAAGGACATACCGGAGGGAATAAGAAAACAATTGGAAATAGAAGATAAATAAAAGTTCCTTAGTATGTTCCTATCAAACTCTAAAACATAACATATAAAGGTATTTCTACAGAGAGGCGACCGTGTGATGCCAAAGATCATACCTGTAGTTTTGTTAGTAAACCTATTAATTAGTTGTAGCTCCATTAATGATTCATCACCCGCTAAGAATAACGAAACACAAAATCAATTACAAGAAACAAAAAATAAAGGTGAACATTTCAAAGATGATACGCTAGAAACAACATCTAATGTCAATACTCCTAACATATTTTTGATATTACGAATATGTTAGGAGTATTTCGTATCAGGGCTCCTCCATCTCCATCAAGCTAAGATTTTGAAGTATCCCCAAAACGAAAATTTTGTATCTCTACAGTTATTTATTTAAATTCGGATGGCTTTTTCATTTTTGAGAAGAATGTTTTTTTACTTGATGGCAATGTTGCTGGCCCTCTAGCCAGTACAATATGTCAATAATGTTTCCTGTTTCTGTTGATGAATATGAAAATACTACCCACACACTTAATGAAAGTATAACAATATTTATTACCTTACTTTACAACAGAATCCTTTTTCCATTTGTATAAAACTATTTTATGATAAACAGGATCAAATAATGGATTCGAATAAAAGACGGCTTCCTTTTCAACTTGTCCTTCTATATTAATCCCTTGTTTTTGAAACCCTTCAATAAGATGATTGGTAACGTATATATTATCATTTTTATGATATTTTTTATCTTGTAAAAAATATGAATATGTGTAAAACCGTTTATGTTCATACGGCACTTGTAAATATTCCATAACCCTCGTCTCTTCCCAAGTGTATACAATAAACGGCTCTTGTTTCCCCTCCAAATATGACGCGAGTTGATATGTTGCTGGTACCTCCACTTGTTGTTCTTTCATGAGCGATATACTCACCAGAAGTTGACTAGTTGCAAACAAAAGCAATATAATGCCACGATGTCTTTTTAACCATGAAATAGCAAGTACGCATAGTAACATCGCTACAATTGGATAAGAGTGACGAGGTTTATCGATGTTTTGTCCAAATAAATTCCAAAGAAAATAGAAAATCCCCAGAGCAATCAAAACCTTTGGGTAGAAACGTATGTTTTTCCATTGTAAAACAAACAGAAACAAAAAGAACAAAAAGAAACCTACTAAATAATAAGAGTGGATACCTATTCCTGCAAAGATGATGTTTTCAGAAAGTAAACGATAGAGGCGTGAAATAAGTGGTTCACTCGTATCTGTAACTGCTCCACCCCATTCGGTAAAATGGCCTTCTACAAATCCAAAAGAAATTTCCCATAGCCCCCTGACGCCACCAATGTTCCAAATAAGAGCACTAATCCAAACTAGTTGCGAAAGGACAGCTGTACAAAATAAGATTATAAATCGCCATTTTTCTTCATGCCATTGTTGCCATAATAATAAAATAAGTACAATTCCAAACGGTGCATATGATAACCGTATACCCATTAATAGCGCAAAGAAAAGAATTGGCCAGAATTGAGCTTGAAAACACTTTGTACGAAAGGCACGTTCTATACTCCATATATACCACCATACGATTGCTAACGCTGCACCTTCTGACATAGGCTGCGTTACTAAAAGAGAGAAATATCCGCTCGTTTGTAAGACAGCTACAACAATAAGAGCGCTCGTTTTACTTACATAATAACGTGCAATCCAATACATCGGAAAAGCTGAGCCGAGTGCCATGATGGCATTAAAAATCCCTAACGATTGCACAGGATTTTCTATAAAAACATGCGTTATCATCCCCCCTAAAATAAAAAAAGGATACCCCGGGAAATGTGGCTGCATCGCCAATATGTCATATTGCTTTAATGCAAGTGTAAAATCGACTTCGTCCCAAGTTGCTGCAAACGGACTTGTATAGAAAAAACGAATACAAATCACACTAATAATAAGGATAACTGCCCATATACGTAGTACTTGTTTCATCTCATTTCCTTTCTTCAAAAAAAGTACAAGGAAAACACCTTGTACTTTAACTAACTGACTTATTTTCTTCAATTCTTTCTTTCTTTTTTTTAGGCTCTTTTCTTAAATATTGTTGCTTATATATGAAAGAATTGTCTTTAGCGAAACAATTCTTTCATAATTACCTTAAACTTTGGTTTAAATGTGATTTCAACAAGCGTTAAAAATCGGTCACGGTCATTTTCCATTAATAAGCGGAGAGAAGAATTGTTTTTGTTGTTTGAAATTATCTCAATCCTATCAACGGTATTAAAGTCGTAATAACCAATGGTTTCATTATCTTCTATGGTTCTTACTAGAAGTAAAAATCTATGGTAGAAAGGAGAGACCATTACTTCAAAAGCCTTGTTATTAATCTGGAATGCGAAAGTGGTTTCATCGTATTCAAATAATTCTTTTTCGTCTTTTTTTCTTGGTAAACACTCAAATAAAGATATGAAATCAAGTTCAGATGGATAGGAATCCATTTTATTCACCCACATTTCTGGATTGATATACTTAGACAGTCCTGAATGTTTCAACAGTCGTAAAATTGACCTTTCTACACGTCTGAAGAAGCATATATTTCACCTTTTCTTTCTTCGGCATCTTTTTGTGCAGTTCTAAGAAACGATACCAGAATAAATAATTGTCTAAATAACGTGTAGCAACGCCTTGAAAACGATTCATCCATTCCTTAAAACGTCTATGATAACTATTAACGTGTTGAATATGGTAAATCCCTTTCCTAACGTATGTTCCTTTTCGCACGTTAATTGCTTCGTGTTGTAATCCCTTCATCTTGGCAAATGTCTTATAATTCGTTGCCGAATCTGTACATAACAAAGCAGAAGTGTCGATATTACTACCTAACACTCCATTTAATTCGTGTGCCGTGATACGCCCTTTGCCTGCCATTTGAGAAAGGATTCCGCCGTCCCTGTCATATGCAACTACTACACAAATTTGTTCCTTTGAAATACCTCGTTTCCCCGCCACGCCGCCGCGTTTGCGTGGTTTGCGAAACCCAATATTCTTCTTGCCTTTATGTGACTCCAAAATAAACGTTTCGTCACTTTCTACAATTCCTTTTAAGATGCCGTTTCCAAGTGAGCGGATTGCATTTAAGATTTTATGTCGCCAGTAGAAGGCTGTACTGATGTGAATATCTAACTCTCTAGCAATCTTCGGTAAAGTATAACCTTCCACCATCATCTTGAAGTAGTCCAGCCATTTATGAGGATGATGTGTTCCTGCCATTGGGCTACCTGTCATCTCGTTGAATGATTTTCCGCAATCTCTGCACAAGTAACGCTGACGTAAACGGTATTTACCGTTCCGTTTTACAGCCAAACCTCCACAATGAACACAAGCTAGTCCTGAATGAAAACGGGCTTCCCGAATATCATTAACCATTTTGGAAATATCTTCAGAGTTTTCAGGGAACAGGTCTTGTTGAATTGTCCTGAATAGCTTGTATTGTTCTTCTTTGGAAAGCTCGGAAAAATCCTCATATACGTCTGACCACATCGTCTTAAATGCCTCCTGTTGATTGTCCTATCTATATTATATATTATCTATCCAACAGCAACAATTTATGCGAAAACAACCTTTTGTTATAACTATCCTTATCAATAATCTTTCAGCTCTATCCCGTTAGCCGCTTTCGCTATCATTTTCGAAATCATCTTAAATTGTACAACCATAATGGTTGGTATACGCAACATTAAGTTGCGAAGAAAGATTTTGAAGTTTGATTTTTCAACCATACTCCCGGCAGCCATTAATCCTATTTTTTGATTTTTCTCAACAAACTTTCTCATTTTTTGTTCATAGGCAATAAATGCACGGGCGAAGTCGCCATCTGCAGCTTTGAGTTCACCAGCTAATACAAAAGCCCCGACAAGCGCCAGGCTAGAGCCTTGACCGGATAAAGGTGATGGGCCATACGCTGCATCACCTACCAATGTAACCCGCCCCTTTGACCAGGTCGGCATGTGAATCTGGCATATCTCGTCAAAATAAAAGTCTGTCGCATCTCTCATGGTCTTGAGTAGATGCGAGGTTTCCCAACCTGTCTGGCCTAAGAAGGCATTTTCTACAAGTTTCTTTTGAGATTCTATATCATAACGGTCGTACTTCAATGCCTCTGATTGGAACAAGAACATCCCCCTTGCTTCGGTATTGTCACGAGCACTATACATACCTACTGTTTTGCCTGGTATCGTATAAAGCAGCTGGTGGTGGTCGAGGTTAAGGTAATTCTCGAGATTAAAAATTGAGATATAACAGCCAAGGGTACGTTTAAACTGTGCTTCGTCGCCAAAAGTTAAGGTGCGCACATTAGAATGGAGCCCGTCCGCACCGATGACCAGGTCAAATTTCTGTGGCTTGCCATGAATAAATTGAACTTCTACACCAGCTTCAGTCTCATGTATAGCGGTAATCGAATCGCCCCAAATGTATTCAACCGTATCCTTGGTTAAATCGTACAAAATGTTACTAAGATCGTCACGCATGATTTCTATGTCCAGACCCTGCTGGTTCCCCATACTCGCTTCGCTTATTTTACCTTCGAACTTGCCCTTGCTGTTCACGAAATAAACACCAGTCATGTTCGTGTCAGCTGCACGAACTTGATCAAGTATGTCCATCCCCTTAAGCACCGTAATAGCTGCACCACGGATATCAACCCCGTAACCACCCGTGCGCAATGCTGGTGCACGTTCTATTACAGTCACGTCGAATCCGTGGCGTTGAAGCCAGTAAGCGAGTGCCGGGCCGGCAATGCTCGCACCAGAAATAAGGACGCTCATCGTTTGTATCATATTTGCTTATTCACTCCTATCCTAATTAAAGCCTTAACATCTCCACAGTATATTCGCGACCTATTCTACTTATTTACCACAACAAAATAATAGGAATTTAATTTTCCAACAAAATGGTCCACTTCAAAAAGATACGTCTTTTTATATGCATCCCTCGATTTTGATTAAAGATTAATTTCAGTAGCTTTCAAAAATATTTAATATAAAAATTGCGTCTCAACTTTCCGCTCAGCTGAGCAAATATTCTCGTGGTTTCATTCTTCTCATGACCAAGTAAGCTTTTTATTACTTCAAGTGGCGCATCGTTGTTAATCATATATGTAGCATAGCTGTGACGTAATTGATGAGGATGAATACTCTATTTAATCCCAGTACAATTTGATATACGTATACGTTTGATAATAAATCTTAAGTTATCAATACTTATACGTCTTTTGAGCCTTTTTCCCGTAATAAACAAGGCTCCTCATCCTCTCTTTCATCTAGATACCTTTTTAACCAAATAGTGCAACCAGTATTAAAGTATACTTCCCTTTCTTTATCACCTTTCCCATGTACAATGATTCGTTGAGAAGTTAATATCATCACGATTCAGTTTTACGACTTCTCCAATACGGCAGCCCGTAGAATACAAAAATTCAAATAATGATATAATTTCTCTCGTTGTATTGGGATGTTTATAGACCATCAATTTTCTGTTCCTCTCCTTTTCTTCATACTTCTGTTCATTAGCCAAAGTATGAAGAATAAGAGCTTTTTTATATACAAATAATAAAGCTCAAGGAGTTGTTGACATGAATTTCATATTAAATATTTTAGGGATTTTCATTGTAATATTATTCGTTTTCCTATGTTCGCCTAATAAAAGAAAAATAAAATGGAGACCAATCAGTATTCTAATAATATTGGAACTTTTTATTACATGGTTTATGTTAGGTACCAAATTGGGTAGTATCATAATTAATAAAATTGCGTCATTTTTCAGTTGGCTACTATCATGTGCGAATGAAGGTATTCGATTTGCATTTCCTTCAGCTATGGAAAATCAAACAATTGACTTCTTCTTTAGCGCATTACTTCCTATCATTTTTGTTATCACTTTTTTTGATATTCTTTCTTATTTTGGAATCTTAACTTGGATTATCGATAAAGTAGGTGCAATCATTTCAAAGATTTCTCGTTTACCAAAGTTAGAAAGCTTCTTTTCCATTCAAATGATGTTTTTAGGAAACACGGAAGCACTTGCAGTTGTTCGTGATCAATTATCTGTTTTAAAAGAAAATCGTTTGTTGACTTTTGGAATTATGAGTATGAGTAGCGTCAGTGGTTCTATTCTTGGTGCTTATCTATCAATGGTTCCAGCAACATATATTTTCAGCGCCATTCCTTTAAACTGTATTAACGCATTAATTTTAGCCAATGTTTTAAATCCTATAGAAGTCACTAAAGAAGAAGATATTATTTATTCACCTTCAAAAAATGAAAAAAAAGATTTCTTTTCTACCATTTCAAACAGTATGTTAGTTGGGATGAATATGGTTATTGTTATTTTAGCCATGGTAATTGGATATGTAGCATTAACAGCATGTTTAAATGGGTTTTTAAGTTTTTTTGTAACAGGTTTAACAATTCAAAAAATCTTCTCTATTATCTTTAGTCCCTTCGCTTTTTTACTCGGTGTATCAGGCAGTGATGCTATGTATGTTGCTGAGTTAATGGGGATAAAAATAACAACGAATGAATTTGTTGCAATGATGGATTTAAAATCACACCTAAACTCGTTACATCCGCATACTATTGCAGTTGCAACAACATTTCTAGCCTCTTTTGCTAACTTTAGTACAGTGGGCATGATTTATGGAACTTACAATTCATTATTTGGCGAAGAAAAATCATCAATTATCGGTAAGAATGTTTGGAAGCTTCTTGTTAGTGGAATGGCTGTTTCTTTATTAAGCGCTATGCTTGTGGGGCTTTTTGTATGGTAAATGAATATCGAAGATACTTAACACCCTTACGGATGAAATTTATGTACACAGTGCAAGGCATCAGGAAATCTGTCCCCTTTATCTTTTTAGCCAAGAAGACTCCCTCCTCAAGGAAAGTGAGGGAGTCTATCTCAGTGAGCACACGGGATTTGAATTGACTTTTTGAGTTAGCGAAAAATTGTTGCTGCAGTCAGTAGTGGAATCATATTAATTACTCGTACCCTATCTATTTGATCAAAAGAAAACTGTAATTTAAAAAGAACTAACTAAATAAGTGCTAATGCATAGATTATGAATAATACGAATGTCAATTTTTTATTTCCCAATATTTCTCCTCCAATTTCTTGTCACGCCACCCTGAAACAATGCTGGTTCGCTTATGGGCATCTCTAAAAAGTAAAGAACAGAAGATACAAGAAATTATTTAATTTTTACACTTCAAACACGCATCCCCCTCGGGGCTGCTTAATCTCTAATATTAATTAACAAAGGTCTCATTACTTTCAATGAGACCTTTTAATATTGCCTATTTTTTACGACGTACTACAAAAATACAAGTACTCACTGACGATACAATTGCCAAAATGGATAAGACAATTGCTATTGTTTGCATATTACTTGTACCTTCATTTTTCTCCACACTAGATACTTCACCATGTTCTCCTGTAAGTGACGTACCTTTTGTAATTGCAGTAAGTGAATGTGGTTTCTCTGCTTTCTCGTCGCCTGTCCATTCAACAATTTCTCCGTCTTTATATTGTTGATATGCATCCCAAGCTATTTTTTGTTCTTTATCTGGGTTTTTAGCAACGAAAGTAAATCGTTGGAACTGACCAGGTGCAATCCCCTCTCCTGTTGCTTCCCATATTACAGTTTTAACTTTTCCAACTGTATCTTTTTGTTCTTCCACTTTCCATCCTGGCACTGGCTCATACTGTTGAAACTCGACTCCAGATGGTATTTTCAGTGTGACTTTTGTTGTTGCCATATTCTTTTCAACAGGTACCTTTATTGTATAAGTCTCCCAAGAGCTCACGTCAGAAGTTGCTGGTTTTACAGTCACATGAGCACTAACAGGTAACGAAAAAATTCCCATCGCAATTATTGTTGCTATCATTGTTGTTCCTATTTTTTTTATACGCTTCATTTTCTATTAACTCCTTTTCATCTATAACGTCTCTTTATCTGCCACCTACAATAAATTTATAATCTATATCGAAGCTATCAAGAGATTTTGTTAATCCATGAACTTGTATATTCCAGTTTCCTGTCATGTTAATATACATGCCTTCCGCTTCATATTCTCCTGGTGAAACTGCCGAAACTTTAAATGAACCTTTTCCCATATTCATATCTAACGATTGTGTGGTCAATATAATTTGTTCCATATCAGTAACTGGCTGTCCGTTCTCATCCTTTAAAGTAATATGGAATGTATTTTGTCCTACCTTATTAGGACTTACATTTAGAGTAAGTTCATATCCATTATCTAATTGTTTACTCTCTGTGAAAGGTCCAGTAGGAGGCATCGGCGGTGTTTGTACGTTTGTCATAAAGGCCACGATTATGAAAACGATAACTCCAATGATAAACTCTACTCTCACCGTAACTCCTAATCCTTGCTGCGCTCGCATTTTCCCTTTCACATAATGAATAATTCCCAATATCCCCATACAAACGAATAAAAGTATCTTTGTTAATAATGCTAATCCATACTTCGTATCAAATAGGGAATGAATCGTAGGAATAAAAAATGTACTGTTAAAAAGACCCGTTAATAAAAGTACTATGACAGCACTTGTTGCCCATGGTGAAAAACGCTTAATTGCATCCCAATACATAGTCCACTTGTCATCCTCTTTACGTAAAAGAAGAATAATCGATGATAGACCGCCAATCCATAACGAAGCTGCGAATAAATGTAGAAAGTCCATAACGACAGCAATGTCTTTAAACTTTAAACCAAATGCGTGACTATTAAAGGCTTTCATAACGAGTAACCCAATAAACAGTACTATTGGAATGCTCCATACTTTAAACGATGAAAGCTTCTCACGCTTCACCGCAAAATATGTAACAATTATAAGCGTACTAATAAGAGCCATTTGAGTGATCCATACATAACCAAAAACAGATAGTTGCAATGTTTCTTTTAATAATAGTGGATCAAATGCTTCTAACCACGAAACATCAGCATTTATTTTCGCTTGCAATGGTAGATTGAATAGTAAGCTAATGAATATACCAATTAATGATATCCATATTATTCTTTTACTCCTTGAGTGAACTTGACTTTCACTTCCTTTATAAAGGATAAGATTAAATAATAGAACACCGATAAATAGAGAAAAACTTGTATATAAAATTCCGCGTTCCACAATCATATCGATTTTCGGAACATAGCCCATCTCTTCTACTTTTATATCATCTGTTCCCGCTTCTGCTGACCCAATACGGAACGGAATAACTCCTTGAATTGGATGTCCATCAGCTGAAATAGCTTTCCACTGAATAGAATAGAGACCATTTTTGAGATTCTCTTTTAAGCCAGCTTCTAATAATTTTTTATTACTTTTATCTATATGAGCATCTTTTAAATCTACCCTTTTACCTGAGGAATCTCTTACAAACAATGTATTAAAATGTGAAACTTGTATATCCTCATCAAATTCAATTTTCACAACAGGTGGTGCTTTCTTTAATGTTTCATTTTCCGTAGGGTTTGATTTTACAACATACGCATGAGCAGATGCACTTTTTGGTATTAATATGATAAAAACGCATGCAATTAATAGCCATGCCCCTAACCTTCTTATTACTTTCACACTCATTTCACTTCTTTCTTTTTCGTCACTACACTTTCATTACTTTACTTCTTGAATTTTATTCTCCGCTAAACTATTAACCTGATTAAGTATAAGGATCTATATAGTATCACTCTCTATTAATTCCTCACCTCTATACTTCCAATATAATAGTAACTATCCTCATAGACATTACTTATATTTTTAAAGTCGATTATTATTATAGCACAAAATATATTTTTGTAAGTTTCTAAAAAAGAAAAGTTATCGTGAATCATTTGTGAAGAAAATGTGAAATACATAAAGTGAAACTTTAATCAGTGGTTTTTTTGTCCATCCCCCACCTAACTCCCTCACATTCGCCAGCTTTTGAGGTGGAAGTCTTACTGCCCACAAAATAGCGGGATAAATAAAAAGGTGGTACGTTAGTACGTAACACCTTTTAAAAAAATATCCTTCTTTTATTTCTCTTCTGGATAATCACAGTACTCAATGATTGTTCCTTCTGTATCTGCCGGGTTAAGATATATTAACCTTCTGCTATGTTTATTCATTCGAAGTATATGCTCTAACGCTCGAATACCTTGTTCTTTAAAGATGTTGTGTTTCAACATATCCTTTCCCTATTTTTAAATTTCATTTTCTTTTTTAGGGTTACTTTCAATTATTTTTAACAACTGTTTTACCCTTTTATCATATGTATGTTCGATTAGCGTTCTCTTAAGTCCTTCCATCGCAATTTTCTTTCTTTGCGCCGGATTCACTAAATATCTTTCTGCTTTCTCTATAAAATCAACCGATGAAGTAAATGTCTCAATTTGTGCCCCTGGAATATAGCACTTTTCCAAGTCTGAACGAATATCCGTCATTTGAAAAGCACCTGTACTAGCTATTTCGAATGTACGATTATTAATGGAACAAGCATTTATTTTTACTTTATTTATATTAAATGTTAAATCCTCTATCGAACGATGTATATTAATGTTAATTTTACTTTTTTTGTAATATCCCATACTATTTTTATAAACCAAAAATGGTAAAAGTAAAATTTTATCCTTCAATAACTCATAACTTTTTAGTCTATCCCAATTACATCCTATAATTAGAGTGTTTTTAGTCACTAAGTACTCTGCAATTGAATCAATAAACGCGAGCCGATTATCAAAAGCAGTCCCTATGAAACTAATATCAAATGCGTATTCCTCTTCCGTAAGTATCGGCGTATATAAAGGTGGTTCGGCCGCTAAAGGCAAGTAATATACATTATCACAGCCTAAATCTTTATAAAAATCAATACATCCTGTATCTTGTGTAAAAACATAATCATAATCAAGCACTAAGTTTTTCGTCACATCTGTAAAGTAAGGATCATCTGTAAGCCAGAGTGCAGTCTTAAATTTATATTGCTTTAATTCTTGTATCCCCTTAGTTATCCCTTCTTCAAAACCATGGAATACAATAATGAGAGACGGTTGTATCTTTAAAGCTGTTTTCACTAAGTTTTCGTATGTTACCATCGTTACATTACCAATTGCTTTTTTCAAACTATTAAATATAGATTCCTCTAGCACCGGAAAATATACAGAAGCACCAGATTTAACAAATAATACGTTATAATTTTCAGCACTATTTGAAATCTCCACAGATAGCC
The DNA here is from genome assembly GCF_016483685.1 of Bacillus cereus group sp. N8. Taxonomy (NCBI): domain Bacteria; kingdom Bacillati; phylum Bacillota; class Bacilli; order Caryophanales; family Bacillaceae; genus Bacillus; species Bacillus cereus group sp. N8. The sequence goes on along the minus strand of NZ_JAEHBK010000028.1, from coordinate 23,846 downwards.
ACTCTCCAATACATGAAATTAACTATTTATATTAATTGCCTAAAAATATATAGTTGGTTACAAACTACTATTCCCCTTTAACATGTTGCTATGGAAAAGGAGAATAATCAGCTAATTTTACATCTTAGTATAAGATATGACTTTCTTATAAAATGTATAACTTTTTTGTCACTCCACACAAATACATATATTTAAAGGTGCTACGTTAGTACGTAACACCTTTCTCAAAAATATACTTCTTTTATTTCTCTTCCGGATAATCACAATACTCAATAATTGTCCCTTCAGTATCTGCTGGGTTAAGGTAAATTAATCGTCTACCATGTTTATTCATTCGAAGTGTATGTTCTAACGTTCGAATACCTTGTTCTTTTAACTCTTCTAAAGCTACATCTAAATCATCTACACGATACGCAACGTGATGAACGCCTTTACCTTTTTGTTTAATAAATCGGGCTATTGGAGATGTCGTATTATTCGTAGGCGCAAGTAATTCAATTCTATCGCCATCTACTTCAAGAATAGCCACTTCACTTTCAACGCCTGGTGCCTCACTTACGTAACGATCTATTAAAGTTCCTAACAATACCTTTTCATAAAAACGTATCGTACTATCTATATCTCGAACTGCGATGCCGATATGATCAATTGTTTTTTTCATTCTATTTCCCCTACTACTTTATTTTTTCTATCCTTATTAATAGTAACAAAAAAAGTTATAGAAACAAGTCTATAACTTTTTATATTTAACCTATTTTCTTATTCGCTCTAGCTGCTGGTTGAACTTGATTTTTCACTTTTAGAACACTAATACCGTACCCGATAAATCCACCGATAATCGCTGGGAAGATCCACCCTAAACCTACTTCCTGCATCGGAAGGAATTTCGTGAACACTTGGTTTACTACTTCAATGTTAACTCCAGCTGCACTTAATCCGTCAAATAAGCTGATGATAAATGTTACGATTAAACTCACTTGATAAACTTCAGCTCTTCCTTTGAATAATGAGTGGAAGAATGTTAAGAAAATCAACACGATTGCAAGTGGATAAATTGCTGTTAATACTGGAACAGAAACTGCGATTAATTGTGTTAATCCTACATTTGCAACAATTGCACTAAACACACACAACGTAATTGCAATTGCTTTGTAAGGAACATTTGGGAATAACTTATGGAAGAATGAAGAACATGCTGATACAAGTCCCACACTAGTTGTTAAACAAGCTACTGTAATCATTAACCCTAATAATACTCCGCCATATGATCCGAAATAGTAGTTAGAAACTTTCGCTAATACTTCTCCGCCATTCTCTAAATGCCCAAGCTTCGCAACACTTGAAGCTCCCATATAAGAAAGAGCTGTATATATAATCGCTAAAATAGATGCTGCAATGATCGTCGCTTTTGCGCAAACAACCATAATTTGTTTTTTCGTTTTTGCACCTTTTTCTTTAATTGCATTAATGATGATGATTCCGAATACAAACGATGCGAGCGTATCCATCGTTAAGTATCCTTCTTGGAAACCTTTAAAGAATGCATGTGTTGTATAGCCTTCAGCCGGTGCTTGCATATCGCCAATTGGATGAATAAAAGCAACGATTACTAAAATACCGATGAATGTTAATTTAATTGGTGTTAATATTTTTCCAACAATATCGACAATTTTCGCAGGATTTAGCGAAAAAAAACAAGTAATGCTAAAGAATATAATAGTGAAAAGAATTAAAGGTGTAGAACCTAATCCCTCTGGCATAAATGGCTTAAGACCAATTTCATAAGAAACATTTCCCGTTCTAGGTATTGCAAATAACGGACCGATCGCTAAGTATAAAACTGTCGTAAACACAATCCCGAATACCGGGTGAGCTCGACTTGCTAATGACTGTAAATCATCTTTACCTGAAAAACCAAATGCTAATACACCTAATAATGGTAACCCAACACCTGTTACTAAAAATCCAGCGTTAGCAATCCATACATTCTCTCCTGCCGATTGACCAAGCATCGCTGGGAATATTAAATTTCCTGCTCCAAAAAATAGTGCAAATAACATTAATCCGATAACTACTATGAACGAAAACGGTACTTTATTCGCCATAATATAACCCCCATTCAAATTTCCTTATCTCATTTCCAATTTTAACTAATTGAATTTTCTGAATATTTAATTTAAGTATCAACTATTCTTGAACTCATTATAGTTTGATATATAATATTTTGCAATACTATTTTCAAACTTTTCATTCATTTTATAAATATACATTTTTTAACATAGAAAATAGACTAAAAAACCAACATGGTCATCCATGTTGGTTTTTCCATTTACTATAATTAATTAAAATTTCGCAGCTACTTTTTTAACGTTTTCTAAACCTTCTTCAACAATTTGTTGTGAGCGATCTGGATATTGATTATGCCCTTCAATTACAACTGTCTCTGGATTTGTAATTCCCCAGAACCCAAGTACGTTTGTCACATAATTAACAGCCATTTCCATAGGAGCCATTTGTTCTGAAGAGTAATCTGAACCGCGAGCACCCAATACAACTACTTTCTTATCACCAGCTAAACCTTCTGGGCCGTTTGCTGTATATTTAAACGTTTTTCCAGCTTGAGAAAGATATGAAATGTAAGTAATTAATGGTGCTGGTACTGTAAAGTTCCATAATGGGAATGCAAATACTACTTTATCAGCCTCTAAAAATTGATTTAAATATTTATCTACTGTAGCAACTGCCTTCTCTTCTTCAGCTGTTATCTCCATTCCTTGACTACGTTTATATCCACCTGAAATAGCGATATTTCCGTAATACGGAAGATCTAATGCAAATAAATCTAACTCCGTAATTTCTGTATTCGGATTTGCTTCCTTATAAGCACTTACAAATGTTTCATACATCTTTGAACTAATTGCTTGCTCCGCTGGACGATTGTTCGCTTTTACAAATAATACTTTTGACATAGTTTTATTCTCCTCTACATTTGTATTTTCTTCTTTTTTACCAAATAATGAGCTAAATAATCCCATTTTCTTCACCTAAACTTTCTCATCATAAAAATTCTTATTCTAATAAAAAGTTCCAGTTGATACCTTAAATAAAGCTGACCAAAACTTTTTGTTATTTAATTACCTTATGTAAGTGATTGTAATATAGTCACTTACTTTGGTCAAGTAACTTTCAATAAAAAAATAAATCTCGAATTAAAAACATTAACTAAAATACAATTGAACACCAAATACGACTTTATTACTTGTATAATAAACTTAGAGAGGAAAATTCATATTTAGAAAGGATTTACTCATGAGCACTATAGAAAAGATTCAAACTTTTATTATTCTTTTTGCTGTTACATGCGGCATCGTACTCGGACAATTTAATTTGATACATATGTATTCAGAGCAATTTATTGTCCCCTTCTTATTTTTCATGCTGTATGGGTTATTCCTCAGCATCCCGTTGAAAGAAATAAAAAATGGATTCCGCAATTTAAAATTCGCTGGAACGAGCCTTACTATTAATTTTGTATGGACACCTTTACTCGCTTGGGGGTTAGGAGCACTATTTCTTTCAGATCACCCAGCACTTTGGGTTGGATTTATTATGTTAATGGTTACTCCATGTACAGATTGGTACTTAATCTTTACTGAAATAGCGAAAGGAAATGTAGCACTTTCTACTGCAATTTTGCCTGTAAATTTAATATTGCAAGTACTACTCCTCCCCATTTATTTATTTTTATTTGCTGGTGTCATGAAGACTGTAGCGGTTTCTGTTTTAGTAGAAAGTATTGTTATCGTAATCGTCTTACCATTTGTACTTGCACACGCTACAAAGTTCATTATGAATAAACTGAAAAAAACTGAAACACTCGAGAATAAACTCATTCCGTTTTTCAGCTCTGCTCAAATTGTATTTTTAAGTTTAGCAATCGTAGCGATGTTTGCATCACAAGGTAAATATTTACTACAAAATATGAATGTCGTTTTACTATTACTCATTCCGGTTCTATTGTTCTTCATCATTAATTTTGTACTAGGACAATTTATCGGACGCATGATGCGTTTATCTTATAAAGATACAGTAAGTTTAAACTTAACAACATTAGCAAGAAACTCACCTGTTGCACTCGCTATCGCTGTAACAGCTTTTCCAGACGAACCACTTATTGCACTTGCACTCGTTATTGGACCGTTGATTGAACTACCAGTACTTGCTTGTGTTTCACAAGCGTTGTTGCTTATTAAGAAAAAACAGCAATACACATAAAAAAAACGTCCTAATTTGGGACGTTTTTTTATTGTCGAGAAATTATAGAAGTAACGATAATTATCGGCTCTAAGAATTTTATACGTTATAGACAATTAGCTTGTCGCTACATTAACAAAGCCTTTCTAATTAAACATTATAGGAAAAGTAAATATTACGAAAGCTGCCCAAAGTCCGTAGATTGGCAAATACTTCGTAACGGCGTCTTGGATAGCTGTCGGTCCTGATTTGTTTTGTAGAAAACGCATATAGGAAAACATAATCCAAATGAGATTTGCCCAAATCAGTATGTTTACGCCTAAAACAGCAAGTCTATTAGGTGTAATCCCGTAAGAAGAAAGTCTGAATACGATGGCTGACAATGCGACAGTGTCAATAATAAGCGCAAGAACAATTAAGGCAAAATTTATATAATCTGAAATGCTCTTTTTCTCGTCTGAGTCACTCTCAACGATAGAAAATATGGTAACAGCCAATACACCAAGGAGTATTCCATTGAAGGCCATTAGGAAATTGCGGTCCAAGAATGGATTTTTTCCACTCCATATAACCGTTATAAGATAGATCAACAATGTAATCAGTACAAGCGGACTAAAAATTTTAGCTATATATGGTGTAATATTTTTAGCAAGTTTAAGGTTCATTGATACCAAGTATGTAGCCACAATTGCGAGGGCCGCAGCACCAAATAAAACAACATTACTAAAATAGAATTCTCCTATATCCAAGTCAACGAAGCTAAATAATTTCATGGTGAATACTGCTAGTACCATTCCGCTCACTGCCATACTCGCGTAGAGAAGACAATATTCTAAATTAAATTTAATATAAGCTAATCTTGTACTACCTTTTGAATATTCGTTTCCTGTAAACGCAAGTCCTACTAAGACCCATAACAATATAGGAAGATGTAAATAAACAAGGATACTGCTGTCTTTATAATTTAATGGCAGCATATTAAGATACAACCCGGAAATTAGGACCAACGCCGCAAGGAAATAAATAATACTTTTTTTCGGAGTATTATTGCAAATAAAATAAACAACAATAAAAGGAATTACACCAAAAGCTAGGTTAATTGGAGCAATTGCTTCCTGCTCGACAAAGTGGAAAATGATTCTGGTGCTTAGCCCAGCTAGAATAGCTAACATGCCCATGAATAAGAAACCTTTTTGAAACAGCGATATTTTTTCTGCATTTTCCGTTTCCTTGAAATGCATCCTTTCATACCAAGCAGCTAGCACCTGAGAATCAGGGTTTTGGGCCCATGCTTGTGAGAATGATCTTTTGAAAGCTTTCGGGTCTTTTCTATACATTCTCTCCAGCTCATGAGGGTTATCCATATTTTCAATAATTAATTTGTTAATTTCCATAGTTATACCTCCTCTAATTTTAAAAACAACGCTGTTACTTTTTCCATAAAAAGCACCTCACTTATTTATTCTGATTTTGATTTTATTATATTTTTTATTGTTTTACAATAAATTTTTATTATTTTATATAATATTTTTGTTGTATATTTTGTTTTAAGTAAAAATAAAAAAGCATGACATAAAAGTGTCATGCTTTTTCTTTTCTATCATTATTTTTTCAAACTTAATCTGTTATAACACCTTTCACTCGAGCAGGAGCTTTTTTATCTTTTATTTATATAACTACAGTCAGTTTTAAAACTTCCTCAAGTAAAGAACTTTTTTATTCCGACTCAATTCTTCGGACGATGTCTATATTACTTGATTAAAGGCCATTTTTGCTTTGTCCACATCTCCTAATCAACCATTTCCCAAAATTGAGATGCTACTTTGGAAATTCGTTGGTCTTTTAATTTTACTATTACAGGCTCTAGATGAAAATCAAATTGTTTCAATTCGAAAAGCGTTGTATGTTCTAAAAATGGTGATGTGTAATCCATACTTGGAATAACGGATAATCCTAGTCCTCTACTAACAAGTGCTACAACCATCCTTATATCTTTACACTCGATAATGATATTTGGCTTGACTTGATGTTCATCAAACACTTTGAAGAGGTCTTCATTGAAGGAGAGTCCTTCCATTGCTCCTAGCATAATGAATGGGAACTGGGCAATCTGTTCAATCGTCACATGCTGTGATGAAAACGATGTTGCCCAACTTGTTGGAATAATCACAGCGGTTGGTTGTTTTTTTAATATTTTCATCTCATATTGTTCACTATTACCCAATCGTAAAAGTAAGGCAACATCAATTTCTCTTTGCTCTAATCTTTTTAATAATTCTTCTGAATTTCCAGTTACTATGTTTATTTTAACATTTGGGTATTGTGTTCTAAACATACTAACATAGTCAATGAGCATATTCGAACATGTAGACGATACACCGATACTTACTGTTCCTCCTATACCTTGTTCAATTTCTTGAATTTGCTGCTTTACATCTTGAATTTGCATTAGCATTTGATTGGCATATTGGTATAGTATTTCACCTGTTTCTGTAAGCTCCCATTTTTGACGATATCGATGAATTAAAGTTGTGCCAAGATCATTTTCAAGCTTTTTTAATAATTGACTAAGTGGTGGCTGCGCGATATGGAGCACTTCTGCTGCTTTAGATATGCTTCCTTGTTTCACAATTTCTTTAAAGTAATATAATTGCCTGAAATCCATTGTATCTCTCCGTTATATGTTTTTTGATATGATTAGTTTATCATATATATATTTTTCATATGTCGAATTTGGCGTTATATTTAATTGTATAGCTATAGTCTTTATATTGATAATATTAACTAGAAAGTGAGAGATACTATGAATCATCGGAACAGAACCTTGAAGCGCATCACCTTATACGTGCTCGGGTTATTTTTTATGTCGATTGGCATTAGCATGTCGATTCAAGCAGGATTTGGTGTATCACCTGTGTCATCATTAGCATATGCAAGTACGCTAACGATTGGTTTATCGGTTGGTGTGACAATGGCGCTTGCAAATGTTTTATACATTATTATTCAAGTGATATTAAGTAAACGAATGGAGTTAAATGAATTTGTGAGTCAATTCATTATTTCGTTTTTATTTGGGTTTTTCATGGATGCAACGCTCTTCCTTGTACAACTTTTCCCTGCACCTGAAACTATCCTTGCTCGAAGTGTATATTTGATTGTTAGTTTATTTGTTATAGCGGTCGGTCTAATGGGCTATACAACAGCGAAACTGCCATTAATGCCGTATGATGCGTTAACTTATGCAATTAGTGAAAAATTCAATTTGAAATTCGGTAAAGCAAAAATTTTGAGTGATTTAATAAACATTTGTGTGGCCGGTGCAATTTGTATAGTTTTCATTCAATCATTAGGCTCAATCGGAATCGGTACACTAATTGCCGCCTATTTTATCGGCAAAATTTTAGGGTGGATGATACCGTATTATCAACCAACTCTTCAACAATGGGTATTTAAAACAGAGAAGGCTGCTTAAGGAATCATAATAAAGTACAGGAAAAATAGATGAATCAAATTCCTCAGCCGAAATCAAATAATGAATTTTACACCTTACCAAGTGCCAGTCCACATTAGGAATGGCACTTCTTTATTACTGCCTTTTCTTCGACCTTCTATCACTTTGGTTAAATGATAAAACAAACATTGTATTAAAACTAACCTGCCTTTTAGTTAAAGAAGAATCTTTGAACAACTTTTTTATTTTTCAAAAGACTTTATTGTAAATTAAATAACTTTATTGCTACTTAACACTATTTCATACTATCTTTTCAAACAATTATTTTAAATAATTTTTAGTATTAGTACACAAAAGTCTGTAATTATAAAATAAAAAAGCATGACATAAAATTGTCATGCTTTTTCTATTATATCAATATTTTTTCAAACCTAACCTGTTACATAACCTTTTACTTTGGAAAGGATTTTTTTATTCAGTAAAGCACTTTTTTATTTGTTGACACTATTAATTCTCAAACACAAAATTAATCTTATTATCTTTCCACTCTAACTTCGCATCAAACGTTTTCTCGCCTTTTTTAAAACCTTTAATTAAATCGGTCTTTTCACCTTTTAAGAGCTTTGTCATATTCTTTTGCGAAATTGTTTTACTTAATATTTTCTTCGAAATGGTAAAGTCACATTGTGTTGTATTGTAATTGGAACAACCGTAAAACGTAGATTTATCAATAACATCGCCATCACATTTTTTACAGTTCCCCACCTTTTTACCTGTTGTAAATTTCGATCCTTTTCGTTCAATCGATTCAACATGTAATCCAGTGAAATCCCATTTCTCCGACATTTCAACCGCGTCTTCAATAATTTTAGCTGATAACTTTTTCGTTTGTTCCATAAATGTAGCTGGTGAAGCGGTACCTTCACCAATTTCCGCAAGACGTTGTTCCCATTTTGCAGTCATTTCCGGTGAAGCTAGTATTTTGTCGCCGATTGCTGTAATTAAAACTTTACCTTTATCGGTTGCATACACTTGGTTTTTCTGCACATCTATATATTTACGGTCTTTCAGCATCGTAATAATTCCAGCGCGAGTTGCCTCAGTACCTAAACCTTCTGTTTTCTTTAATACTTTCTCCAGCTCTTCATTCTCTAAATACTTACCTGCCGTTTTCATTAGCGTAATAAGTTGTCCTTCCGTATAACGCTTCGGTGGCTGTGTTTTTCCTTCTTTCACTTTCACCTTTACAACTTTGCCTTGTTCACCTTCAGCTACAATTGGAAGAATCGTTTCGTCATCTTTATCGTCTTGGAAAATAACTTTACGCCAACCTTCTTGAATTTGCTGTTTTCCTTTCGAAATGAACGCAGCACGTTCGTCTACAAGAGTTGTAATTGTTGTGTAGTCAAAGATTGCTACTTCATAATGCGCCGCAATAAGTCTTCTTACAATCATATCGTAAATTTTCTTTTCATCACCCGATAATTTACTTGGGTTTGTAACTTGTTCTGTCGGAATAATTGCGTAGTGATCTGTAACTTTCTTTTCATTCACATAACGCTTGTTATTCATAATTGATTCAATTGGTGCTGGCAATAAGCCTTTATATTCATCAAACTGACTTAACTTCTGTAAAATATCAGGGAACGTCGCTGCTTCTCCTTGTGTAACATAGTTAGAATCCGAACGTGGATAAGAAACTATCCCTTTTTGATATAGTGCTTGTGTTATATCAAGCGTCTTTTTCGGTGAAAATTTAAAAGCTTTATTCGCTGTCGCTTGCAGTGCTGATAAATTAAATAAAAACGGTGGCTGAAACTCTTTACGCTCCGTTTTCATTTCTTTTACTACAGCCGGTTTGTTTTGACAAAACGCTGCAATTTTATTTGCCAAATCAGGATCATTTAAGCGGGACTCATTATCTTTCTCCCATTTCCCCTCATACTTCTTTCCTTCTATATTAAAGGTTGCGAACACTTCCCAAAACGGCTCTGACTTAAAGTTCTCAATTTCTTTCTCACGCTTTACGATGAGTGCTAATGTTGGTGTTTGTACACGACCAGCGGAAAACACATCATTCATTCCCTTTTTCTTTAGCAAAATGCTAAAGACACGCGATGCATTCATACCAACGACCCAGTCAGCACATGATCTTGTATATGCTTCGTAATACGTATTAATCGTATCTGCTTCATCAAGTAAGTTTTTAAACCCTTGATAAATTGCTTGCTTCGTTAAAGATGAGATCCAAAGACGCTTCATTGGCTTTTGCACGTTGCAAAGATTAATAATGTTTCGTACGATCAATTCCCCTTCACGCCCAGCATCGCCCGCGTGAATAATTTCTGTCACCTGAGGATTATGTAACAGCTGTTTCACAACGTTAAATTGCTTATACTTTGACTTTGTTACCTCAAACTGAAAACGCTCTGGAATCATCGGTAATGTATTAAGTGACCATTTCTTCCACTCAGCGTGATAATGTTCTGGATTACATAACTGCGTCAAATGACCAATTGCCCATGTACAGTACGCTCCATTTGGAAATAACTCATTCGCTTCTACTTCTAAATATCCATCTTTCCGGCGATATTTAAACTGTGAAACAAGAGCCAAACCTTGATCTGGTTTCTCGGCAATAATTAATTTCATTTTATAACTCCCTATCTGTATTCCAGTGTTACTTTCATTGTATATATGTTTAGAAGCGCTGATAAAACAACCATCTTATTTATCATTCGCGGTTTGCCTCACAAATGGGAGACCTATAATATTATACGCTTATTCTTTATGGCTTCACAATAGAAACTCATTATATAACAATTTCTTTCACATGCTCATAGACAAAAAAGACGCTCAAAATCGAGCGTCTTTTTTACCAACTACTATTTACTTCCATATATTCTATAAAATCTAAAATACAACAATTCCTTATGGAGCATCGTCTACTAAGATAACCATCATTATTTGAGAATTATATTGAACTTACCTTTTTTAAATTGTGCAGATAATTTGCAGATATATATTAGCATAAGTACTCTCCATTTAAACATATGATGAAGTGAATGATAGGACAGGGAGGTATCATGATGTTTGCTTATACGTTAACTGCCTTAACACTTTGTTGTATCTCGATTATTATCACATCATATATTTCTAAACGTAAGGGTACCCTAATGGAGTATATGGTATTTATTATGTCTTTTAGTATGAGTATCGGTTTAAGTATCGGTTTTTATTTAGGGATTCTCTTGAAAGGAGAATTACTATATTCTACTTTGCTTGCTATTTTGATTAGTGGTTTTATCGGTTTTTTAGTCGGTCTACGTTTTCACCTGTATACTGCCCTAGAAGGAATGTTCTCTGGATTAATGGCAAGTATGATGGGAGCAATGATTACAGAAATGCTAAACGCTCAACAAGCCCATAGTATACTCTTTATTAGTCTTTTACTTACTATAACGATAACTATGTCATGTATGATTCAGCTTTTATCAGACACCTTTTCTACTTTTATCCAACGGCGTTTTTTGTTATTACTTTCAATTAGTGTAGTAATTATCGTTGCCGTATTCGTGACATTCCCAGATTATACTCCCCCACCTTCACCCGGGCATGATCGACATATACATTGACACTTGCACCGAAAATTAATAAGCAGCTATCCATAGGATAACTGCTTCATTTTATTCTGGCTTATTAGGAATGCTTGGGTTTGGAACATAATCAGATTTATAATCTGTATATTTCACTTCTGTTACCATCCCCGCGGAAGCATGATGTAAATCATGACAGTGGAACATCCAATCACCCGGATTATCTGCTACAAAGGCTACTTCATATTCTTCTCCCGGTTTTAAGTTCAATGTATCTTTAACAATTGGAGAACCTTCTATCGGTTTTCCATCTTTACTCAACACCTGGAAGAAATGACCATGTAAATGCATCGGATGATCGTCCATTTTAGATTGATTTACCAATTTTACTTTTACTAAGTCACCCTTTTTCACTGGAATTGGATCAATATCCGGAAATACTTTTCCGTTTATTGTATATACCATTTCATTTCCATTCATTTGCATATTCAAGTCCATATTAAATGTGTCAGTATACTGCTGGTCTAACGTGAAACTACCTAATTTTTTCGCACCATATTTCGTCATATCTAATTTTGGTAGTTTTTCTTTTTCGTTTCCTTTATCGTTCATCTCTTTACTACCTTCATATTCAATAACAGCTTTCATTCCTTTTGCACCCTTATTTTCTGAATGGTCTTCAACGTACCATTTCCCAGAATTGTTAGCTGTAAATTCAACATCATAACGTTCACCCGGTGCAATTGAAATTACTTTGTCTTTTATAACTTTTGGATCATTAATTGGTTGACCATCTGTTGCAATTACTTTTACATCATGACCGTGAACGTGTATATCATGTGATAGATAACCCGCATTAACGAGTCGAAGACGAACTTTATCCCCCTTATTCACTTTTAATGGCTCTACTAAATCACCGCTTTTACCATTGATTGTGAATAAGTCATACATACTCATATCATGACCTTCCATCTTCATATTTCCATGATCCATGCCTGCCATATTGCCAGAGTCTTTTTTATCACTGCCCATGTCCATACCGGAATGATCCATGCCTTTCATATCATCATTCTTTTTCGTATTTTCATTACCCTTAGATTTATTACCTGTTGGCCCTTTTGTCATTTCTTTTAACTGCTTATTAATTTCTTCTTTATCTGTTACCCATTCATCTAACATTAATGTGTAATCTTTATCATACTTTTCATTTGTATCCTCTACAATAAGAGCACCATACAAGCCTCTATCTAGTTGATTTACAGAATCTTGATGTGAATGATACCAATACGTTCCTGGTACGTTTGCTTCAAATTCATAGGTGAAACTTTTTCCTGATTCAACCGCATCTTGTGTCACGCCTGGAATTCCATCCATGTTATTTGGGACAGGATACCCATGCCAATGAATAGATACTGGCGTAGGTAATTCATTTTTTAATGTCACTTTAACCTTTTCACCTTTTTTCACCCTAATTTTTGGGCCTGGGGATGAACCATTAAATGTCCAGACTGGAACAATAACACCGCTACTTAGCTTTTGTTTTTCTTCTTTCGCTACTAAAGTAACTTCTGGCCCTTTTATAACTTTCAATGGCTTTGTAGCCGTTTCAGTCTGTACAGTTTTTTTATCATTCATATTTTTATGGTCATTTGTTGTATTTGTCGTCACAGAACATGCAGCAATTAAAGATATTACGGAGACTGTAACTGCTGTTAATACAAATCTTTTCATCGAAAACTCCTCCTTTTTCTTTTTCAAAATCATTATAAAAAACGATTTTCAAGAAAATAAGGAGATGTAATTAAATAAAAAAGTAACTAAAATGCTCTTCACAAAAAAAAGTAGGATTGTGTATAATGAGAACTAATGTTCCTTTCGAAAATTCACTAAACCTGAAATACACTTATATATTAAAAAGAAGAGGATTGATATACTATGAAAATTGATAGACCAAAAATTTCACCAGAGTTATCTTCAAAGAATTTTCAAGATATTTTTTATGAAGAAGATTCTACATTAGAAATGTGTGAAATTATAGACTCCACTTTCGAAAATGAATCTTTAGATAGAGTGCGTTTATATAATGTAGTGATAAAGAATTGTAAGTTCACTAATACAGACTTTAGCAATATCGATATTACAGATGTTTGTTTTGAAAACTGCGATTTATCAAATGTTAATTTAAGCAATTCTTCTGTTCACAGAGTTGAATTTAAAAATAGTAAATTAATTGGGGTTAATTTTACAGAATCTAGCTTAGGAAATGTTAAATTTGAGAATTCAATTTTGAATTTAGCGGCATTTGGAAATTCTAAACTAGAAAAAATTATATTTAATGAAACTTCATTAAATAATGCGGATTTCTTTGACTGTAAACTAAAAAAAGTTGAATTCCAATTATGTAGCCTTGACGAAGCTAATTTTGATCAAACATCACTGAAGGGGATAGATATTAGTTCTTCTAATTTTGATACACTTACAGTTTCAGTGAACGATTTAAGAGGATGTAAAGTATCAACATATCAAGCTGTTCAGTTCGCAACTTTATTGGGATTAGTGATTAAAGATTAGTATTTCGAAGGTAGCGCCGAACTCTATCCCGAATCATGGACTTTTTTAAGTGTCCACGATTCGAGATAAAGTTCAAATACATTAGTGCTTACCTTTTTTCTTATTATTTAACTACGGCCTGATTTCCCTTTATATGTTCATTATTTTCGCTCATAAACTCTTCGATTTCTTCAACTTCTCTAATGATATCTTTTGACAAGTTTTCATACCCGTCTTTCGTTACAAGAATGTCATCTTCAATACGAATACCAATTGATTCTTCCTCGATGTAAAGGCCCGGTTCTATCGTAATAACCATACCTTCTTCTAACACTCTATCTTTGTATGTTCCTACATCATGCGTATCTAAACCAAGGAAGTGGCTAACACCATGATAATAGTATTTTGATAACTCTTCGTCTTCTTGAATTAAACCAATTTCTTTACACTCTTCTGCTAGTACTTTTTTTGTATGCTCATTTAATGCAGCAAACTTTACTCCCGGCTTAATAATCTCTGTTGTTTCTTTTAATGCTTTTAATACGATATTATATATTTGTTTTTGGCGACTAGAAAATGCTCCACTCGCTGGGAATGTATAACTAATATCAGCATTGTAGTAGTCTTTTTGAGCACCTAAATCAAGCAGTACTAAATCGCCATTTTGAATTTGTGCATCATTGTCTTCATAATGAAGGACTGTGGCATTTTTACCGCTTGCCAAAATTGTATTGAACGCATGATGCTTAATTCCAGATGATTTTAGTGTAAAATCAAAATGTGCTTCTAATTCAAATTCCATCACATCCGATTTTGCATGCTTCAGCACATTATAAATACCCTCTTTCGTTACAGCAATTGCTCCTTTAATAATTTCAATTTCTTCCTCTGTTTTAAACACTCGTAATTCACAAATATTCGAGTATACATTACCAATTAAAACGTGTGGATATTGTTCTCTTACATGTTTAGCAAACGCTAAAGTTTTCGTTTCAGTACCCTTCCACTCACGACACTCTAAATCTAAATACACATGTTTCACATTTTCTGCGAAAAGTGTATTTGCCATTGTCTTTTCAAAGCTTTCTATATATACAACTTTTTTTATGCCTGAAATTTGTTCTGCATCTTCTTTAGACACTGTTTTTCCAACCCATTTTTCAAGCACTGGATCTGATTTTTCAATGAAAAGAGTTTCTTCTATACTATTTCCAAACTTTTTCAACATGAAAATAACATTCGGCTCATCAATTCCCGTTAAGTAGTAAAAATTTCGATTCGGCACAAATTTATAATGTGCATCAGCTGACATATTAGGTGCCTGTCCAGCAAATAAAATAGTAATAGATTCATCATGTAATGTTTTCGCTAATCGTTCTCTATTTTGAGTAAAAAATGTTGACTTCATAATAATCCCCCTAGTGTTCTATGTATGTTTTTCAAACTAATTATCCAATACAATTCATTCTATTATTGTTATAATTTTTCGTCAATTATTAACCTTTTTAGATGGTGTTGACATAATAAAAATTACACGTTAAAATAACTATAAATTAGTAAGTAACTAATTTATAGTTATTTTAACTAGAGGTGAAAACAAATGCAAAAAATTTTATTCCGTATTAACGAATTATCAAAAAAAGAAAGAACATCTGGATTAACGGTTGATGAAAAACAAGAACAACAAATGTTGCGTCAAAACTATACAAAAACATTTCGCGGAAGCCTAGATTCTATTTTATTAAATACAAAAATTGTTGATCCAAAAGGTCTTAACGTTACACCAGTTGCATTACAAGATGCTCAAATACGTTTAAAATTAAGCAAATGAGTTCCGCGCTAAAGAAGTTCAATAAAACATAAAAAGAGCTGAAATTTCTATATAGAAATTCCAGCTCTTTTTATTGTCTTTTCTAATTTAACATACGAGCGATACATCGCAATTCTCCACGATACGATCATCGCAAATGCGAGTAAGAAAAACATTCCACTTAACTGTGCTAAATCAATCGATTGACTTAAATATGATTTCAATGCTACTCGTACAGCTAATAGCCCAACTAAAATAAATATAAATGCTTTAGACGGTTTCATATATATTTGTTCGTCTCTTATTTCGAACTTAGTTGTTTTAATAAGAAATATAGAGAAAATAAGCCCTATGATAATTGCCTCTCCTATTTCTAACGATGTTAACCTAAATTCCGGTAAGAAGTACATCATTGCACCAGTACTCATAAAAATTGGCGGTAATATAATTTTCTTTTTCGTTACCGGTTTTTTCGCTGCTTTAAAACGTAGAAACATTACTCCAACAGCCATACAAACTGCTACGATACTTGATAAAAGGGCTATATTCATATTCTCCACTCCTATCTATTTAAAAGACTTTTTAAGCAAAATCATAAACCAAACGAGCCCGATACTTATAATGACATGAGCTAATCCAGTCATATGGCTTAAACCGTTAAAGTCAGTTCCGTTTACTTGTAGAAGACCTCTAAATACCATTGTAGTGATAGTAAAAATTAATCCTGCATTATAAACAATAAACCATGCGTGAAAGCTTTTTGTTTCTTGTACATGAAACACTTTAAATAAAGCTAATGCAACCAAAAAGAATATGAATCCTAATACTAATACATGCGTATGCACTAGCTGTAACATAGTAGATCCTTTAATTCCTTGTGCTTTTGTATACTCTCTTGCAAATACACCTGATAATAAACCAATAATTAAGTAAATGAATGCTGCATTATATAATTTCTTCATTATATTCCTCCTGCTGTAGAACGACAATTCATATCGTCGTTTTCCATATCCGCTGCAATTATTTTACGTAATGTTTATGAACGGAATATGAACAGAATGTTACATTCTATTTTTTAAAAACAAAAAAGCCATTCCACAACTTTTCCTTGTGGAATGGCTTTTACTTATTTTAAATCTTCAATTGTGAAAGCACCCGGCAATAACTGTTCAACCGTCACTTCTTTTTCATCACCTTTTACATTCGTTAGTAATACAGGCATTTTCGGATCACAGAACTCAGCAATTACTTGTCTACAAGCACCACATGGTGAAATAGGTCCATCCGTTTCGCCTGTAATGACTAAGTAACTAAAATCGCGCTCACCTTCTGATACTGCTTTAAAGATTGCCGTTCTTTCTGCACAGTTACATAAACCGTAAGAAGCATTTTCTATATTACAACCAGTATAAATTTTACCTTCTTTCGTAACTAATGCTGCGCCAACAGGAAATTTTGAATACGGAATATACGCTTTTGATAACATCTTATTCGCTTCTTCAATATATTTTTTCTTATCCATATTATTTCCTCCTCAAAGTAACTGTAATTATGATTAATCAGTAATAACTGTATGAACTAATTTAGGAGCCACTGCTGTTTCAGCGATAGAAATGTTTTCATAAATTTTAGCTTTTACATCTTCTACATTTTCACGATTTGCGTAAATTGTTACAAATGGCTCGCCTTCTTTTACTGCATCGCCAACTTTTTTACGTAACATTAATCCTACTGCTAAATCGATTTCATCTTCTTTTGTCGCACGACCAGCACCAAGTAGCATAGCTGCGATACCGATTTCATCTGCAACAATGTTAGAAATAACACCTGAAGTTTTAGCAGGTACATCAATTACATATTTCGCTTGTGGCATTTTTTCTGGATGATCTACAATCGAGCTATCTCCACCTTGATTGCTTAAGAACTCTTTAAATTTCTCAGTTGCTTTTCCGTTTTTCATAACTTCAATTAACATTTCACGAGCTTCTTCTAATGTATTAGCTTTTTTCGCAAGTACAACCATTTGACTTCCTAATACAAGTACTAATTCTGTTAAATCTTCTGGACCTTCGCCTTTTAATGTATCGATTGCTTCTTTCACTTCAAGAGCATTACCAATCGCAAAACCAAGAGGTTGTGACATATCTGAAATAACAGCCATCGTTTGACGTCCAACATTATTTCCGATACGTACCATTGCATGTGCTAATTCTTTTGCATCTTCTTCTGTTTTCATAAATGCGCCAGCACCTGTTTTTACATCAAGTACGATCGCGTCAGCACCAGCTGCAATTTTTTTACTCATAATTGAACTTGCGATTAAAGGAATTGAGTTTACTGTTCCTGTAACGTCACGCAATGCATAAATCTTTTTATCTGCAGGTGTTAAGTTTCCTGTTTGTCCGATAACAGCTACTTTGTCGCGGTTTACAATATCAATGAATTGCTCGTTCGTAATCTCAACGTGGAATCCTTCTACCGCTTCTAATTTATCAATTGTTCCGCCTGTATGTCCTAAACCACGACCAGACATTTTTGCTACTGGTACATCTAAAGCAGCTACTAATGGTCCTAATACTAATGTTGTTGTATCACCAACACCGCCAGTTGAATGTTTGTCTACTTTAATTCCTTCAATTGCTGATAAATCAATCGTTTCTCCAGACTCAACCATTGCCATTGTTAAATCTGCACGTTCACGATCTGTCATATCTTTAAAGAAAATTGCCATTGCAAGTGCACTCACTTGATAATCAGGAATACTTCCGTCTGTATATCCATTAATAAAGAATTTGATTTCTTCAGTCGTTAATTCTTTTCCATCACGTTTTTTCGCAATAATATCTACCATTCTCATTATAATCACCATTCCTTTTCATATTATATGAATCTGTTAAAATAATAAGCCAACGATTGTTGCTGATAAGAAACTTACTAACGTTGCACCGAAAAGTAATTTCAAACCAAATCTTGCGACTACATTCCCTTGTTTTTCATTTAAGCTCTTAACTGCCCCTGCAATAATTCCAATTGAAGAGAAGTTTGCAAATGAAACTAAGAATACAGATATAATCGCTGTCGTTCTATCTGAGAAATTAAAGTTTCCTTGTGCTAAATCTGTCATAGCGACAAATTCATTTGATACTAATTTTGTTGCCATAATATTTCCGGCATTAACCGCTTCATGCCATGGAACACCCATAATAAATGCAAATGGTGCAAATACATAACCGAGAATTTCTTGGAATGAAATACCGATTACACCTTTAAATACTGCATTAATGAATGCGATAAGAGCAACGAAACCAATTAACATAGCTGCTACTGTAATCGCAACTTTAAATCCATCTATAATGTATTCCCCTAATACTTCAAAGAATGTCTTTTTCTCTTCTTCTTGTACTTCTAACATATCTTCTTCTTCAGTAACTTCATAAGGGTTAATGATAGAAGCGATGATGAATCCACCGAATAAGTTAAGCACTAAAGCGGTTACAACATATTGCGGTTTTAATAACACCATATATGATCCAACGATAGACATAGATACTGTAGACATTGCAGATGCACATAATGTATACATTCTTTTCTCTGGCAATAATCCCAGTTGTTTCTTAACTGAAATAAACACTTCAGATTGTCCTAAAATCGCAGAAGCTACCGCGTTATATGATTCTAGTTTACCCATTCCATTTATTTTACTTAATACTAGACCGATAGATTTCACAATAATAGGTAATATTTTAATATGCTGTAAAATACCTATTAAAGCTGAAATAAATACGATTGGCATTAATACACTTAAAAAGAATGAAAACTCTTTTTGATTTACTAATCCACCAAATACAAAACTCACACCATCAGCGGCATATTTTAATAACTCTCCAAAGCCATCTGCTATTCCGCTAATTAATATATTCCCAGCGCTTGTATTTAATAATAAAAACCCCAAAATGAATTGTAATATAACCATCGTTATGATTGGACGATATTTGACTTTCTTTCTATCATTACTAGCAAGCCAAGCGATACCTAAAATCAATACGAGGCCAAAAATACCGATTAAGTATTTCATAAGCCGTCTTCTCCCTCCGTATCCGCTTACATATTTTTCAATTGTTAAAGCAATAGATACACTTTACTTTAAACGTGTATCTATTGCTCTTTACTTTCATTATTAATTAGTAGTTATCTGTAGCACCTTTTGCATCATTCAATACGATTGCAACACTAGCACTAGCTCCAACGCGAGAAGCTCCAGCAGCTACCATTTTGTCTGCATCTTCACGTGTACGAACTCCACCAGATGCTTTTACACCAACGTTTGGTCCTACTGTTTTACGCATTAATGCGATGTCTTCAGCAGTTGCTCCGCCAGTTGAGAATCCAGTTGAAGTTTTTACGAAATCAGCACCAGCTTTTACTGATAATTCACAAGCGCGTACTTTCTCTTCATCTGTTAATAAACAAGTTTCAATAATAACTTTTACAAGAGCTTTTCCTTTTGCTGCTTGTACTACTTCATAAATATCTTTTTCAACGAACTCATTGTCGCCATCTTTTAAAGCGCCTACGTTGATTACCATATCAACTTCAGTTGCACCTTTTGCGATAGCATCTTTTGTTTCGAATGCTTTTGTTTCAGTAGTGCTTGCTCCTAATGGGAAACCGATTACAGTACAAACGTCTACATCATGTCCAGCTAATTCTTCAGCAGCTAGCTTTATCCATGTAGGATTAATACAAACAGAAGCGAATTTATATTCCTTTGCTTCTTCGATTACTTTCATAACATCTTCTTTAGTTGAATTTGGTTTTAAAATTGTATGGTCAATTAACTTTGCAATGTTCATTATCTTCACTCCTCATATCTTTTAACAACTTCATTCTAACTCTTAGTTGAACAAATGTAAACATACTTTTGAAATTTTGTTCATTATTTTTCAGAAGGGAATTTCTTGTAATACATTGAAAGTAGTATAAGTTTGTAAATAAAGGATGTGGACTACTTGTTTAAGTCAAAATTCTTTATATTCACATTGCTAGTATGCACCTCACTATCCATATTTATTTTTTATAAAAGGGATGTTATTTTCCAAGAAGGAAACCCCATTCCATTTGCTTTAGCTATGTCTAAGATGGTTATTCAAAATAAAGAAATGGTGGAAGTAGAACCGCTAGATAATCAATACCCCTACTTAGTAAAGCGCGGAAAAATGGAACCTTTTATCAATATGATGGAGCGAGATGGATGGACTTTTGTAGATAGAGATATTATGGCTAACTCACTAATTTTTGAAAAAGGGGATCAATCAAAGAGCATTCCTTACAAATACTTTACAAGGTACTACACATTGATTTATTCATACTAAAAATAAAAGGCTTTCTCAAAATTAACATTTTGAGAAAGCCTTTTATTTCTAACCTTTTTGATAATGTAACAATTCTTTTGCTGTATGCTGATCAATAATTAATACATTTGCATACCCGCCACGTAACGCACCATCAATTGCTTGTATTTTTCTATTACCACCTGCAACTAAGATAGAACGTTTCTTTAATTTAAGTTCCTCTAACTCAATTCCAATGGTACGCTTATTAATTTCTTCGCTACTAATATTTCCGTCTCCATCAAAGAAACGTGAACAAATGTCACCGACAGCTTGTTTTTTCAAAATGTTCGTTTCATCCTTATCTAAATATCCTAATCGGAATAATAACGCTTCATCACGCACTGTTCCAACAGTGAAAACTGCAATATTTGCTTGTTTCCCCATTTCAATAATGTGATGAATATGTCGATCCTGCTCTACTAATTCTTTTGTCACCGCATTATCAAATATAACTGGGAGCGGTAAATTTCTTGGCGTCGTTTGAAAAGCCTCTGCAAATAAAGTGATGGTCTCATTCGCATATGTATTTACACTCGAATGACTAATACCACCTTTTAACTGGACAACTTCTACACCTTTCACATGTTGTGGTACGATTTTCCTAGCGATTTCATACATCGTCATTCCCCAGCTTACACCGACGATATCACCGTTTTTCACCGTCTTTTCCATGTACTCAGCTGCATATTTACTAATATACTCCGTAATCGTTGCATATTCTGGCACTGGAGAAAACACAACATGTGCCTCTAATAGGTTGTACTTTTCTTTAAGTAAATTCCCAACGTTATCTAAATCCGCAAATGGATCGGCTATGCTAATTTGAACAAACCCTTTTTCTTTCGCGTACTTTAATAATCTAGAAATCGTCGGTCTTGAAATATTTAATTTGTTAGCAATTTCTTGCTGACTATAATCTGATTGATAATATAATCTTGCAACTTCGACGCTTAATTGTTGTTTATCTTTTTCCATAGTAACTCATTACAAATCCCTTCCTGTATTTCCCTTTCGTTACAAGCATTATACAGCTTTATGCAAGAAATTTCGACTAATGAATTTTATCTACCTGAACTGATATTCCATTTAGTCTTTATAATGAAACTTTATTTTTCAGCTTCATACACTCGATACAGATGATCTTGAAACAGTTAAATCGATTTATATTTATTCTTTTTATAGTAACGATAACAAAACCCTTCAATAACAAATATTAAATATCGTTTATGGAACTTCCTTAATGTACGTTTAACAAAGAAATTCCTTAAGCGTATGAAATTCACATTTTGATGGCGAAATCCACGGCCATCAAGCTAAAGTTTTAATGTAACCCCGAAATGAAAATTTTCTTTCACTGCAGTTAATTACTTTGAGAAATTCGCGGATTTTTTCATTTTAGTGGGGTGTTTTACTTTGTTTTGTTAGCTTGATAGTGATGGGATACAGCCAACATTTTGGAAGTTTTATATGCTAAGCGAAATTTAACCTAATAAAGTCGAATTCCTGTACGTTAAGTGAAGTGGCATTACATTCACATAATCCGTATTATCTGCAATTAATAAAGTCTGTTACACTCTCTTCTTTAAAAACGTTTCCATAATATCCTTCTTGAATTTTTCATAATCAAACTGAAAAGCTACATTATGCGTTTTATAGCCTGGATTAGTAGCAAAACGAAAATCTGCAATACTTTGACCAAATCCTTCTCCTTGGTCAGGAATTACTTTAATAGGTACTCTTGAAAGGCCCACAGCCTCTTGATTCAGCAAATACCACACTGTCACAAAATCATGCATAGGACTTCCACTTATACCTGGATTAGACTTGGAGTAGAATTTATAATAATAGTCTAACATAGGTTTGATGATGAGTCCTGCAAGATCCTGTGTATTCCGGTGAAATGCATCGATTTGCTGGACCATTTCGGGTGTAACAATCGCATGTTGAGTCACATTTAAAGGAATAATTGTCAAGTTCTTTGCATGCTGCAGAATTAAGTTTGCTGCATAAGGGTCTGAGTAAAAGTTAGCTTCAGCCACAGCAGTTACGTTACCTGGATAGAAAAAAGCTCCCCCCATGCAAATGCATTCTCTTACGTTTCGCATTGTTTCTAAATTCAATACAAAAGTCGTAGCTAACGAAGAAAGTCTTCCTAAATTGATAATTGTAAGATTTTCTAAATTTGATTCTATAATTTGATAAATATCATTTAAAGGATAAACTGGATATGAAATTTCAGGGGGAATAATAGGCCCTAATCCGACTTTTCCATGTACCTCAGGGAAATACTGAATCACTATACCTGTCAACGGTACAGAAGCACCAAGGAATACAGGTATCTCTTCCCTTCCCGCAATGTACTTCAAATAGTTAATATTTCTTAATACATTTTCTCTTGATACATTTCCATAATCGGCTACAATTCCTACAAGTTGAATGTCTTTACGAAAAAAGGTGTACAGTATAGCAAACGCATCATCAATCCCCAAATCTGTAAACAGGAGAACCTTTTTTTGCATATTTCTTCCTCCAAAATCTATAGAATCCTACTTTCACTAATGATGTAGTAATCAGACTAAGCTTGTATGTATATATTTTATGTATTCTTAAAGAGTGGATTCTATTCACTTGAAATAGAGCTTTGCTCATTTAAATTTGATATTATGTTCAAGCGTAAGTTCCTGTTCTTAAGTTGATGGGCATGTGGTGCTATCCCACACCCATCAACTTAAGGGATATTTTTATACAAAATGCGATCTTTTCACGTAGTATTTTATTATCGTTTATAGATG